>CANRNF010000039.1 GCA_947631865.1 uncultured Oscillospiraceae bacterium | reverse complement strand
GTGTATTCCGTACCATCCGGGATGCCATAGAGTGCGATCGCCTGGCCCTCTTTCAACCTCACTTCTGCTGTACCGTTCGTAAAATCAAGAGTTCCGTTCGCCGGTACTTTGAACCCTTGCCCTTCATAGCTTTCGGCCGCAAGTCCAAAAAAGGGGTAGGATACTGTTTCAGTGCTGCCGGAGAGCGATATATGGAAAACGAATTCTTTGTCGCCCGCTTCGCCCCGGCTGTTCCTGGGGAGCACTTTCCCGATGCGGAGCCAGTCTTTCTCCAGCAGAAGAGATACTTCATTGGTTTTCAAATGCCTGGAATGACCGCCCCCATAATCGTAATCCACATTCGCCGCATTGATATAGGTGTTCAAATTGTAGGCGACAGGTGCAGTAACAGTAAAAGAGAACGCCTTCGTCTCACCCGGCTCTATCGTGATATTCTCCCATTTGACAGTACCAGCGGTTTCGCTGCCCGGAATATACTTCCCTCCCTCGCTGACAGAAACCTCGTTTACTGAAAGCCTCTTGCGCGTACCATCGTCATCCTTAGCATTCGGTATCTCATCTGTCACCGTGACGGTCGCACTACGCTCTTCATCGCGGTTGGTGACATAGATGGAGTATTTTACATATTCGCCGCTGCCAACGGTGATAAAATCCGCCGGTGTGCTGATCTCTTTTGTGCCCTCTATATCATTTGTCTCCACTTGGGCCTTTATCGCCACGATACCGCTAGGCGTGTTGCTGAACTCGGCAGTTCTGGCCACAGATGCTGCCTGGATAACACCGCTCTCGCCGTTCTTTCCAATGTTGTAGAGTCCCTCATCAACATTCTCTGTGATGGAATACGCTGTGCCATCAGGGAGTATAAAAGAAGCGGTCTGGCCGTTTCTCAGGGTAATTGTTCCCGTATACTGATTCCCTCCAACGCTCTTCAGTTCGACCGCCTGTTCGCCCTCAGCACCGCTGACGATATACATGGCTTTATAGGTTCCATCGCCAAAATACGTACTTTCATTACCCTCTGTGCCGGGATCGTCCGACGGAAGGGTAAATGTGACCGTGAACGGGAATGCCTTATCAAGTTCATCCTGCTTCTTGCTCTTGACCGTTTTGGTGATCGACAGCTCTCCCAGGTTGGATATGAGCCAGACATCCACTTCACCGCCATTGGGGACCGGACCCCACAGAAATTGATGTGGGTGTTCAGAGCTGTTTTTCTCGGCGTCGAATTTGTACCACCTGAATCTTCCCTCCATCAGTCCTTTCGTCTGCTCGTTATCCGGATCAAATGCTATATTGAGCCCATCCAGCCTTTGCGCACCCTCCAAATCGAAGTAGCTGTCTCTTCGGAATACATACCAATCGTCCGTGCTGTAATCTTCGCTTGCACCTTTACCGGCCTCAACGTCACCTTCATCAAAATAGTCTCCTAGGCCATCGATTTGGATGCGCGTTTTCTCTATACCCTCACGGTTTATTTCGTTGAATGTGACATAGTATGTATAGCTCGGCGCTCTGGCCTTCCACTCACCCGTCAGGTAGATGACATGCAACCGCTCCCCCTTGTTAAACAGTACGCTACGTGCCATGACTTCGGAAATGGGCAGTGCTCTGCCCGGCTGGCAGATCAGATATTTCTCCCTGTCTGTTGTTATCTTTCCTTGGTCGTCCAGTGCATTCCCATTGGCGTCAGTAACGACCCAGCCCAGAAACTGGGCGGGGCGGGTCGCGGCGGTGTCGCGGGGCACAGAACCATGTATGGTCGCTGTATTGGATATGCGCGAATCAAAGTAGCTGCCAATCTTCGCCGCTATGCCGTAATAATTGCCGTGGTTCCCATCCAAGGTGTCGGTGTTTTTCTTATCCCAGTTTCCCTGGATCAGCCCTCCGTCCAAGAAACCGGGCATATCCGTAATGCCATCCACACCAAAACTCACGCCCGCGTTGATCGGCGCACCGTTGCCGGCCAGATACTGGATCACATATCGGGCTGGTATGGCAGTGATGCTCAGCCGCCTGTTTCCCAGTTCGCTGTTGTAATACTCCTCTCCCGTTCCCAGACGAAGGTAGCACCACCCGTCGCTGTCAGTGTATATTTTGCTCTCTTGTTTATCCACGCCCCATGGCCGTCTGATGCCTTCCTGGTCAAAGAACGAAACATCGTTAACTCCTACATTGTCACCTCGCCACTCATAGCCCAGTAGGAGTCTGAAGCGCACGTTCGCGTAATGATGCGCCGAATCGCCGATGTTATAGTGGAAATCGTTTCCCGCCTTGGATGCATTCACTGGCTTCGACTGCACCGCCGGCACCCATTTGCTATCCTGGCCATTGGGACCGCAGAAAAACTCTACTTCTGTCCCCGTGGAATCCGTTAACACCAGCTGGCTCTCCCCTCCTGCAGCGCACAGGCTGCCCCCGGTGATAGCTACCCCCTGCGTCGCGCCCATGACCGTGAGATGGTACGCGCAGGTGTTGGTCTCATCCACCCGATTTACTGTGACAAACATGCTTCCTCCCGAAGGTAAGCTCGTTTTTTCCGTTTCCCCCTGCCAAACCCCACTGTGCTCAATATAGGGTATCCGCAGTCCAACGCCATTCACTTCCAGCGACTCCAAGAGCCATCCTGACCCATCTGCCTCCTCCGCAGTTGAAAAATCCCAAACGAGATCGTACCCGCCGTTTTTGTCCAAAATAATATGGACGTCGGTAGCCTCCTTTGACTTACCATTCTCGAAAACCAGCTCTGTAGTTCGTACGTCAGTTGCGAGGCGGTCTCTGTTATCTGTTGTCCAATACTCCGGATGGAAAGCATAGTACTCCTTCTCACTCAGCACAACGCGGATCGTCTGAGTTGATGTAACTCTATGTTCGGCACTGCCGATCGAGTAGGTCCCGGTCGTAGAGTAAAAACCCGGACCGCTGGTATTATCTATTACAGCGCCGACATCCCCCTGTTTATATTCAAGCTCCTGTCCCAGGGGATACCCGCCATAATCCGGCATGTTCGCCGGGAACACTTCGTTGTCCGCCGTGAAGCCATCTGTATCACCCACAAAAACATGGCCAATATAGCCAGTAGGGATAGACACATCCACAGAGGCCATCCCATCATTGGTGGTTTCTGTGCGTCGCACACCAAAGACACTATCCAGCCATCTCGTGCTGATATCACTCTCACCTGAATAAACTTGGTATGTAATGCCGTATGTTGTGTAGGCATACCGCACTTCAAACAGATGTGTGTTGCTGATATTATCCGGAAGCACCATCGCGTCCGCGCTGACCCCCGAGACCGTGGGAGAAAAATAGACGTAGTCCTTCGTAATGGGAGAGCCCCCTTCCCCCAGGACTGTGACCGTGACCATGCCGATCGATTCTATGACCGTCCCATTCAGGGTCAGAGCTTCAAAGGTCATATTATCTATCTCAGGGAACATCGCGTCGTTAACATCTCCGCTGGTATTGCCAGGCCACTCGCCTACTTCATACCCTTCCGAGTTGCTCTCCAACGCAGAATAGTCGGAATATTCCTTGTTCCCATACCCAACCAGGCTCGACAACTTAAACTTGAAATATTCCATAGGGACCGGTTCACCGCTTGCTATAGAGGCTGGCATAAGTTCCTGCAAGCTGGCCAGAGAGATGCCGTCCCCGATGATCGCCTCCACTTCCGCGAGCGTATAGACCTCAGGTCTCTCCCCCTCCGTGGGCTCTTCCCCGTTCTCAGGCCCTACCTCTTCGACAGGTTCCTGATCCACAGCCGGTTCTTCCTCTGCCTCTGGTGCAACATCTGTCGAGGACGCATCGACTCCGGCCTGGTCCGCACCGACCTCGGTCTCCTCACGCTCTGAGGCGCCTTCAGAGGGTGCTACAGTATCAGTAGAACTCCCCTCCTGCTCTGTCGGGACTGACGGGTCGTCCAGACTTTCCGCACTCTCTGCGGGCATATTATTCCCCTGGTCTTCGCCATCCTGTACTTCTTGCGTCTGCTGCACACTGCTCTCCGCAGGCAACTCGACCACAGTTCCCGTATCCATGGCAGCGTCCCGGACAGTCAGGCCCACCTGGGGCAGCACCATCAGTGCGCACAATATTACAATCATAAATCTGGCGATCACTTTTCTCCTCATGCTTTCTCCCTTCTGATACAGCTATCCGAACGCTCTTCCTGATATCTCACATCAGCCCGCATAGGCATGGGCCAGCAGGCAATGGCCGTAGTGGCTTGCCTGCTGGCTGACTCCTCACATGGGATGCGCTGTTAAGCGATCGATTATCCGGCAAGGTCGGTAATATCTATATAGCCGAATATGCCCTCTCTGAAGTTCACCAAATACGTGCCGTCTTCAAGGTCTACCAGCGGGGTCGAAAACCACTGGTCGTCGTAGTAGTACAGCGCACTGCTGGGCTTGCCATCCCAGCCGTAAAGGAGGAGCATGGTGAAGGGATCCACCGCGACGCTGACCAGAGCTGCTCCGCTGAAACTCTGCGGGTCGAGCAGCTGGCCGATCCCAGAGTTCAACGCATTTTCCACCGCGGCATTTCCGCTGGCAAAGGTGCTGTTATTGGCGTTCCATGGTCCCACTGTCAAGTTCTGTCCGTCCTGCGTCTCACCCCCGCCGCTCAAGGACTTATTCAGCACCGGGGGCATGGTTTCCCTGGTGGGACTCCCCTGGCCCGGAGACGGCGTATTCTCATCGGCCCCGGTCAGCGGGATCGGCTGCGCTACGATTACGATCGATTCCATGGGCATAATATTATACGCATCGAAATTGACAGCTCCATTAACAGGACTGTAGTAGTTGGTAGTTCTGCCTGTTTCTGTATTTGTGGCCGCATATCGCGAATACTCAGAGGCGGGCCTTACTGTGATCTTTGCATATTTCTCCCCGGTATCCGGATTTTCATAGGGGCCAAGTATGTTTCCGTTCCCCTTGACTGAATAGACCTGGTACGGGTCATTCGGCCTGCTGGTGGTGCCGTTCGGAAAGCGCGTGACCACGTTATACGTTCCGCCCGCTGGTACGCGGAAGCGAATTTGCTCCCCCTGCGCGGGAGCGGTGTAGAAATTCGTGGAGTCCGCCATCACATTGAACTCATCCTCGGTCTCTGCCGTGATGCCCCACTTCAACCTCTGGCTTATGTTCAGGATCTCCCCGTTCGCCTGGGTGACGGCATATGCCAGCCCCGGCGTGGCCTGGATGGTCAAAACGGCCATAGCCGTCCGGGGGCTAAAGCCGACCTGGGTAAGGGCCACATCTCCCCCCGGTAGTACCTCCGGCGTGACAGGTATGATGACAGGCTCCTTCGGCTTCGATATCCGCGTGACTGCGACAACCACATCTATAGAGGCACTCCCGATCGGAAGAGTCAGTTCTTTGCCTGTGCCAGACTGCCACGTGGTCGCCAATTCCCCTTTCTTGCTGTCGAACAGGGCGTAGTCCCGTTCCGACGATGTATTTTGTATGGTGACGCTGTCGGTCCCTTTCACAACATCATCCGGGTCCACAGGTTCCATGGCGTTGTAAAGGTCCATTCCAGGCAGCACAAACTTTATGCCCACATTGCCTTCGTTGAATCGCTTTGCGGGCGTCGTCGTCTGGGACGAATCCTTATCCACCGACGTGATGATGATGTCCGTACCTGTCACATTCTTGAATGTGACACGCTGCTTAAGGTCCGGACTCTGCCAATTCTGGTCGGGCATTTCCTCAGCCTTTTTCGTGATTCTGTTGAATGCGGCGATTCCGAATACGAGCTCTTTTCCGGCGGAACTGCGGCTTTTCGCCCCTAGAACGGTGATCGTATACGCGCCGCTGTCGGGTACCGGATCCACGTAAACATTGCGGACGTCAAACCCATCCACCGTCGGCAGGGGTCCGCCGACTTCTACCTCGGTTTCCGTGACCGCCTCCGTTTCCTCCGCCGCCAAGGCAGGAACGCCACCTGATAGAAGCATTGCCGCCACGAGCATCATCGCCAACATACGTTTGAATCGTTTTTTCATCGTCTTCTCCTTTCTTTTTTCGCACGCATGCTTTGCCGCTTCCCGTTTTCCAGGGGAACAGCGTTTATTCTTCCACCGGCACGCAGAAAAGCTCAATCACAAGCTCCTGGAGCTTTTCTTCATCCGGATAGAATTCGATTAGATCCTTTTTCACGTTTTCCCCTTCAATGGACACGAACCCCTCCAGGGTATATGCGTCCAAGTCGCCGCTGAGCTTAAATAATTCGTCTATCGCACAGTCTGTGACCAGATAGTCCGCCACCGCACTGAATAGCGTCAGCGCAAAACTATCATCCGCATCCAGCTTCTCCCGGATCGCCTCCGCTAAAGAAGCCACATAGACAGATTGGCGGCGCATACGGGATGTATTGCTGTCATCCCCCGGCATCCGCATCCGTTCGTGGACAAAGTTGTATGCGTGTTCGCCCATCAGGTGAACGGTCTCTCCTTGCACCAAGGTATCATCAATTCCGGTGAAGTCATCCTCAACGGTGACCATAACGCCTGCCACTGTGTCGTTAAGGATCGGAATGGCTCCCATGGTCAGGGACAGATAATTGTCAATGGGCACACCGCAGAGCAACTGGCTCACTGCATTCACCGTGTTTTCACAGCCCTGCTTCACCCCTTCCCCATAGGAGTGGGCGTAGCAGATCTGATGAGTGGTGGTGCCGATGGATTTCCCATTGCTGCCCAGAACGGGTACCTCCGTCATGGTGTTTCGATCGATCTGAAGGATGGTACAGCTCTTTTCCCGGCTGTTGAGGATCGCCAGAGACAGATAATCCGCCATGGCTTGACTCCGATGGCCCTCATGCTGCTCCTGCTCCATGTCATCTGTGCCAATCAGTAGTATTGTGGAGATATCAGGGTCCAGTCGGTATTCCTCGCCGCCGACGGCCACATACTTTGTCGCCCTGCTCTCTCCGGAAATTTGGATGGAGGCTGTTCCTGCTCCTTCCGGCGGTTTCTCTCTCATGTGCTCCAGCGTATTCAGCGCAATGATACCCGGCACTAAGCATGCAATGGCCGAAGCTACGGCGAGAACGCCTTTCAGTCTGGACTTTCTCATCTCCGTTCTTCCTTCCATCCACTACATAATCCACATTACGTGGTGAACGGACGCTTCCATAAATGCAAAAACGCCGGCCTCTCATTCACCTCCCAAGGAGGATGAGCGGCCGGCGTGCTGCCATGGTCCAGAGAAACCGCTATCGAAAGCGGCTTTTGCGTATGACAAAATGGGCACCCCAGCTTTGGGTATGCCCTACTCGTGACAACAAATCCATGCTTCTTTCAACCCGCAGTGATTTTCAGCACCGGAATCATCAATTTTGGCTTGACTATTGCACCGCAAGCGGTTATAATGAGCGCACTCAAGTGATAATTGTTTGTTGTCACCACATAATGTGGATTATGTAGTTTTTCTATATCAGCAGAGGCAGACATTCGATCTGCCTCTGCTGTTCTATACTTGTACGTGTCGTATAAATGCGTGTTGTGTCAATGCTCGCGTGTCCAAGAATATCCGCCAGACGGACAATGTCCTTATATTTCTTATAGTATGTCCTGGCAAACAAATGCCGCAGGTTATGAGGGAACACCTTACCCGGCTCTACTTTTGCCCGTACTGCCAGACGCTTCATCATACCCCAAATATTGCTCCGATCCAGAGAACGGCCGGACCTGGTCACAAACACCGGACCATGCTGGATGCCATGCTTCTTGCAGTATGCCGCCAGATCCTTGCACAGTTTCTTCGGCAGCAGGATCGTACGAATCTTCCCCTTGTTGTGGATCACCGCCTGGCGTTTCCGTAGACACTCCACCGTTACAGCCTGCACCTCGCTTACGCGAATGCCGGTAGCAGCAATGGTCTGCACCAGCAACTCCAGCCGCTCATCCCCCTCTTTCCTCGCGGCCCTGAGCAGTCTTTCATAGTCCTGCTGAGTCAGCTCTCTTCCTTTTACAGAAAAGATAGTCCGCTGCACCTTTAGGCGGCGTAGCTTCCACTGAGTAAATCCGGCAAAATCAAGGAACCGATTCACAGCCGCCAACATGGAATTGATGCTGGTGGCCGCATAGTCCTTTGCTTGAAGATCTTTTTTGAAAGCGATCAGCGTGCCCTTGTCTGTGATTTGGCCACCACAGAACGATGCCAACACACCAACATCGTGCATGTACTTCGCCACCGTGGCCCCGCTACACTCTCGTTCCTGCAGATATGCCAGGAATTCTTCCATTTCTTTTCTTTGTATCAAAAGCATTCTTCGCATCCTCCTTTCGCTCATTTTACACGAAAGGATGGCTTTTCGGATAAGGCGTTTTTTGAGGGATTATTCCTCTGATTTGTTCAAAGCATTGGCGGCCAGGTTATACTAGGCCGGCTCGCTGCTCCTTTATTTCTGAAGGAAATATCGAAATGCTCTTTAGCTTATTCAAACTCTTTCCCACGAAAAATATAATCATCCCTTAGGGAGGGATGATCATATGAACAAAAGCGAATTACAAGAGACCATTGGCAACAACCTGTATCAAGCGCGGCTCAACGCCCATATGACCCAGGAACAGCTCGCCGAGAAGGCAGGCATCAGCACTTCCTTCTACACAAACATAGAACTCGGGCACAAGGGTATGGGTGTATACAACCTATATAAGATCATTAACGTACTCCGCGTCAGCGCCGATGGCATCATCTATGGCAGTGATTGCGACGCACACATTCTCAACATTCTTACCATTCTGAAATACCAACCGGACAGCTTTCTCACCTCCGTTGAGAACATGATCCGCTTCATGCTGACCGAGAAGGAGCGTCAGGACAGGGAGCATAGAGAGGAAGTGCTCCAATGATAGAGACAGAGGAACAGCGGCAGGTCATCCACGCACTTTATCTGCAAGAGTACCCAAAGCTCCTGGCTTACGCCCGGTCACTGCTCCGTGACGAGAGCCTTGCCAAGGAAGCGGTACAAGACACTTTTCTTATCGCTTGCACAAAACCAGCGGTCTTGCTCAGTCATCCGAATCCTCCCGGCTGGCTGATGCAGACCTTGAAATACACCATAAATAACATGATCCGAGGCAGGGCTAAACTGAGCGCCCTGCTTCTTTATTATCAGGAGGATCCGCTTGCCGAGGACTCTCTGCCCTTGGGAGAGTTGGAACTTGACATCACCTGTGAAGCTCTTCTGGGGAAAGAGGACTGGCATATGCTCAAAAGCTTTCTGCTTCGTCACATGTCTGTCCAGGATGTAGCCGATTCCATGGGGATCACCCGGGAGGCCGCCAAAAAGCGCCTTCAGCGCTCTCACAAGCGTCTGAAAGAAAAACTCAAAAGATATTGATCCTCTGTCCCCGAAGCGACGTTTTTCGACATATAAGCAATAGGAGGGTTAAGATGCAAGGTTCAAAACAGCAACGCAGCCAGGACTTCTCTCAGTTTGACTCTATGACCACTAATGAACTGCGAGAGCTCCTCTGGAATGATGCGTTTAAAAAGGAGGCGGATGCCAGCCTAGATATCGACGCGACCCTATACATAGCCGGAGTGATAGCATCTCGGGAGAACGCCCCAGACACTGATGCCGCCTGGGAAGAGTTTGAAAGGTCATACCTACCCGACGCCGGCGAAATGACCTTATATGAGGAGATCCTGTCCGATCCCAGTGAACCGGTCAATGCCTCCTCAGTCGGGCCCAGGGCAAAACGCCGCCTACTACGGTTCTCCCTTATCGCCGCAGCCGCGGCCCTTCTGATATCCGCCACTGCTTTCACTGCGGCTAAGGTCGGTTGGTTCCACACTTGGAACACAGAGGAACTGTGGTCACGGCAAGCCCGCGAAGCGGCTCCAGCGCAGGCGACCGCCCTGCCAAAGCCCGTATACTATGATGAAATGGCCGAGGCCCTGGATTCCATCGGCGCGCCGGAACACATGATCCCACTATGGATGCCCGAGGGATATGAGATGTTTCGGCATGAAGTCATCCGCACATCCTTTATGACTTCTCTCACTGTCGTTTTCATCAATACCAACGGCAATGAGATCACTTTGAATTGCTCATCATATATGACGGGCGACACATCCATGTACTCCAAAGACGCTGGTTCTCCCAACATCTACACTACAAGCGGCATAGACCATAGCATTTTAAGCAACATGAGTAGTTACGGTGCCATTTGGTGGTTTGGCAGTTTTGAATGCTTTCTTTATGGATTTGAAAACAGCAACGATCTAATCAAAACTATTGATTCACTTTATATGGAGGCACAAAATGAGTAAACGTTTTATCAGTATCATTGCCCTAACTTTGGTATTGATGACTACATTTTCTATTCCCGCCGCAGCTGCGGCATCCACCCCGGCACAACCCCAGTCAGATGCCTACATTGCTTCATACTACGCAGCAATTGACAGTTTCAGCAGTGGGACAGTGACTGTTGGTTTTAGTACGCTAGGCACAAAAACTATGGACACCATCGGCGCTACTTCAATTGTTGTCTATAAGTGGAACAGCACACAGCCGGTAGGCTCCCTTTACTCCAGTTCTACTCCATCCATGCTGAGCTACAGTCGCACCTCCTATGGCAACGAATACACCTTTACCGTGACGCCCGGTGAGAAATACTACGCACTCGTCTATTGCTACGCAGCTAAAGATGGCGGAAGCAGTACACGGATGTATCGCACAAGCTACTCCACTGCCAAGAAATGATCTTCCCCTATCCCAGCGAGAATAATTCAGCAAGAGAGGATGGTCCCCCATACATACGATCCAACGCACTGTAACCGAACTGAGCGGCCGGCGCAACAAATCCTGCTACTATGTTCTCTGCCGAGCCGTTGAGGCCGCTCGAAGTTGCCTTCCGGCGGAACCAAAGATGAGCACGATCTGCGCCATGGTCCAAACCAGCACCGGCATGTCGGTCAAGGCCATATCCAAGGCTCTCTCCCGCGTCACTGCCGATATCTGGGTCTATGGCAACCAGGACAAGCTACAGCAGATATATGGCCGTCCCGTTCTGGAACAGCCCACGCCCAAGGAATTGGTCTCTGTCCTGGCCGTATATTGTCAGGCCCTGGAAAACAGCTCTCATTCCGGGGCCATCCTCTCGCCGATCCCCGCATCCTGAACCCTCCTTGCCGCCTGCCCGAACTGGCTGGCGGCATTCTTATGTGAGTTTTCCCCGCAGAAAAGCACTCTCGAAATCCTCAAGGGAAGTTTTCTCCCTCTCCAGCCCTGCGATGAGCCGATCGACCCTATCTTTCTCGTCGGTAAAAGGGGCTGCCACAGCACACGCCTGACTCTCAGTGTCCTGTGCCAAGATGCCGTATTTTCCTGTGAAGCCGCACACTACCGGTCGATATATCACCCCGCTCACCGGACTCACTCCTTCCAGAGATGCTGCGCCAGCACATTGATCAGCTCCTTTGGCGATGGCCGCTCCAGCAGTGGACGGCCATAGATCTGGCAGAGCTTTTCACGGTTTCCGTTATCCCATATGTCATCCACCGCTCTTGATAGCGCCTTTGCCGCCGCTCCAGGCGTCATGCCAGCGCCCTTATTGATCACAGCACACACCTCTTTCATCTGCATCCCGTCAGGCTGGTGTTCTCGCACCACGTCTATCGCCCAGCACAGTACATAATAGCACCCCTTGTTCCCTCTACCGCTGATCTCAGTCACTAGCTGCATGATCTCCTGCAAACGAACCATCCCTTCCAGCGTTTTCACGCTGGAATTATAAACCTTTCTCTTGGGATTATCTCCCGTTTTGACCATATTCGACGGTTGGCGACAAAAACGGACGCCATCCTTGCTGTCATATTGATGTTAGCCGTCTCAAGGGTGTTGACAAGGTTCAACGAATCATTTAAAATATAACACGAGGAAGGTTATAAGCAAATAATTAGTTTAAAAAGTAATATATTACTTTTATCTATAGTACTGACCCGGAGGAGCACAGAACATGAAGCTTACGGCACGATCATCCAATGAAGAGTTTCTGCGGGAGTTCGGCAAACGGATCCGGGAAGTCAGAATCGATCTGGACATGACCCAGAATGACGCAGCAAAAAAAGCCGGCGTGACAGCAAAGACGATCAGCCGAATCGAAAACGGCGAAGACCTTGCCGTCTCTACGATGTTGAATGTGCTTCGCGCTCTGGGCATGGTACAGAACATAGATGCTCTCGTACCAGAGCCCACGGCCCGGCCGAGCGTGCTCATAGCAAATGACAAAGAGAAGCAGCGAGTTCGCAAAAAGGCAAGTCAGAAGGACTCAACCCGGCAGTGGAAATGGGGTGATGAAAAATGACCTTTGCCACTGTTTATCTCTGGGGAACAAAGGTCGGCGTCGTCGCGTTCGATGACCAGACCGGAGTCGGTTCATTCGAGTATGAGCGCAGTTTCTTATCCTCCGGGATAGAGATATCTCCTATTGTGATGCCGCTGTCAACCAGAGTGTACAGCTTTCCCGAACTGCCCCGCAGGAGTTTCCACGGGCTCCCCGGGCTACTGGCAGACAGCCTCCCGGACAAATTCGGCAATGCCGTTATCGATGCCTGGCTGCAGTCAGAGGGGCGTTCCCCGGAATCCTTCGACCCCGTTGAACGGCTTTGCTACACCGGTGAGCGGGGCATGGGGGCGCTGGAATTCGTACCCGCCACAGGGCCCTCCCCCTCGGAGAATGAAAAAATCAATCTCGCCAGCCTGGCCCGCTTGGCGTCAGATATCCTCCGTTCCAGAAAGGGCTTCCGTATTCCCGCAGGAAAAGGCGCAATGAAGGAGATCATCCGGGTCGGCACATCTGCCGGTGGCGCCCGGGCAAAGGCCGTCGTTGCCTGGAACGAGCGTACAGGTGACTTCCGCTCCGGCCAGGTCTCCGCCGGGGAGGGTTATAATCATTGGCTGGTCAAGTTCGACGGGGTATCTGAAAACAGAGACAAAGAGGGCTATGACCCGCCGCAGTATACGCGGATCGAATATGCCTACTATCTGATGGCTTCCGCCGCCGGGATCAATATGGAGGAGTGTCGGTTATATGAAGAGGGCGGACTGTATCACTTCATGACGCGCCGGTTCGACCGCGTCCGCGGCACAGGGGACAAACTGCACATGCAGACGCTTGCCGGCATCGCCCACTATGACTTCAACCTCCCCGGCAGATACAGCTATGAACAGGCGGCCGGCGTCATGCGGCAGATGTCCATATCCCAGGATGAGATCAAGCAGTTTTATCGCCGGATGGTCTTCAACGTTTTGGCCAGGAACCATGACGACCACACGAAGAACATCTCGTTCCTGATGGACAGAGCTGGCCACTGGCTCCTGTCTCCGGCATATGATGTCACCTATGCGTATAATCCGGACGGTATGTGGACCGGACACCATCAAATGACCATAAACGGGAAGGTGGATGGCATCACCAAAGAGGACTTGCTGGCCTCTGCAAAGCATATGGGGCTGCGAAAAACAGCCGCAGAACAAGCGATAGCCGCAGTGACGGACAGCATCTCAAAATGGCCCGAATATGCTGAAAAAGCCAAGTTAAGCGACCAAACTCAGTATAGGATCAAGCAGAACTTTGTCTTGATATAGGTCTTCCTTAGCCGTACTCAAATATCAGGGGCGCTCATAAAAGTTCCCATCAGTGAACCAACGGTTCATTGATGGGGTTTTCTTTAATCTTATCGGAATTGCCATCATCCAGTCGGTGAGGCTATCTTCCTCGCGATCTCCTTTAGTATCACCGCTGAAGGTGTGAAATAATGTGAGATCCATCACTTAACCGGATCCTCGTCATGAGCAGTATCATCTTTTATTTTACGGAACAGCATCTGCAGTTCGCCTGCTGTGATTTTCCCCTTTTTGTAGCTGTCATCCGCCTCTTTCAAGTTCTGTTCCAGGTCATGGGTCTCCATGAACGATGTCAGGCGGTCCATTTCCTTTTGATTTTGGTATTCACTGCTGAAGGAGGTACTAATCTGAGGAGACGGATCAGGAAGCGGCTTTGGGCTTTGGATGATCTCCCGGTTCTTCCGGAGGAACCGGGAGATGACCTCTACCTCTTCCCGCAGGGTCAGGAGCCGATCCAGATATCGCATGCCCTTCAGGCGCGCCTCCAGCCTGTCCAGTATCATGACCACATACTCTTTTTCGCCGTCAACGCCGTCTTCCCCCGTATCCCTGATCCCTTCTATCTCATATGTCTCAGTATAGGCAAGCTCACTCAGCGCCCGCAGATAGCGGAGCAGAAATGTCCTGTATGACTTGGACCGGTTCATATTGCCGGTCACCTTCAGCTCGTTGAAATGTGTCAGAACGGAGAGATATACGCTCTTGTGCCGCAGCGTACAATGGGCAAGGTCGTCAACGAGCATCACATCGATCTCAACGGACTTGAGCTCCCTGAAGTAGAAGTCCACAAACGCGAGCCACTGCTCTTCCCTGGCGCCGGCTGCCCAAAACGCCTCAAACAGAGATGTAAGGCCTCTCACCCCGATGCGGAAAATCGTCCGGCTCCCAGCCTTTGCAAAGCCGCTTCTGTAGAATCTATCCCAGAGGGCAACATAGCATTCATGCTGCAATCCGGCCGGTTTTTGCAGGACATCCTCCCACATCCACGTTACGGCCAGCGAATTGTTAGTATATTCCGCCTGCCCGCTGCGCATTAAATTCCAGATAAGCCTGTCCTTACGGTCGTTTTCCTCCAGACTCGGCGCCGTGCGCAGATCGCTGTCTGTCGTTTCATACAGCCGTGCGCCGGGCGACCCGGCGGCGTTGGGATCATACCCAAACAAGAGCGCGATAGAAAGGTTCCTGCAGTTGCCCTCCGCTCCAAGCATCTCCCGGAATTCATCCTCATCCTGAATGGGGGCGCCCTCCCGGGACAGAAACGTGACGGCGTCCGAAATGCGGTATTCCTTATCTTTGTAGGTAAGAAGCAGCGTATCCAGAATGGGCGTGTTTACCTCCAGCCGGTCATACACGTCGGGCATAAAATGCTTCAGGCAGAAAAAAGTGGTGACCACCTGCTTGCTGTTCTCCTTCTGCAGAGCAGGCTCACCCTTCAATATGGTATAGACCTCGTGAAGGTAGTGCTCGACCTGCCGCACCGTGACGCCGCCGATATGCAGCTGTAGGTAAAATGTTTCGACCGATCTGTTGACGTGATAGAGCAGATACACGGGCCGGCCTAGGTAGGAAAAGTCCTCTTTGGAAATAACTTCCCCGTATTCATTATGCTGTTCCAGAACACAGCGGAGCATATCGGAAAAGGGGATCTCCGTCAGCGTAATGGTATACGGGATATACTTTTCAAGATAGGCACGATCCAGTCGCGGATCCACCCGCTTTAGATTGTCCGCGTCATATTGATAGATGACCTTGATGCGCTCGCCAGAGAGCCATTCCATGATACTCATGAGTTTTCGCACAGTCGCGCCGTCATGGATACGGTCCAGGTCCTCCAGAACGATCACGACCCGCTTATCCATCTGCTCTATCTCTTTGGTAAGGCCCATAAGCGCCTCGGAAAAAGAATAGTCAGGCGTATAGAATATCTCTCCCACCTCCCTGAGAAGACCGCCTTTTGTGCTCATGCGCTGCAGCTGGCGGGAGTATTTGGAGAAAATGCGATTTTCGGCCAAGAGCTGTTCGATCTTGTTCAGAATGATGCCCTGTACGTCATCTACGTTGCAGGACAGAAGACTGAGTTGGATAAAAACATAGTCCTTTGACACCTCTTCATCATTTGTCAGAGCCCGGATTAAAAAGGATTTCCCTTCGCCCCAGGGTGCGTTGACGCCGACCTGGTCCGTCTTGGACAGATATTGCCTGATACGATCCAAGTCATACGTCCGCTCACGGAAAAGTGGGGCGGAAGGTTCCGGCTTCCTGGCTCGCGGCAGCTTAATAAGCGAGACGACCAGCCCCAGGATGAGGGCCGCGCCATAGAGGATACACACCCAGTCAGCATAGGACTTAAAAACATTGGTTTCCCAGCGGATATACAGCACAGATGCGTAAACAGTAAGATTCAAAAAGGCCAGCCAAAACGCGGCAGCAAAGAAAGGCCGATTCCGGCGGTACTCAAAGCAGATAAAGAGAACGACCCAAACGGCAAAAACGACCGAGAAGTAAAGCTTCGGGTCGATCTGCCACAGCCAAAAGCCCACATAGGAAAGTATGCAGGCGTATAAAGTCTTCAGCGCTATACCCATTACATCCCTGTTTAGAACAAATTTAATGAACTTGCCTTTCATGCTCACGCCTCCTCATCCAGGGAATATTCATATTGCGGCCCGGGATAAGCGCGCTCCCAATCCGTGCTAACGCGCTTTCACCCATCAAATATACCGCCCTTCCAGCCCGTATGCAAGAGCGGCTGCCGGCCTGCGGAAAGCAAAGGCTCGGTCCTCCCCTCGCTTGCGTTGAAAGCATTACCCTGCTATAATGACACCCATGCCAAAATGAGGCCATTGAAAAGGAACCACATACCATGGATCATGCGAAGACCATAGCGGAGGAATTTTCTCTGCGCCCCGGGCAGATACAGGCGGTCATCGACCTGCTGGACGGGGGCAACACCATCCCCTTCATCGCCCGGTACCGAAAGGAGGCCCACGGCTCCATCGACGACCAGACCCTGCGGCAGATCGCCGAGCGGCTCACGTACCTACGGGGGCTGGAAAAGCGCCGGGAGGAGATCGAGAAGGCCCTGACGGAGCAGGGCGTCCTGACGGAGGAGCTCGCGGAAAAGCTGCAGGCCGCCAAAACGCTGTCGGAGCTGGAGGACCTCTACCGCCCCTTCCGGCCCAGGCGCCGGACCCGGGCCACGGTGGCTAAGGAGCGGGGCCTGGAACCTCTGGCCCAGTGGCTGCTACTGAACCAGGCGCAGTCAGACGTGGCCGCCATGGCGGAAAAGTATATAACCGAGGACGTGCCAGACACCGAGAGCGCCCTGGCCGGGGCGCGGGACATCATCGCCGAGACGGTCAGCGACGACGCGGCCCTTCGGAAGGACCTGCGGGCGCTGCTGCTGCGGGACGGTATCATAAACACCGCCGCGGCGAAGGATGAGGACAGCGTCTACCGGATGTACTATGACTACCGGGAGTCGGTGCCCCGCATGGCCCCTCACCGGGTGCTGGCCGTCAACCGGGGCGAACGGGAGGGATTCCTGAAAGTGACCCTCGACCTGCCGGATGACCGCGTCCTGGACCGTATCCGGCGGCGCTTCGTCCGGGGAAGCGGCGAGGCCGCCCGGCAGGTGGCCATGGCCTGCGAGGACGCCTGGGACCGGCTCCTCTTCCCCTCCCTGGAGCGGGAACTGCGGGGCGAGCTGACGGATAGGGCCAACGAGTCCTCCATCCGTGTCTTTTCTCAAAACCTCCACCAGCTCCTCATGCAGCCGCCGGTGAAGGGGCGGGTCATACTGGGCGTGGACCCGGGGTTCCGCACCGGCTGCAAACTGGCCGTGGTGGACGAGAACGGCAAGGTGCTGGAGACGGGCGTGGGGTACTTCACCCTTCCCGGCCAGACCCACCAGAAGGAGCAGGCAGCAAAGCTCATTGAGGGTATGGTACGGCGCCACCACGTGACGGCCATCGCCATCGGCAACGGCACCGCCTCAAGGGAGAGCGAGCAGTTCATCGTCTCCCTCCTGCCCGATCTCCCCGGCGCCGCCTACGCCATCGTCAGTGAAGCAGGCGCGTCCGTGTACTCCGCAAGCCCCCTGGCCGCCCGGGAATTCCCCGATTACGATGTGTCATTGCGCAGCGCCGTGTCCATCGCCCGGCGGCTGCAGGATCCTCTGGCGGAGCTGGTGAAGATCGACCCAAAGGCCATCGGCGTGGGGCAGTATCAGCATGACCTGAAGCAGGCGGAACTGTCCGCCGCCCTGGACGGGGTGGTGGAGCAGTGCGTCAACGACGTGGGCGTGGAGGTGAGCACCGCCTCGGCGGAGCTTTTGAGCTACGTGGCGGGTATCGGCCCCGTGCTGGCCAGGAACATCGTGGCCTGGCGGGAAGAAAACGGGCCCATCCCCTCCCGGGCGGCCCTGAAAAAGGTGCCCAAGCTGGGGCCCAAGGCCTTTGAGCAGTGCGCCGGCTTCCTCCGTGTGGCGGACAGCCGGGAGCCCCTGGACGCCACCGCCGTCCACCCGGAGAGCTATGACAGCGCCAAGGCGCTTTTGAAGACCCTGGGCTTCTCCCTGGGCGACATCCGAAACGGCGGCGTGCCCCAGATAGGCAGCCGGGCAAAGGAATACGGACTGGAAAAGCTGGCCGCGGAACTGAATGTGGGCCTGCCCACCCTGGAGGACATGCTCTCCGAGCTTGCAAAGCCCGGCCGTGACCCCCGGGAGGAACTGCCGGCCCCGGCTCTTCGCACCGACGTGCTGGACATCAAGGACCTAAAGCCCGGCATGGAGCTGACCGGCACGGTGCGCAACGTCATCGACTTCGGCGCCTTCGTGGACATCGGTGTCCATCAGGACGGCCTGGTCCACATCTCCCGCATGGCGGACAGATTCGTGAAGCACCCCTCGGACGTGGTAAAAGTCGGGGACGTGATAAAGGTCTGGGTGGTAGAGGCGGACCCGGTGAAAAAGCGCATAGCCCTGACCATGGTAAAGGAAAAGAACGAGACCAGAACGCGGTAAGCGCTCCGCTTAGACTGTCAAAGAAGGAGCGGTTTTCAGGTAGAGAAACCGGCGCCTTTTTGCATAAGGGCGTGAAATAGCCAGAAGATACGGGAAAAGTAAGGTTACCCCTACTCCACACCGCCATTTATAAAGTTCATCGCAGAAAACTTGAGCCTCACCCTGGTTGTCACCCGGGCCAGACCTCGGTGCTATGTGTACCGCAACGCATATTTCTCCGTTGCTTCCGCGAACACGCGCTCAATCGTCTCTATATTTACTGGCATACAGCTCCTTACCTCGCCCTGTCTTCCGCAATGCCTCCGCCAGGTCAAGGTGTTCCTGCCATATATGTGTTGTCAGCAGCTTCTGCCCCTTCTCATCCGCACCGCATGCCGCCCGCCTTGGACAATTCCTGCATATCCCCGACGTGCTTTGGTACGTCCATTTTCCTTCCCGGTCCGCGGTCGTGTGCCGCAAGGAGAGTATTCCAAAAATGTGCTGGATGAGCAACATCTTTATCAGCACCACCGGGTCCGTCCCTGGTCACCCTACTTCATAGTTGTAATGCGGGTCCAGCCGCTCATACAGCCAGCCGTAGTCCATGACCTTCTCTATCTTTCGCAGCAGATTGTCTTCCGGCACCAGTGCAACTATATCCGTAATCACCACATCCCGCCGCGCGTACTCTCTTCTCCCATTATACAATGAACCCCCCAATTCAGGGAGTTCTTTGACAGGCAAGAACATCTCGCATGAACCATGCGAGATGTTCTTGCCTTTATTTTCCTACTACTGCGCGTGGTCATCGTTCCAATAATCAGTGCTACCTCATAGACCCCGGGTACATACAGCCGGGGTCTATACCAATTCAGAACAAATTACGCTTTGGGGAAACTCTGCTCCCTTCCCATTCTAGCTATATTGCGAAGATAGCTTTCAATCTCACGGTCTGAATGTTGCCTCTCTCCCGACGCAGTTGTCATCTCCCCAAGCGCTCTTGCCAACAGAGCATATTCAAATCTTAGAGTCGTATCAAACACACCGGGATCGTCCGAATTAATGGAAACATGCATTTGTACGCCTTGTCGTGGATAATTAAGCTTTTCATTGTTAAATGTAAGGATCGGGTGCTTTTCATAGCGCTCAAAGGTTCCGATCAGCACATTAGACGATGGGTTGCATTCTATACTTATGCCATAGCTGTTAATAAACCGACGCATAGCCTCCTGCATTCTGGAGATCAATTCAATATACTCTGGAGTAATCTCCATTGTGGTGAGTGCCTCACCAGCTTTTTTCGCAGAAAAACAATAATGATAGCAACAATACAGTTCCGCAAGCTTTTTCTGTTTTCTGTAGTACTGCAATCTCGCGTACAGCAGTGAACTGTCGTTTTCCCCAAACAAATCAAATGGATCCGTGATGGGAGACGGGATCCGCACGCCAAAAATATAGTCGGATGGTACGTCTCCTCTGAGTTGCATACTCTGGTAGTAGTCCTCTAATGTGTAGGTCGTATTCTTGCTCAGATATGGACTATATATCTCGCCAAACAGTTGGTTTGCCAGTGAGCAGAGATGCTCTTTCAGTTTATAGGTTGGCATCTCCACATTCAACGCCACACTACGATGTATAAGCCAAATCAGATTATCCAACAAATCTTGTTTATTTAATATGATTTGGTGATGTTTTCGCTCGTAGTGCAGTTCAGGATCAACCCCAAGTGCCAAAGCGTGACCAAATCTATCCCCCCGGCGTAGCCCCAAAAAGTGGATCGCCTCGTCCATGGCGCGCAGACCATCCGCGATGTCCAGAAAGTCTTCACCCACATGGTATGTAGCGGATATACGCGGAACCTTTTGTGCGGAATATGATCTGCGGTAATACGCAACAGGAAAAGATCTTAAAAAGCGGAAGGCTGTGGCAAACACCTCCGGTCGGCATCCAATCTCATTGGAGCACGCATCAATTCCCCGTATCCGCTCACAAAGGTAATCGCAGTTGCTCAACGCTATGGCTAACTGAATCGATTCCAACCTTACCTTATCCCGCAGGTCCGCATGGCGGCACAGCGGTTTTGTGTTTTGATTTAAAAGAGGTTTATCTTTCGCCTTTGGAAAGTGCATCGCAAAGTAATAAGGGGCATCTCCAACTTGGTTGACCATGCTGAAAGACGGCCTCCACTGGATTATACGCCAGCGTTTGCTAAAGTTCTTTGTGTCATAATATAACTTGGCACGGTCGATGCTATGGACCGTTCTGATAGTCTTGCTTGCAACTGTTTTTGGTGTCAGTCTTCCCTCGAAGGAGGAAAGTTTTTCCTCCTGAAAAGAAGCGTTCAACGCCTGTCTGTAATCTTCATTCCAATACTCAGGAAAATCCTTCCACAAAAGATACTTACGTTGATCGTACTCTCGAAAATTATGAAACCCAGTCTGTCGGTTCGCCTGGATAAACTCGCTCCTAATCTGTAATTTTATGAGAAGATATATGTAAAACAACCACTGCTCATCAATGGTAAAGGTACGCTCAAAGCATCTTTTGAAACACAAATATAAAAACCGCCGCTCTGATGCCATCAGTCTTGAATGCTCTTCAAGTTCACCGCTTAACTCGCCGGAAAAAGCATAATCCATGCATACAGGCAGCCGTCCGTCTGGCTGTGGAAATTTCAGTCCATACAATATCCGCAACGCCTGCGCATAACGGCCGACAAAACTGTACTCCATCCCATCTGTCCTGTAACCACAGTGGAACACTCGGAAAGGCTGCATAATATGGCCTACGTCCCCTTTGAGTTCTGCAAATAAGAGGGCGCGGATGTATGCGACATAAATGAGGCGCCTTCGTACCGACCAAAGATTCCCTTGCGCGCTGCGGGATTGATGCATACAAAGCAACTTTTCCAACCCTTGTCCATTCTTTAAGAATGTATCAGGGTGATTCATCATGCAACACCAAGTGAGGGAAAATGTAGAGGCACCAGCATAGAAATGGAGATGATTTTCCGCAACGCCGTCTGTAATGCTGTCAAGTATGCGATTATTGACCGGGATTGTCGCAGGCCAGGAAAAACGCAACGGCGCACGGCTTCCTTTGGGCAAATTCGCCAGCCACGCCGTTGTGAATATATCCTGACCCATCAGCAAGAAAGCATCCCGCCAGTTGAGGACCTTTTCATAGCGACAGCTCGGGCCATCTTTCCCTTCTTCCAGCACATCATTTGCATAGTCTACAAGGAGATAAAACGGCGGGGCATATTTCTCTGATGTAAACCGCTCGTATCTTTGGTGATAATACTGGAAGATATTGTCCTGCTCATTGCTTGAATAGCCACCCAAAGTTGTCTCAGCCTGTGCTTGAAAAAGTTCTCTATAGGCCATTCTTCCAGCATCATATCTGCCGGACATGACGCCGCGAATCACCTCTTCCGGCTCGATCCGTCGGAAGAAAATATCCAGTGTTTTTATAGATAGCCTCATTGTTGTACTTAGTCAATTATTACATTATATGTTATATATTGTCTGCAACTCAAACTCTCTCTTTACGCCTTTTCTTCTTAAAACTTCATTAAGTTTCTCAAAAATGTAACCTAGATATGGATTAATATATGGTTTCTTTTGCTCTGGCAAATTGCTCACGTCCACTTCCCACAAATTGTCAAACAATTGATGCAGAACGTCGCCGTTGCAGCACAGATAGACTAACTCATCTACCACATCGAGATATGCATAATAACGCTGCTCAAAAAACCTTACAATTTGGACATACTTCACGTCCAGCATATCCAGTTTCTGCTGGCTCCCATCATCAGTTATTTCATCTATTTTGAACGTTTTCGTGGGTTCTGGCCAGTTTGTTTTTTCCTCAAACTCCGGTTGTACTCCGAATGTTTCTATGACTCGTGATAAGAAGTCACATTTATCTTTGTAAGTTCCCCGGGGGAACAAAACTATCTTATTCTTTTTTTGCTCTTCGTCTTCCGATACATGCGCTCCCGGCTGGTCTTCAGGCTGCCTGCTTTCTGTTTCCTCCTCGCTGCCTGTTTCTTCTGTTGCACCTTCTATTGGTTTCGTCAACATCTCTTGCGTGGAGGCATCGGGTAGCGAATCTGCGCCAATTTGGGCCTTGTAGAAATCTTTTAGAGACTCTAACGCCTCTCTATATGTCTCCGGTTCATTCTCATTCACTCCGGCAACACTTTGCATATCGCCTTTGAGCATGGAATAAAGCGTGCGATAGTGAAAAGTCAAGGGCGCGTCTCCAACCGCATCATCAACTTTTTTGCGTCCCTCAGTGCCTGGGTTTTTCCATTCCTCAATAGACCGGATTTCATCGGCCAACGCAGCTTTATGTAGTTGGATAGAGAAAAACGTCAACAAAGAAAAGATGAATCGAAAATCCTCATCTGTTGTGCACTTATCCACATCTGATTCAATTTGACTGACCAGCCCCAGCAAATCGACAAACTGCGCCATGTTTGCTTTTTGTGCTGCTTCTTTGACGCACTCATGATTCTCTTCAAAATAAATGCGCTTCAATTCTTTGATCGCCTGGAGCATACGTCTATTTGAGCTGTTTTTCCCCACCTCTCTCAGCGTGCTCCTGAAAGGATCCTCTACCCGGCTGACCATCCAATCGTTCATAAAATAATCTTCAAACAGAAGAAGATTGGCCTGGCGGGTATATGTACTGCGCAGTCTTGCATCCACATATTTCTGCAAAGATTCGGGGGTATTCTTCAATTGAGCGCGGAGTTTTTCCAACGGTTCCGGCGTCTCCATCCCGGACAAAAGGCGGAATAGATGGGCCACACCGCGTAATGTTGACGGAATGAGATCGTGGATGTATTTTTCTTGGCGAATGAAGACCAATCCCGTTTTCTCGTAGATCAAATCAAACAGTTTATTCTCTAGGTCTTCAACACCTACCTTCTCCACGCCATTGTTGAGCCTGACAGAAGGCCGCTCACTTGCTTCCCAGCACATCTTTATCGAGGGGAGATGTATCGTCTGCGAAGCGGGGATCAGCTTATCAATATACTTTGCCGCCATATGGGATACATCAAATTCCCCGCAGTTTGGCGCGAGTGTTCTCTTGTATTGAAGTTCCACCAAATCACGAAGCTGCTTCAAATATGTAGCCATTAGTACGACCACATTAGGTATCGACAAATACTTGCGGACTTCCTCCAGAATGTCATATGCACCTTCAAATTGCATATCTGTGTCATCCAACTGAATAATTAGGATCCCGCTGTTTCTATCCCACCCAAGCAGATTGAGATAATAGAGAACGATTTCCCGGAGGTTATATTTTATATCAAAGATGTCATTAATTCTCAGAAGACGATCCGCTCCAAATCGATCGTCATCGACACTCTTTTCCTTCCGGACGCCCTCCAGGCAGACATTGAATCTATCCAGTACATGGATCTTCCCATGCTCTGACATATCCTCTGAACGGCTATATCTTCCCTCATCTGTACCGGACCATTTCATATTGATCTCATTGAGAAGCTTGGCCAATACAAACTCCAACACGGTATCTCCATTACGGAGCATCGTAGGATCAATAGGCTGCATCACATGAAAATGCCACTCACCCAACGAGTCTTTCAGCAGCTGGCTATCTCGGCTTGACGCCTCATACTTTTCAAGTGCTCTGGAAAACGACAGCATGGCGCTTGTTTTTCCCTGCCCACGGGCAGCGCAAAACGCTAGGATATTATTTGCGTATCCGTATAGCGCTGTTTCCCTCCTTTGGCCTTCGTCCTCTCGTGTAACATTCCACGTCTTCGTGCTATCCAGTATTCCCTTAAGCGCGTTCAAAGCAGATCTGTATGCAGGAAACATCATTTGAGATTCATCTGTAATATCCTGGTTACTGTAAAGCTCATGTTCTCGTCCCTGGAATATATCCAGCACGTTGCTGAATCTCTGTTCACTCTCGGCCTTCTTGCCCATAACACTTCTCCTAATCTATATTTATGTAGAAAGCTTTGGGGATAAATTTAGTACATTTTGTGCAAAAAAGAAAATTTCAAACATAAAAGCAGCCGCATCGTGCGGCTACTTTTTTACAGCGCTGAAATCAACTTATTCACCGCCTGCATATAGAGTTCTTGATTCTCCCGGTCATCTTCAGATTCCGTCAGTTCCTGCGGCCAGTCGCTTAACAAAAATCCGTTGTCATATATGATTTTTATATACTTACGGAACAATTCTGCTACTGGTCTGCCGTTATCAACTTTATGCTCCAGATAGCCGCCGAAGAAAACCGCCCAATTCAATAAATCCAACCCATGTTCCCGGCAATATTTTTCCAATTTTACCAAAGCTGGAAGATACGCAAACAACGGTTCATATGCAAGCGAAAACGTTGCCTCACCTGTCTTAAGATATACAACATCTTTCTCCTGGGGATAAATGCACAAGCCGCCTTTTCCCTGTTGGCACATGACAAGCAAAGCCGCAACTTTGTGATCCAAGCAAGAATACTCATCGGGAAAATTGTTTAGATAAGCTGAAATTCCCACGGATTCATCAACATAATGCGACCACGGTGCATATAGGATCTTGTTCTTTCGCCTTGTCCTCTGAGTTTCCAGTTCCTGTAGTTCAACTAATAAGTAGCATCTTTTTGCCATCCTATAATACTCGCCAAGAGTATGGTCAGGATTGTTTCCGATGCCATAGCCAAGCGGCTTGGTCTTGGTAAACAGGATGCGCTTATACTGCTTTAAAAACCACTTGCGTATTCGGACACTTGTCGCTTTGTTGCCACATAAGCGCTTGAATTGAGGCATCATTTCTTGAATGGTCCCAAAATTCTGTGAAACCTTGGCTAAGTCGCTGTTCAAAAGGATCTTGTCTTCACTGCCTATCCCGGTTCCGCTTTCATTGAGTATCGCCATGAATAACAATATAGATCCTATGGAAGTAAACAGTTGTAGCTTAACAGATGCCAACGTCTGGTACGGTGATGAAAACACTTCAGACAAATAGGAAAGTCCATTATCTGCGCAATAGGAAGCAACAACTGTAAAAAAGTCCTGGTATGCCCTATCGTGCAGATCATAAAAGTTATTCCAAAACACATAGGGCGTGATATAATACTTTTCAGAAGTTACGTCCGGACGGCAACGAAGTGCGAAATGTGCATTCACCGTGTTTGGTGCAGAATAATGACTGCTCTGATAAAACGTCAACTCAGTCCCATTTTCATGCCAAATCGTTTTACGCCAGCGACTACCAGAATCCGTGCGATGAACTGCTAAATAACTATCCAGCCTTTGATATGCTACACTATTTATACGAAATGTCGGAATAATCCCCGTATTTTCAGTTTTATCATCATTAGTGATCAAAGCCGACATACGCTGAATATAGGGAAACCAATCTGCTGAATACTTCCGAAACTTGAAAGTCATTCGCTTCAACAGCGCACTCTCCAGAACCGGGCCGCGGGCATCCCCCATATAAGAAAGAAAGTCAACAGCAGAGAACAGATCCGCCCGTAGCGCCATGATGCTATACTGATCCAGCACACGGTGCGTCAACCTCTCATAGGCTGTGTCAACGATTCTCTCCAGCGAATACATGAACTCGCTGAATCTTTTCCCAGATAAAGTAAACTCATCCAGCACCAATATCCTCGGGAACCTTCCGTGATCTAAATAATGGCGTGTTAACTCCTCTCCCTTTAGGAGCATCCCTCCCTGGGCAAGAAATGACTTTTCCCGAATACGAGACAGCTCTTCCGCCTCGGCGGCATCGCAGTTGCGAACATAATTATCGAACGCTATTTCATTAATGTTAAGACACTTTTTTGCAAAATATACCCTATAAGAATACCCCGGACTTTTCCAAGACCGGGTGAAGAACTCGCGCAGATACAGATATTGACTCAAGTAATCCCTAATAGGCTTACGTTTTGGTGCTGTTGCCTGCAGTTCCAAACGACTCCCCCCCTGTCATATTATGCCCGGACCCTGCTTCTTGATTCTTCGTCCTTGTGTCGTGGACATCCCGCAAGCCCAGAATGATAAGATTTTCTTACTTTTATCGGAAAATTGTCTGATATATCTAAAAAAATATTCCCCGTATAAACATGTTTATGGAATTTTACCATAGATTAGACCAGTTGTCAATCGTTTGTTCTAAATCTATTTAATCTCTTCATTTATTCGTTATTAACTCTATTTCACGGCTTTTCATTTTCTGAGTACAGATCAGCAGACATCACATTTATTTATCTGAACCGGCCGCTGTTTTTCGAGATGTTCACCATTCATGGACACACTGCATCACTACTATCACCGTTTTTGCCGGTAACGTGGATTACGTTAAATAGAAATTGACGCCGCGGTTGTCTTTGCTAAGCGCAGAGAAGCGTGTCAATGAAATAACCCCACATAAGGATAGTGCCGTGACCGCTTTGCACATCAATTACAGCGGAAATGGCATGTTGTCACAACCTTAACTTTTGAGCTATGGCCGTGACCTAAAACAATTATACACGGATGTGAAAAACTGTCAATTGCGCCGAGTAGTATCGGAATCCACCGCCGAAGACGGCCAAGTCAATTCCCTAGCACCACAGCAGAAACATCTACCTCATCTACAAACGGTTCCTCCCAGTACCGCGAGTCGTAGGAGTCCGCCGCATTATCGCCCAGGACATAGAAGCAGCCATACGGAACAGTGATCATCTCACCGTTCCGTTCAATCTCCTCTCCCCCGCTCGCCGCGATCCTTTTCACCAGAAGCTCTCCATCATGTCTGAATATGATAATATCCCCGGTCTTCAGCTCCCCATGGAGCCGAAAGCCGAGGATAATACTGTTTTTGTGCAGCGTCGGTTCCATGGAGGAGCTGGGCACATAGCCCACCAGCAGAACCGTCTTGAGAATCAGCAGCGTCACCGCCGCACATAGGACTGGGATCACCCAGCCTCGTTGTTTTCGCCTAACCGAAAATCTCTTTTCTTCCTTCACGCACTCATCTCCTCTCTGTTTCTGATACCGACTCCCCTCGCCTCCAGGAACGCCTTGCTC
>CANRNF010000038.1 GCA_947631865.1 uncultured Oscillospiraceae bacterium | reverse complement strand
CGAAAATTATGTAAACCTATTTCATTGTTGATCCTATCGTCCTCTTCTAAAACGTTCCGTCACAAAACCTCTACTTTTGTTACCGGACCTGTACAAATACGGAGCGGACCGGAAGCAGATACGACAAGCGGGAGAAGACATGTATAACGACCGACCGGAAACAGATGAGATCGAGATCGACCTTTTGAAGCTGGGGCAGATATTGCTGCGCAAGGCCGGGGCGATCATTGCCGTCACGCTTTTGGCGGCGGCGGCCGCCTTTGCCATCAGCTTTTTTCTCATCACCCCCCAGTACACCTCCACGGCCATGATGTACGTCAATAACTCCAACATCTCCGTGGGCGGGTCCTTCAGTATCTCCTCCTCCGAGCTGACGGCGGCCCAGAGCCTGGTGGACACCTATGTGGTCATCCTCAAAAGCCGCACCACCCTGGAGGACATCATCGCCCGGGAGAGCCTGGAATACGACTATGAAGAGCTCTACGACATGATCGAGTCCGGGCCGGTCAACTCCACGGAGATATTCGACATCAACGTCACCAGCCCGGACCCCTACGAGGCGGAGCGCATCGCCAACACCATCGCCCAGGTGCTGCCGGAGCGCATCGCGTCCATCGTGGACGGCAGCGACGTGCGCATCGTGGACTACGCGGTGGTGCCGTCGGAGCGGACATCCCCCAGCTTCACGCTGAACACCGTGATCGGCGCGCTGGTCGGATTTATCATCGCGGCGGCCGTGGTGATCCTGCGGTATCTGTTCGACGACCAGATCCATGAGGAGGGCTATCTGGCCCAGACCTATCCCGACGTCCCGCTGCTGGCGGTGGTGCCGGATATGCTGGCGGAGGATGGCGGCGGGGACAGCTACTATTCCCGCGGGCCGGCGTCCGCCGGCCGGCCCGGCCGTGAGCGCGGCCGGGAACGGATGAAGGAACAGGAAAAGGAGGGCGCCGGTCATGGCCAGGAGCGATAAAAAAGCGCTGCCGGCGTCCGCCGGCAGGTACACGGCCGAGCGCCGCTATATGATCGGGCCGAAGCTGAACTTCGCGGCGGCGGAGGCCTACAAGCTGCTGCGCACCAACGTGATGTTCTCCTTCCCCGACGGGAACGAATCCCACATCCTGGGCGTGACCAGTTCCTTCCGCGGGGAGGGAAAGAGCCTCACGGCCATCAACCTGGCCTACACCTTTGCCGAGACGGGACGGAACATCCTGCTCATCGAGGGGGATATGCGCATGCCCACCATGGCGGGCCGCCTGGCCCTCCCGGCACGGCCGGGCCTTTCCAACGTGCTGGTGGGCGCGGAGAGCGCCTCCGACGCCCTGCGCCGGTATCGGGTGACGGCGGGGGAGCGGGAGGTGGCCTTCGACGTGCTGGTGGCCGGGGACATCCCGCCCAACCCCTCGGAACTTCTGGGCTCCGCCCGGGCAAGGACATTTTTGCAGAAGGTCAGAGAGCGGTATGACGTCATCATCCTGGACCTGCCGCCTGTGACGGCGGTCACGGACGCCATCGTGGCCTCGCGGCTGGTGGACGGCGTGATCGTGGTGGTCCGGGCGGGACACGCGGTCCGGGGCGGCCTGGCGGACACCATGCGCCAGCTGCGCCTGGCGGAGGCCCATGTGCTGGGCTTCGTGTTCAACGGCGCGGCCTCCGGCGAGAGGAAATATTATAAAAAGGGTTACTACAAAAAGGGCTATTACGCCTCCGGCCAGTATGGCGGCGGCAGATGACGGACTTCCACATGCACGTCCTGCCGGGCCTGGACGACGGGAGCCGGGACGTTGAGACCTCTCTGGGCATGCTGGAGCGCAGCGCCGCCTGCGGTGTGGACACCGTTGCGGCCACGCCCCACTTCTATGCCGCGGAAAACAGCATCGCCCGGTTCCTCCGCCGGCGGCAGGAGGCTTACGAAAGGCTCAGGGAGGCCGCGGAAGGCAGAGACGATCTGCCCCGGGTGCTGCTGGGGGCCGAGGCGCTGTATTTCAGCGGCATGAGCGCCGTGGACGGGCTGGACGGGCTGTGTCTGGAGGGGACGGACCTGCTTTTGCTGGAGATGCCCTTCGCGCCCTGGACCGACAGGGTCCTTCAGGAGGTGCAGAGCATCCAGCGGGACGGTCTGCGCGTGGTGGCGGCCCACATCGAGCGGTATCTGACCATACAGCCCCGGCGGACCATGGAGGCCTTTTTCGACCTGGGCACGCTCATCCAGTGCAACGGGGCGTTCTTCCGCTCCCGCCGCACGGCCCACCGGGCCATGGGGATGCTCCGCCGGGGGCAGGTGCAGTTTCTGGGCTCGGACGCCCACGACCTGACGGACCGGCCGCCGGACCTGGGGCCAGCTATGGCGAACATAGAGAAAAAGCTGGGACGGGACGCCTTGGCGCGGTTTGCCGCCGGGGGAGACGCGCTCCTGGCCGGAGACGAAGGATATTTCGATGAATAGACGGCGTGTGTTCCTGGTTTTGGGCTGCTTTTTCCTGCTGTGTGCCATCGGCTGCGGCGTATACATATACAGCCGGACCCTCTATACGCCGCCGGCGCAGTCCCAGGCCATGGCGCCGGCCGCGGCCACGCAGGCGCCTACCCCCACCCCCACCCCTGGGCCGACGGCCACAGCGGCGCCCACCGCCGTGCCGAGCCCCACGCCGGAGCCCTATATAAGCCCCGTGGACTTTGAGGCGCTGCGGGCCGTCAACGGCGATATTTATGCTTGGCTTCAGGTGGAGGGAACGCCCGTTGACTACCCGGTGGTGCAGCATGGGAGCGATGACAGCTTCTACCTGACCCATGACAGCGACGGCAATTATTCCGCCAACGGCGCCATCTTCTCCCAGAAGACCTATAACGGCACGGACTTTTCAGACCCCGTCACCGTTCTGTACGGCCACCGCATGGCCTCCGGCACTATGTTCGGCGCCCTGAAGGACGACTTTTCCGACCCCGCGTTTTTCGCCGAACACCGGTCGATCACCGTCTATACCCCGGAGAGGGAGCTGAGCTACAGGATATTTGCCGCGGTGCCCTATTCCAATGAGCACATCCTGTACGCCCACGATTTTGCTGATGAAGAGGACTTCGACGCCTTCTTTGACGGCATATACGCCATCACTGACGCCGACGCCCAACTGGACAGGGACGCCCGGCCCGCGTTCGGCGACAGGATCATCATTTTGTCCACGTGCCTGAAGGTGGACAGGACCAGGCGCTACCTGGTCATGGGAGCGCTGCTCCCGTGACCGTGCCAATAAAAGCGTTAATTATGAATGGAGGACCCGGACTATGAAGAAATTTCTCGCGATCATGATCGTGCTGACCATGCTGTTCGCGCTGGCCATCCCCGTGCTGGCGGCCGGCGACGGCGCCAGTGTGGGCCCCGGCGGCGCTGTTGATGGCCCTGGCGGAGAAGGTGGTAACCCCGGCGGAGAAGGCGGTAACCCCGGCGGCGAGGGCGGCGCTTCCGGCTCCATCGCGCCCACGTCTCCCCAGACGGGTTTTGAATGGGCGGGATGGGCCGCGGCCGCGGCTGTCGCCATCCTCTGCGCCGGCTGCTGCTTCGCCCGCGCCAGAAAGACCCGGTGACAGACCCGGCATGAAGCGGTCCACGCTGAAAGCCATATTGACAGCGCTGGCCGTGGCCGTGCTGGCCGCGGTGGGCGTCGCGGCCCTCTCCCGGCTGGAAAAACGCATAGAGGCCCCGCCGGAGGGGGCCGGCACCCGTTCTGTCCAGACGGAGGAGGCCGGTATATCCGGCGGGGAGGACGCCTATGTCATGACGGTGGACGGCAAGCGGTACCGGCGCAATGAGGAGCTGTCCACGCTCCTCATCCTGGGCACAGACGACATGGCCCCGGACGAGGATGAGGGCGCGTTCGTGTCCAGTCAGGCGGACCTTATCGTGCTGGCCATATTCGACCGGAGCGCCAAGACTTGCACGCTTCTGCAGATCGACCGCAACACCATGGCCGAGGTGACCATCCTGGACGGGAACGACCGGCCCGCGGGCACAGCCCTGGAGCAGATATGCCTGGCCCATGACTATGGGACCACCCCGGAAATACGCTGCCGGAACACCGCCGACGCGGTATCCCGGCTCCTCTACGGGGCGCGCATCGACAACTACGCCAGCCTCGCCATGGGCGGCGTCACCGCCCTCAACGACGCCGTGGGCGGCGTGACGGTGACGGTGGAGGACGACTTCACCGGCGTGGACGACACCCTTATAAAGGGCGAGACGGTCACCCTCATGGGGGAGCACGCCTTCAACTACGTCCACGCCCGCTATACGATGACGGACGACGCCAATACCGCCCGCATGCGCCGGCAGCGGGAGTATATGGAGGGCCTCACGGAGGCCCTGCGGGACGGCGTGAAGGAAGAGGCCGGCTTCGTGCTGACGGTCTTCGACGCTATCGCGGACTATCTGGTGACGGACTGTAAGGCGGACGAGCTGTCCGCCTATGCCGAAGGCCTGGCGGACTATGCCCTGGCCGGTTTCATCGTGCCGGAGGGGGAGATCCTTCACAGAGAATATACCGAGTTCCACCCGGATGAGGACGCGCTCCTGGATCTGGCGCTGGAGCTGTTCTACCTGCCGGCGGAGTGAGCCGGAAATACGAGCATCGGAAAGAGACCATGGAGAAAAGAGAGAAAGACATCCGGAAAATAGCAGTTGCTGGCATCGGGTATGTGGGGCTGAGCCTGGCGGTGATGCTGGCCCAGGAGCACAGGGTATACGCCGTGTGCAGGCATCAGGAAAAGGCCGACATGGTGAACGCCGGGAAAAGATCGCCCATCCGCGATCCGGAGCTGGAGCGGTTCCTGGCGGAGAAAAAGCTGGACCTGACGGTGACGGTGGACGAGCGGGAGGCATACGCGGAGGCTGATCTTGTCATCGTGGCGGCTCCTACCAACTACGATCCGCAGACCCGCCGCTTCGACACCTCCGCGGTGGAGGACGTGGTGCGCAAGGCCGCGGCGTATGCCCCGGAGGCCCTCATCGTGATCAAGTCCACCGTACCGGTGGGCTATACGAAGAGCCTGCGGGAGCAGACGGGGCGCCGGAACATCCTGTTCAGCCCGGAATTTCTCCGGGAGGGCAAGGGCCTGTACGACAACCTCTATCCCCGGCGGATCATCGTGGGCACGGATATGGCCGACAAAGAGATGGTGAAGGCCGCGGAGCGCTTTGGCGGGCTTTTGAAGGCCGCGGCTCTGAATAAGGACGTGTCCGTACTGGTGATGGGCTCTACGGAGGCGGAGGCGGCAAAACTGTTCGCCAACGCCTATCTCGCCATGCGGGTGGGCTTTTTCAACGAGCTGGATACCTACGCGGAGCTGAACGGCCTGAACGCCCGGGAGATCATCCAGGGCGTGTGCATGGACTGGCGGATCGGGGACCACTACAACAATCCCTCCTTCGGTTACGGGGGGTACTGCTTCCCCAAGGACACGAAGCAGCTGCTGGCCGGCTGCGCGGATATGCCCCAGCGGCTCATCCGGGCCGTCGTGGAGACCAACGACGCGCGCAAGGACCACATCGCCTCCCAGGTGATGAAGCGTCTGGCGGGGAAGGACAAGCCCGTGGCGGGCGTGTACCGGCTCATCATGAAGTCCGGCAGCGACAACTTTAGGGACAGCGCCGTGCAGGGCGTCATGGAACGCCTGGCCTGCGAGGGCGTGAGTATCGTCGTCTATGAGCCGGTCCTGGGGGAACAGACCAGCTTCAACGGCTATACGGTGAACAACGACCTGGACAGTTTCCTGGACGGGTGCGATGTGATCCTCGCCAACCGGTATGAGGATGCGCTGGCGCCGGCGGCGGATAAGCTCTATACCCGGGACCTGTTCCGGCGGGATTGAGGACGGCGCGTATGCAGATATTGGTGACCGGCGGCGCGGGTTTTCTGGGGTCCAACCTGTGCAAGCGGCTGGTGAAGGACCCGGATGATTATATCATCTGCCTGGATAATCTCCAGACGGGCCGGATGGAGAACATCCGGGAGCTGATGGACCTGCCCAACTTTCAGTTTGTTGAGCATGACATCGTGGAGCCCATCGACCTGGCGGCGGACCAGATCTACAACGCGGCCTGTCCGGCCAGCCCGCCTGCCTATCAGACGGACCCGGTGCACACGCTGAAGACCAGCGTCTTCGGGATGCTGAACATGCTGGAGCTGGCGCGGCAAAACGACGCCGCGGTGCTGCAGTTCTCCACCTCGGAGGTCTATGGCGACGCCCAGGTCCATCCCCAGCCGGAGACATACTGGGGCAATGTGGACCCGGACGGGCCCCGTGCCTGTTACGACGAGGGAAAACGGGCGGCGGAGACGCTGTGCTTCGACTACCACCGCCGGTACGGGACGAAGGTCAAGGTGGTGCGCATCTTCAACACCTATGGCCCCGGGATGGACCCCAACGACGGGCGGGTCATCAGCAATTTCGTCAACCAGGCCCTGCAGGGCGAGCCCCTCACGGTATACGGCGACGGGAAGCAGACTAGGAGCTTCTGCTATGTGGACGACCTGCTGGAGGGGATATGCCGGATGATGGCCGCCCCCGGGGAGGTCACGGGCCCGGTGAATCTGGGCAATCCAGAGGAGTTCACGATGCTGGAACTGGCGGAGGAAGTGCTGCGCCAGACCGGGAGTCGGTCAAAGCTGGTGTTCCGGCCGCTCCCGAAGGACGACCCGAAGCAGCGCCGGCCGGACATCTCCCTGGCGAAGCAGCTGCTGGACTGGGAGCCAAAGGTGCCCCTGCGTGATGGGCTGACAAGGACCATTGAGTATTACAGAGGGCTCATTGGCAGATATAAGCCAAGGAGAGAGCGTATATGAACGAACCCCGGACCATGACAGCCGTCAGACCAAACACCGGCAAGGTCTATGCGTTTTGCAAGCGGACCTTCGATATAGCGGCCAGCGCTTTGGCGATGATCATCCTCAGCCCCATTTTCCTCATCACGGCCATCGCCATCAAACTGGAGGACCGTGGGCCCGTTTTTTATTCCAACTATCTTGTGGGAAAAGACGAGAAGAAGTTCCCCATCCACAAGTTCCGCAGCATGTATGTGAACGCGGCGGAGATAAACGTGTCGGCCCATGAGCAGAAGGACGCGGCGGGCATCACCTTCAAACTGGCCAACGACCCCCGGGTGACGAAGGTGGGGAAGGTGATACGCAGGACGTGTATCGACGAGCTGCCGCAGCTGTTCAATATCTTCATGGGGGAGATGAGCTTTGTAGGGCCCCGGCCATTGCCGCCCTATGCGGACGCGCAGCTGTCGCCTTATGACCGGAACCGGTACAAGGTAAAGGGCGGACTGCTGTGCTTCTGGCAGATCAGTGACCGGAGCAAGGTGACCTTTGAGGAGTGGATGGACATGGACATCCGCTATGTGAACGAGGCCAGTCTGTGGACGGACTTCAAGATCCTGTTGATGACCGTCCCGGCGGTATTCATGACGATTTGGAAGAACTATTGACAGGATGTTATTGATGTGGATAAGGAAGTTCTTTTGGTCAGCGTAGTCGTCCCGATCTATAACGGAGCGCCATACATCCAGGACGCGGTCAGAATGATAAAGGCGCAGACGTATTCCAATTTGGAAGTGATTTTTGTAAACGACGGCTCGCAGGACGACAGCGCCGCCATTTGTGAAAAAGCAGTGGCAGGCGATAGTCGTTTTCACCTTATCAATAAAGAAAACGGGGGCACGGCCCGGGCGAGGAATGCAGGCCTGGACGCGGCCCACGGCACATATATCATCTTTTTGGATGTGGACGACGAGTATCACCCGGAGCTGATAAGCAAACTTGTACAGACGATAGAAAAATACGGGACGGATATGGCGGCATGCGGTTTCCATTTCAAAGTGGAAGCCCAAAAAGCCGGAGGCTCGGCCTATCTGGAGGATAAGCATTGGCCGCAGTCCGTTTACCGCGATCTGGCGGATATCCGAAAGGATTACATCTCCATATGGGACAGCGACATGTTCTCGACGATATGGAACAAGCTGTTTCGCGTGGAGACGCTCAGACGCTGCGGGATACGTTTCCGTGACGGACATGTGTATACGGAGGACCTTATATTCAACTGCCTGTTCCTTTCCAAAACGCAGAATATAGCGTTTTTGGATGAGTTTTTATACGACTATGTCCGCGACAGGCCCGGGGCGACGACGGTGCTGTATCGCGACGATCTTTTTGATATACGACATTCAGATTATCTGGATCTCAAGAGGCACTTTCAGGGTCTGGGCATTTGGGACGATGAATCGCGGGAGTTTACCTCCCGGCAGTTCGTGGAGCGGGTCGCCAACTGTATTGAAAACGTGTTCCACGCGGAAAACCGGGTCTCTGCGCGGGAAAAATACAGAAAGATCAAAAACATGCTGGCACACCCGGACGTCCGGGAGGCAGTACGGTACGCGCGCTGCCGGTCGCTGAAGATGAGGATATTCGTTCTGCCGATACGGTGGAACTGGCCGCTGGGCTCCTATGTGCTGGGCCAGACGATCTATCTCATCCGAAAGGCCGACCCGGTGCTGTTCCATAAGCTGAAGGATAAACGGTAAATTTGATTCTGATAGTTAAGAACAATAAGATCATTATGTCACTAAAATTGAAGTGATTGCGTTATGGAAAAATACGATTACCTCATCGTCGGCGCGGGCCTTTTCGGCGCGGTGTTTGCCGAGCGCATGACCGCCGCCGGAAAACATTGTCTTGTCATCGACCGGCGGGACCATATCGCCGGGAACGCGTATACATATGAACAGGGCGGCATCGTCATCCACAAATATGGGCCCCATATCTTCCACACCGATGACGAAGAGGTCTGGGCCTATGTGAACCGCTTTGCCCGGTTCAATCATTTCCGGTATGAGCCGGTGGCCAACTATAAGGGGGAGCTGTATAACCTGCCCTTCAATATGAATACCTTTCATCAGATGTGGGGCGTGAATACCCCGGCGGAGGCTCTCGCGAAGCTGGAGGAGCAGCGCGGGGAGGTCAAAGGGGAGCCGCGCGATCTGGAGGAGCAGGCCATCTCCCTGGTGGGACGGGATATCTATGAAAAGCTTGTCAAAGGCTATACCCAGAAGCAGTGGGGGCGGCCCTGCAATGAGCTCCCGGCGTTCATCATCCGCCGGCTGCCGGTGCGCATGCGCTTTGACAACAACTACTTTGAGCATCCCTATCAGGGCATCCCTATAGGCGGCTATACGAAGATGATCGCCAATATGCTGGAGGGTGTCGAGGTCCGGCTGGGCATTGATTATCTGGCCAACAAGGCGGAGCTGGACGCCCTGGCGGGGAAAACAGTGTATACCGGCCCTATCGACGAGTATTTTGGCTGCCGGCTGGGGCGGCTGGAATACCGCTCGCTGCGGTTTGAGACGGAGACGTTGGACACGGGAAACTACCAAGGCGTTGCAGGGATGAACTTTACGGACGCCGAGACGCCCTGGACGCGTATCATTGAGCATAAGTGGTTCGAGTTCGGCGCGGGCGATCCGAACAGGACGGTCATCACAAGGGAGTACCCCAAGACATGGGAGCCGGGGGACGAACCTTATTACCCAATAAACGATGAAAAGAACGGGGCGCTGTACGCAAAATACAGAGCCTTGGCGGACAAGGAGGAGAATGTTATCTTCGGCGGCCGCCTGGGGGAGTACAGGTATTACGACATGGACCAGGTGATACGGGCGGCGCTGGATGCTGTAAAAGCATCAACGGCTTGAGGAGTTGATTATTATGCTTAGAGAGATACGGCGGATGATGGAGAAAAATCGGCTGTTGAGCAAGCTTGTACCGATTATTTATACGCCACGGCTGAGAGAGATGAGAAGCGTATGGCTGATGAACCGTGAAAAGCCGGCGTTTTTGTCGTTCTATCAAGCGAACAGGGAGCGCTTCGACGCATTGGAAGAGATGCTGGAGGATGACCTGTCGCGGGAAACGCTGAGAGCGGTGATACGATACCGATCCTGCCCAAAACGTGATATGCTGAAAACGGTCGCTGTCGGCCATCAGTATTTTGTCAACGACATCTTTTCCCCGATGGACGATGAGGTTTTTATCGATGGGGGAGCATATGTAGGGCAGACGGTAAATAACCTGTTTTTATGGATGGGGGGGGTAATAGTTGGAAAAAGGTATATTGTTGGGAACCGGATGAGATCAGCCGAAACAAGCTCAAAGAGAATTGCAGGGACTACAAAAACATTGAGATCGTTCCCTGTGGACTGTGGAGCAAGAGAACAAAACTAAATTTTATAATGGAAGGCGATTCCGGCTCAAAAATTGATGAGACCGGCAGCAATACTGTCCAAGTGGATTCGATCGACAATGTATGCGCAAATGAAAAAGTTACATATATAAAAATGGATATAGAAGGAAGCGAACTGGAGGCGTTACGCGGAGCCAGAGAAGTAATACGCAGGGATAAGCCAAGGCTGGGGATATGCGTGTATCATAGGCCGGAGGATATTTTGGAGATACCGATGTTTATAAAAGAGTTGGTTCCCGAATATAAGCTGTATATCAGACATCATTCGCCGCACTTAAATGAAACGGTCGTTTATGCTAAAATATGATTATGAAGAGAAGTTCTCCAATGGAAAAGAAGGATAACAACGATAACACGATTGATTTCGTGATTCTTTGGGTCGACGGAAACGACCCGGAATGGCAAAAAGAAAAGGAAAAATATACACCGGGGCAGCAAACAGATACCCGTCCTCAGAGATATCGCGACTGGGATACACTGAGGTATTGGTTCCGGAGTGTAGAGAAATATGCGCCTTGGGTAAATCGCATATTTTTTGTTACATGGGGCCACTTGCCAAGTTGGCTGAACCTTGAACATGAAAAACTGAAAATAATTAAGCATACGGACTATATGGACCCGGAATATCTGCCTACGTTCAATTCGCAGCCAATTGAATTGAATATTCATAAGATTCCCGGCTTGTCGGAACAGTTCGTATACTTTAACGATGATATGTTCCTGATCGGCCCGGTCAGGGAAACAGATTTCTTTAAAAATGGGAAACCGTGTGATTCCGCCGTTCTCAATGTAAGCTGTCCGGATGCAATAGCAGGATATAACTATTTTCCGCTGCAATCGGTCCAATTCATCAATAAGTATTTTGATATGCATCAGGTGCTCAGAAAGCATTGGAAACAGTGGTTCAATTTGAAGTATGGAAAAGATCTGCTGAGAACGCTGTATCTTTTGCCATGTCCAAGATTTCCGGGGATCCTGCAATACCATCTGCCGGGTTCTTTTACAAAAGAGACATTCAAAAAAGTCTGGGAAATAGAACCGGAACTATTGGATGAGACATGTAGAAACAGATTTCGCACAAAACTGGATTACAACCAGTGGGTCATGAGAAACTGGCAGCTGGCGGAAGGTAATTTTTACCCAAGAAAGAGTAGCATCGGCAAGTCGTTTTACTTGGGCAAGAACAAGGATAGCATTTCAGATTGCTGCACTTACATCCAAAAGAGAAAAGGGAAAATGATCGTGATCAACGACGGAGAGATGACAGAAGAAGAATTTCAGATGAACAAGAGACTACTTTTAGGTGTGTTTGGCGAACTTCTTCCTGAAAAATCTTCTTATGAGTTGTGACAATATCTTGGATATGCTGTGCTTTTGAATCATGCAGGAACGCGATAATAGAAGGGATAAAGCTCTCATAATCGGCACACCAAATCTTGGTTCCGGGGGCGTCACGGTGTTTTGGGAAAATGTAGTCCGATGCGGAGGATTGAGTTCTGTTGAGAAGGAATATGTCGTTCTGGGAAACGTGTCGGGGGATTATGGAAAGTCAGCGTTGGAAGAGTTCAACACGGCTGGTGTGACAGTGATACAGTGGGGGCTTCATTGGGCGGATATATCGGTCTTCATGAAAGCTTGCAACTACTGGCACTGTATCCGAAAAATGAACATGATGTGCAGGAGAAAGCAATATGACATATTATATGTCAATACTGATTCTATACCTTTACAGACCATATTTCTCTTTATGGGACGTATGTATTCTATACCAAAACGAGTTTCTCACTCGCATAATACTGGGCGCAAAACAGGAGCAGTATGGACTGTTTTCCGTAAGAGTATCGTGCGCAACGCTACGGACTTTCTGACCTGCTCCCGGCCGGCGGCGTTGGACCTGTTTGGAGAAGAGGCGGCTCAGAAGGCGGTCATCCTGAAATATGGGATTGACACGAGGCGGTTTGCCTTTTCTGCATCTGTAAGAGAAGAATGCCGGGAAGAATTGGGCTTAGCCGGGTCTGACTATGTGATAGGGCATATAGGCCGCTTCGCAGAGCAGAAAAACCATCGTTTTCTGATAGATATTTTTTACGAAGTCAGCAAAGTCTGCCCCGAGGCCAGGCTGCTCCTGCTGGGCGAGGGAACACTGCAGGAGGAGATCCGGCAGAGGGTGAGCCAATATGGCCTGGAAGACAAAGTGATCTTCGCGGGCGTGACGGAGCGGACAGAGCGGTATTACTGCGCGATGGATGTGTTCGTGCTGCCAAGTCTTTTTGAGGGGCTTGGCATCGTGAACCTGGAGGCGCAGGCGTCAGGCCTTTCCTGCGTCGTTTCAGACGCAGTGCCGCGGGAGGTGGACGTGTCTGGCCGGATGGAATTCCTGCCGCTGGGGGACGCCAAGGCGTGGCGGGACAGCCTTTTGAAGCACAAGGGGCTGGCCCATGAGCGAGAGGGCGATTGGCGGGATGTATATGATGCGGGATATGACGTGGAAAAGACTGCGCAGGCCTTGACAGAAGTGTTTGACAGGTAGAGAAACAAGGAGAAGTGTGGGGGAGGGAAGCTGGTTGAATGTTAAATTAAAACTTCGGCCCCTGAATGATCCTTTCGTGCTGTCCCTCATTATTCTTCCGTTTTTTTGGCCGACTTCGTTCAGCGAACTTTTCCCAGATCTTGATATAGTGCATGATATTCTAAGAATCTGTTCTTTTGCCGTCATATTCGCCATTTTTATTGCAGACCGAAGGCTCTCGAAGATCATCATAGCTGTTTTTGCCTATGAAGTGACGCTCCTGTTCAGTACGCTGATAAATAACGGCGACTATTGGGACTTGGCGGTGGAATGCGGTTCCGTGCTCGCTGTATGCATGTTTGTGGATCTGATGTCCGCCAGGAACGCCCGGGCCATGGTCAGGGCGTTTTTATATCTCTTTTCCCTTGAAGTCGTCATGAATCTGATAACCGTCGCGGCCTTCCCGGGGGGTATGTATAGAACGACCCGTTTTTGGCAGAACTGGCTTTTGGGGTATGACAACACCCACTATACGATTATCCTGCCCCTGCTGTGTATTTTTGCTGTCTGGGCTGAAAAGAGCCGTGTCCCGACCCTCGCGCAGTTTTTTATTATTCTTATATTCTCCGCGTCGGTATATATCACCTGGTCGGGCGCGTCGGTGGTCGCGGTGACTGTCTGGATCGTTTTGTGGATCGTAACAAAAACGAAGGCCGGGGCAAATCTGCTGAGCGCCCGCAGGGTCGTCCTTTTGCATGGGGGCTTTTTCTTTCTGGTCGTGATCGGAAGGATGCAGTATCTGTTTAAATGGCTCATCGTGGACGTTCTGGGAAAAAATCTGACGTTTACTGGCCGGACGAGCCATTGGGACATAGCCCTTGAACTGTTCAGGGAAAAACCGCTTCTTGGATGGGGCGTTGTGGATACGGACCTTACCCGCGCGCGTCTTGATGGGCTTTCCCATTGTCATAACCATTTCCTTCAAATATTATATGAATCCGGGCTATTGGGAATGGTCTTCTTCCTGGCCGCGGTATTGATACTCGACAGGCCGTTGAAAAAGGTCAAGAACAGGAAATACAGCGCGTATTTTCTGATTACGATCCTTTGCTTTCTCATTGTCGGGCAGGTGGAGGCCATCACGAATATGACGTCGCTGTTTGCGATCATGACCATGGCATACCACGCGCCGCAGATCGAAAGGGCCCTGGCGTCAGATGACCGGCGGTCGGGTGTGCGGTTTGTTTTGAAAAGAGAAAAGACCCATTTGGCGGGGGAGAAGCGGGTATGGTGATAGGCGTCTGCGGATACGGCTACAGCGGCAGCGGGGCGGTTCTGGACTATCTTCGCCAGTGGGATGCGTGCAGCTGCAGCCTGGTCGTACGGGAATTTGATATTTTATATGTCCCCCATGGGCTCCAGGACCTGGAACACCAACTCATGGAGAGGCAGACGCGGTACTTGTCCTCCCACGGCGCCATCCGGGATTTTAAAAGGATGATATACGGGATGGACTCGCCGAGAAGCTGTTACAGAAAGCTCACCGGGAACGGCTTCAGGGCCCGCTCTTTCCGGTTCATTGATGAGCTCGTCCAGGTCTCCTGGCGGGGAAGTGTCGGCATTGACAGGTATAGTATGGGCTTTATACCCCGCGTTATCGACGGAAGAAAACGCACTCTTATCCGCTTTTATGAGCGCGTCAGCGGCAAAAAGTGGCCCTATTCCAAGCGCGGCACTATGTATCTCTCCGTCGCGCCGGAGAACTTTTACGACAGCGCGCGCAGCTATCTCCGGGACGTGATGGAGATGCTGGGATATGACCTGGGCAGGACGGTGTTGCTCAACCAGCCCTTTGACGTATACGACCCCAGGCGGAGCATGAAGTTTTTTGACAGCCCAAAGGCGGTATTGGTGGACCGGGACCCGCGGGACATCTATGTTTTGGCCAAGTGTTATTTGAAAAGCAAGGGCAGCTTCATCCCGACGGACGATGTGGAGGACTATATCCGCTATCACCGTCTTGTCAGGAACGACGCGCTTCCCGCGGACCCGGACATCATGCGGATGCGGTATGAGGACCTGATATACGACTATGAGCGGACCGGGAGAAGGCTGACGGACTTTCTCGGCCTGGGAGGCGTGGGAAGCGGCGAGAAGAAGTATTTTGACCCGGCGGTATCCATAGACAATACCCAGCTCTTCCTCAAACACCCGGAGCTGGCCGGCGACATACGGCGGATAGAGGAGGCCCTTCCTGAGTACCTCTATCCTTTTGAGAAGTTTTCATCAAGGCCGGGGCACAGCCAAGAACCGTTCTGACAGAGAGTGATCAGTGTTGAGCATACGGAAACAGCTTGAAAAAGTGCCCCGCGGGATAAAGGCCTCCGCGGCGCTGTTTTTCGCGACGGTCGTCACGAAGGGGATCGCGTACCTCACCACCCCGATCTTTACCCGCCTCCTGACGGCGGAGGAATACGGTCAGGTCTCCGTATTCCAGACATGGATGGGCCTTTTTGGCATCGTGGCCATGTTCAGCCTCTCGGCGGGCGTATTCAATAACGGCATGTCGGACTACCCCGATGACCGGGATGAATACTCCTTTTCGATGCTGATGCTCTCCAACCTTATCACCGTCGCTTTCTTTGGCCTGCTGCTGTGCTTTTTTCCCCGTCTCCGGCGGTGGGTCGGGCTCGGCTGGCCGCTCATGCTCCTCATGGGGGCCGTTTTTCTGTTTCAGCCGGCCTATAATTTCTGGGTGAGCCGGCAGAGATACGAGCTGAAATATAAAGCGACAGCCCTTTGGGCCGTAGGCTGTGCGTTTATCTCACCGCTCACGGCGCTGCTGTGTGTTCTGTTTACCGACGGGAGCAGGACATACGCGCGGATATTCGGCGCGGAGCTCCCGCTGATCGCCGTATACATTGGCTTTTATATCTATCTTGGCCTGAAGGTAAAGGGCCGGGTGCGCGTGGACTACTGGCGGGGCGCTTTTCTTTTCAATCTTCCTCTGATCCCGCACTATCTGTCCGGGAGCCTTCTTGGCGGCTCAGACAAGCTGATGATCGCGAAGCTCGTGGGTGACGCCGCCACGGCCCATTACAGCGTGGCGTATTCTGTGGCGTCCATCGCGAATATAGTGTGGTCTTCCGTAAACGCCTCGCTCATACCGTACACATATGAGAAATGCCGGGAGAACGACCATAAGGCGGTATCCGATGTGACCATGCCTATCCTGACAGGTGTGGCGGTACTCTGCGCCGCGGTGATCATGCTGGGGCCCGAGGTCGTGGCCGTCATGGCCACGAAGGAATACATGGAGGCGGTCTATGCCATTCCGCCGGTAGTGGCCGGTGTGTTCTTCCAGGTCCAGTATTTCATTTACGCCAATGTCATCTACTATTATAAAAAACCAAGGTACGTCATGTACGCCAGCGTGAGCTCCGCGGTCCTGAACATCGCGCTCAACTATGTGTTCATCCCCCGATGCGGATACATCGCCGCTGGGTATACTACGCTCGTCTGTTATCTCCTGCAGGCGGCGGCGGACTATTGGGCTATGAAGAAAGTGGTGCAGAGCCCGGTCTATGACATGAAGTATGTGGGGCTGCTGTCGCTGATATTGGTAAGCGTCGCGCTGACATGCAATTGGATATACAGATATCCTGTCATCCGCTATTTGTTGTGCCTGATGGTCCTCATTTTTGCGGCGTTGTTCTTCATGCGGCATGCCGGATCCTTGAAGAACAAAAAGCCATAGCGGCGAAGTGACTGTGTGATGTGTGAACGGGGTGATATCCTTGAAAGCTCTTATTCTGAATTCCGGGCTGGGGCGGCGGATGGGCGTCCTGGCCTCGGAGCATCCGAAGTGTATGACGGAGCTGGGCGGCGGGGAGACGATCCTAAGCCGGCAGCTGCGGCTGCTGGCGGAGGCCGGGATCAAAGACGTCGTGATGACGACGGGATACTGCCACGAGGCGCTGGAAGGCTATTGCCGGTCCCTTGGACTGCCGGTCCGTGTCACCTGCGTCAACAACCCGGACTATGCCTCGACCAACTATATCTATTCCATTTACCGCGCCCGCGAATACCTGCGGGACGACGACATACTGCTCATGCACGGGGACCTGGTCTTTGAGGCGCAGGTGCTGGACGCGGCGCTGGCCGGCGCCGGAAGCTGCATGGCAGTCAGCTCCACCAAGCCCCTGCCGGAGAAGGACTTCAAGGCCGTCATGAGCGGCGGCCGCATCCGGAGGATCGGCGTTGGGCTTTTTCAGAACGCGCTGGCGGCCCAGCCGCTGTATAAGCTTAAAAAGGACGACTGGGCGGTCTGGCTCGACGCTATCGGCGCATACTGCGAAAGCGGCAGGCGGAGCTGCTACGCGGAGGACGTCTTCAACGAGGTGTCGGACAGGTGCGAGATCCGCGGGCTGGACGTAAAGGACAAGCTCTGCGCGGAGGTCGACACGCCGGAGGACCTGGCCGCGGTATCGGAGGACCTGCGAAGGGCCGAAAGCCGCGTCGTGTACATGTGCTTTTCGGCGGATATCCTCCATGGCGGCCATATCGCCATCATAAAAAAGGCGGCCCGCCTGGGCAGGCTCATCATCGGCGTGCTGTCCGATGAGGCAGTGGCCAGCTATAAGCGCTTCCCGCTGATCCCCTGCGAGGAGCGCAAGGCGCTGGTGGGGAGCATCGCCGGCGTGGCGGAGGTTGTAGAGCAGAAGACACTGAGCTATGCGGACATGCTCCGGCAGCTCCGGCCCGCCTGTGTGGTCCACGGGGACAACTGGCGGGAGGGCTTCCAGAAGCCCATCCGGGACGAGGTCATCTCCGTGCTGGCCGAGTATGGCGGCGAGCTGGTGGAGTTCCCGTATTCCGCGGATAAGAAATATGAGGAACTGGAAAAAATGAGCCGGCAGCAGCTGGCCATGCCGGATTACCGCAGGGGGCGGCTTAATAAGCTCCTGTCCATGAAGGGCCTGGTCACGGCCATCGAGGCGCACAGCGGCATCACGGGCCTCATCGCCGAGAAAACGACGGTGCTCAAGGACGGCAGGACCTTCCAGTTCGACGCCATATGGTCCAGTTCCCTGTGCGATTCCACGGCGAAGGGAAAGCCCGACATCGAGCTGGTGGACATGACCAGCCGCCTGCGGACCGTGGATGACATCATGGAGGTCACCACCAAGCCCATCATCTTCGACGGGGATACCGGCGGGCTTGCCGGGCATTTTGTATACACGGTCCGCACCCTGGAGCGCATGGGCGTGTCCATGGTCATCATAGAGGATAAGACGGGCCTCAAGAAAAACTCCCTTTTCGGCACGGAGGCGGAGCAGACCCAGGACAGCGTCGAAGATTTCTGCGCCAAGATCGCGGCGGGAAAGCGTGCCCAAAAGACAAAGGACTTTATGATCTGCGCCCGCATCGAGAGCCTCATCTTGGAGCGGGGCATGGACGACGCGCTGACCCGCGCCCATGCCTATGTCGGGGCGGGCGCCGACGCGGTCATGATACACAGCCGGAAGAAGGACCCGGCGGAGATATTTGAGTTTCTCAGACGTTTCCGGGAAGAGGACGGCGCGACGCCCGTGGTCGTGGTGCCAACGACGTTCAACACGGTGACGGAAGAGGAGTTCAAAGCCCGGGGCGCGAACATCGTCATCTATGCCAACCAGCTGACACGGGCGGGGTTTCCCGCCATGCAGAACGCGGCGCGGCTCATCCTGGAAAACCACCGGGCGAAGGAATGCGACGACATCTGTATGCCCATCCGGGATATCATAACCCTCATCCCTGAGGAGTGAGCATCGGCCGTCTGGAAAGAGGATGCGGAAAAATGAGAGCGGACTTTTTGAGCGGATTTGATTTCTTCACCGGCGTGCCGGACTCACAGCTGCGGCCCCTCTGCGACTGGCTCATGTATAAATATGGCACGGACCCGGCGCATCATGTCATCGCGGCCAACGAGGGCAGCGCGGCGGCGATAGCGGCGGGATACCATCTGGCCACGGGGAAGGTGCCGGTGGTCTATATGCAGAACTCCGGCGAGGGGAATATCATCAATCCCGTGGCCTCGCTGATGAACGACAGGGTGTACGGCATCCCTTGTCTGTTCGTCATCGGCTGGCGGGGCGAGCCGGGCGTCCATGACGAGCCCCAGCATATCTACCAGGGCCAGGTGACGATAAAGCTCATGGAGGATATAGACATTGCCGCTTTCGTTATCGGCAGGGATACCGCGGAGGAAGAGGTGCGATCCAAGCTCGCGGAATACCGCGCGCTGTGGGAGAGGGGAAAGCAGTGCGCCTTCGTCATCCGCAGGGGCGCTCTGGAATTCGACGCCAGAGTGGAGTATAAAAACGCCAACACGATGAGCCGGGAGGAGATCATCCGGCACATCGCGGCCGTGACGGGAACGGACCCGGTGGTCTCCACGACGGGGAAGGCCAGCCGGGAGCTCTTTGAGATACGCCAGGCGGACGCCCAGGGCCACGGGACCGATTTTCTAACGGTCGGCTCCATGGGCCACAGTTCCTCCATCGCCCTGGGCGTCGCGCTGCAAAAGCCGGAGAAAAAGGTGTGGATCATCGACGGCGACGGGGCCGTGCTGATGCACATGGGGAGCATGGCGGTGATGGGGGCCGTGAGGCCAAAGAACGTGGTGCATATCGTCGTCAATAACGGCGCCCATGAGACTGTTGGCGGCATGCCTACGGCCGCAGGAAGGATAGACCTTACGCAGATCGCCCGTGGCTGCGGCTATGAGCATGTGGCCTGCGCGGACAGCTTTGAGGCGCTGGACGCGGCGCTGAAGGAGGCCAAAGCGCGGGAGGGTCTGACGTTCATCGAGGCCAAGTGCGCCATCGGCTCCCGGGCGGACCTGGGCCGGCCCACCACAACAGCGAAGGAGAACAAGGAGGCGTTCATGGCTATGTTGAGGGGACAGCCTTGAAAAGCGCATCTGGTAACACGAGACGCAAACTCTCCATAGCCGTGCTGTGGCTGCTGGCGCTGGGATGGGCGGGGTTCAGCCTTTTTCTGTCCTGGCAGTCAGGGGAGGATACCGGGGCGCTCAGTATGGAGCTGGCCCGGTTCCTGCTGGGGCTGCTGGCCCGCGTGGGCATATATCCTGACCAGACGGCGTTTCATATGGGCCTGCGCCTGGCGGCCCATTTCGGCGTGTTTTTCATAGACGGCCTCCTGGCCGCCGCGGCGCTGGCTGTGAGCCTGCCCCGGGGAAAGCCCCGGGTCTGGCTCTGGTCCATGGCAATGCTGGCCTGCTCCGCGCTGGCTGTGGCGGCCGAGGTGGGGAAGCTGTACATCCCCGGGCGGCATCTGCAGTGGGATGAGACCCTTTTGAACGTGGTCGGCTCCGTCCTGGGCGTGGGCCTGGTCATGGCGATATCAGCCCTCCGCCGCCGGCGGGGATAAAAGAAAACAAAGCAGGAGAGCGACGCGAAACGCGCCGCTCTCCTGCTTTTTATAGAACGATCATATTATTTTGAGCTGCGCCGGAATACAGGCGTCACGTTATGACCCAGAGGAATCGTTCCTGATCGTAACAACTGTATGCACGGTTGACTTGGAGACCCGAAAATGCGTGGCCGCGTCCCGGACGGTGGCGTTGTTCTCCACAATGTACAGGGCCAGGTCCCGGGCCCGCTGTTCGATATCCTCTCGCACTCATACCACCCCGCTGCGTTTACTTGCCACAGTCTATGCGCCGGGGATATGCCGTTAGAACCGGTGAAAGGACAACGGCCCACTTCGCAAACGTCAGGTCTGACTGCGAAAACGTCAGGTCTCCCTCGTTGAAGGGCCCCGGCGGCCGTGATAAAATTTAACAGGTTGAATATTGCTTTAAGACGGGGAGAGGAAAATGGAAAAAGCCCATACATCATCTGTGATCTATAAGCAGTTTTTCGGCGCCATGATTGTGATGACCATGATGGAACTGGCCCATGCCGCGGCGACATTGGTGGACGGGGCCATGGCCGGGCGGCTGCTGGGCGCAGCGGAGCTGGCCGCCCTGGGCATATGTACGCCCTATTACAGCATTGCCGCCGTCATCAGCGGCGTGCTGATGACCAGCTGCCAGACCATGTGTGCCCGCAGCGTGGGGAGCGGCCGGCTGGACGAGGCGGACCGGGTATTCTCCCTCGGCTGCACGCTGGGGATAGTGCTGTCCTGTGTGATGACGGCGGTGGGGATCATCCTGGCGGGGCCCTTCGCGCGGCTTCTGGGCGCCCGGGGCGCCTCGGCGGAGCTGCTGCCCTACGCCAAGTCCTATCTCATAGGCCTCTTCACCGGCACGCCGGGCCTCATCATGGTGGCCATCCTCTCGCCCATCGTCCAGCTGGACGGCGGGGCGAAACGGACCACCGTGGCAAGCCTGACCATCACGGTAGTGGACGTGATCGGCGACGTGCTGTTTATGGTCGTGATGAAGATGGGCCTGCTGGGCCTGGGCCTGGGCACGGCGGTCAGCAACTATGCGGCCCTGGCGGTGCTTTTGACCCATTTCAGGAAGAAAGACAGGCTCTTCCACTTCCGGGCCAGGGGCATGAACTGGCGGCTGACGCCGAAGATCGTCGCGGGGGGCCTTCCCAGCGGCGCGACCCAGATATGCCGGGCCGTGGGGCCCATCCTCATCAACAGCATCGTCCTGTCCGTGGCCGCCACGGCGGGGCTCTCGGCCCTGTCGGCGCAGAGCAATGTGAAGCTGGTGGTCCGCAGCCCCATCGTGGGCATGGCCGGAGCGGTGATGCTGATGACCGGCGTGTACGCGGGGGAGAAGGATGTGAACGGCCTGAAGCAGACCGTGCGGGTGACGCTGTGGTACGCCGTCGGGCTGATGAGCGTCATCGCCGGGGCCGTGATCCTGTTCGCGCCCGCCCTGGCGGCGTTCTATCTTCCGGACTCGCCGGAGGCTAAAAAGATGGCGACAAACGCGCTGCGATGGTTTGCCCTGTCCCTGCCGCCCATGGCGGTGAACATGTGCGTGGGCAACTACCTGACGGCTCTGGGGGACCGGCGCCGGGCCTATACCATCAACATCGGCAACGAGCTCATAAGCCTGGTGGCCTGCGTAGCCGTGCTGGGAAAGCTGTTCGGCATCAACGGCGTGTGGGCGGCCTATTGCATAAGCCAGCTCGTGACGCTGGCGGTGTTTCTCCTGTGCGGCGCGCTGCGGCGCGATACGGACGCGAAGGGAGCGGAAAAGCTCCTGTTCCTGCCCCGGGGCTTCAGCCTTCCTGAGAGCGACTACATATCCGTGTCCGTCACAGGCCTCGAGCAGGTCATCGGCATTTCCGAGGCGATAAACGCCTTCTGCACCGGCCACGGCGTGGACCGGCGGAGGAGCTATCTGGCGGCCCTGTGCGTGGAGGAGATGGCGGGCAACACCGTGACCTACGGCTTCGCCGACGGAAAGCGGCACAGCGTGGACATCCGGGTCGTGCTGCGGGACGGAGACGTGCTGCTGCGGCTGCGGGACGACTGCGCCAAGTTCGACCTGAAGGAAAAGGTCCGTTCCTGGACCCTGGACCCGGAACGCCCGGAGGAGAACGTGGGCATACGCATGGTGCTGGCCCTCTCCAAGGATGTGACCTATACCAACACGATGGATATGAACAACCTGCTCATCACCATCTGATACCGGGCTTCCCCGAAAAGAAAAGGAGTATAAATATATGAAAGTTGCGATCGTATACGGCGGGACCTCCAGCGAGGCGCATGCCTCCACGAAGAACGCCAGGAGCATAGAAGAGGTCCTGCGGCAGAAGGGCTATGACGTGTGCATGCTGGAATACGGCCGGGACATGGTCCATACCCTGCGGAAAGAAAAGGCCGATATCGTCTACCTCTGCGTGCAGGGGAAATACCACGGCGACGGTACCCTGCAGGCCATGCTGGACCACGAGGGCATCCCCTATACCGGCAGCCGGACCCACGCGGCCATGCTCATCAACGACAAAATACTTTGCAAGTTCCTCTTCGACCACTACGGCGTGCCCACGCCCCGGTGGACCATCCTGCGGAAGGAGGAATACGAGCGGGGAGACTTCGACTACGCCGCGCTGGGCTATCCCTTCGTGGCGAAGGCCCCCAGCCAGGGCGGCAGCTTCGGCATCGAGCTCATCCGCTCCCCGGAGGATTTGCCCAAGATAGCCCACGTATTCCAATATGACGACCCCATTCTTCTGGAAGAGTTCATCGACGGGGGCTTTTACACCGTGGGTCTCTTTGAGAAGGAGGGAAAGCTCATCACCCTCAAATGCGTGGAGGGGGTGGAGACCCTGTCCGGAGAACGGGTACATAAGAAGAACGACCTGACGCTGTTCACCGGAGAGTACGGCGTGGAGCCGCCGAAGCTGGATGAAAAGCTTTTGCATGAGATGGAGCGGACGGCGGAGAAGGTGTTTAAGATCACCGGCGCGAAGGATGTGGGCCGTGTGGACTTCATGGTGAGCCACGATGGCGGCTGCATTTACACCCTGGAGATAAACGCGGTGCCGGGGCTGAAGCGGGAGAGCCTGATGCCCCGTGAGGCGGAGTATAGCGGCATAGCCTACGAGGAAATGGTGGAGGACATATTGCTTTCCGCCTGGAACAGCAGGGAGAACGCATGAGAAAAAGCGGGCTTTCTTTGGCCCTTTTGCCCCGGTGGGTCGTATAAAGGGACAGAAGCCAGAAAGGAGAACCGTCATGGAAAACAATAAAAAGAGCTATGAGGCCCTGCCCGACGCCGCCCTGGACAAAGTGACCGGAGGGAGAAACTCTCTTGGGGAAGTATTTAAAGGGAGCAATTGCTTTTCCTGCCGCCACTATGAAAACTTTATAACTGAATGTCCCTATGGAGGTCCGCTGAAGGCCGTGTCAGAATTGGAAGCATCGTATGGGACACAGTGCCCAGGCAAGGAGGCATGACCGATGAACAACAACGAGGCCAAAAAGAGCAGCGAAGAGCTGGCGGACGAGGCGCTGGGCGCGGTGTCCGGGGGGACAGACGACGCCACGGAACAGTATTTGATATGTATTGATTGTCTCCGGCAGGACAAGAGCGTTCAGCACTGTCTGTGCGGCGATGTGAACTGTTCATTGTGTCCAAGCTGCATGGAAGATCGCCGGAAAAAAGGCTATACAGTACGGCAGGCGAGACGATAGTTAATATGTGAAATGACCATCTGGATAGGAACGAAAGACTAACTATTAAAAGTCAAGCCTGAATTAAGGGAATCGGACGAAGTGGATGTGGAACCGAAAGAGGACATAACAAAGCAGACGCCAAGAGGGCGCCAGAAGGATAGAGATATAGTGGGCTAGGCAGCTGTACGAGGCTGGTAAGGCAGGCCGGATTTCTCCATAGCGTAGATGAGCCGCACAAGTTTCTTCTCTGCATGGGACAAGGCTACATTGTAGTGCTTGCCCTCAGCACGTTTCTTGGCGAGGTAGGCGGCAAAGGTGGGGTCCCAGTGGCAGACGTACTTCGTGGCGTTGTAGATGGCATAGCGCAGGTATCTGGACCCTCGCTTCTCCATATGGGCGTAGCAGTTGTTGAGCTGCCCGGACTGGTAAGTAGAGGGAGAAAGACCAGCGTAAGCCAACACTTTGTCGGGAGAATCGAAGCGGGAAAAGTCGCCTACTTCGGCCAGGATCATGGCAGCCATGCGGAAACCAATTCCCGGAATGGTGATAATGGGCGAGTGCAGCTGCTCCATAATGGACTGGATAGAGGCTTCAATGTCTGCTATCTCGGCGTCCAGTTCTCGGATGAGGCGAATGGTGTGCCGCAATTCCAGAGACTTGGCGGGCATAACAGAGCCAATAGAGACTCTGGCTGTGTCCCGTATGGTCACAGCCATGTCCCGCCCGTAGCGTCCTTTGGAGGCGCTGGTCAACAGGAACTTCAACCGGGTAAGATTGGCAGCGCCAAGCTGTTTGGCCCCTGGGAATTCCTCAAGGAGGGCGTATATAGATGCCAGGTGGAGAGTCGGAACCAGCTTTTCCAGTTCTGGGAACAGGATGCAGACTAGACGAGAAACAGACTGTTTGAGCTTGGCTCGCTCCCTGACCTTGTCGAACCTGTATCTTGTGAGTGACTTTAGTTCCTCGTTGTGGTATGCTGTATCCGTGTAGGGCTTGAGGCCCACATCGGACAAGAGCATAGCCGCAATGGTACGCGCGTCAACACGGTCGGTCTTGGTTTTCCGCAAGGAGAGGCTTTTCCGGTACAGGTTGGTGTGCAGGGGATTCAAGACGTAGGTTGGCAGGCCGCGGTCGAGAAGGAACCCCAGAAGGTTATAGCTGTAATGCCCGGTCGCCTCAAGCCCTACTTTTATGCTGTCTTGGGACGAGGTACAACAGCGGATCTTCTCCAAAAGGAACTGAAAGCCGCCCGTATTGTTGGGAATAGTGAACACGTCCGCCAAAACCTCTCCCTCTGAGGACTGGATGAAGCAGTCGTGCTTGTCCTTGGCCACATCAATACCAACACAAACCATAACGAACCTCCAGATGATAGATTTGATGCTGTATCCACAGAACACCTTGCCTTGTAACCTTGTTCTACATCAACCGTCTGGCGGTATCTAACTGATCAACAAAACTGCAAGGGGCTGTGGTCGGAGCCTTTCGTGAACCGTCTTGCGGTAGGAGAATGAGACCAATCCACAGCATCCCTTCCAGTGTAGCACATGACCTTGGAGAGGGTCACTAATAACTACTACTTCATAATACAAGGAGACCACCTATGAACGAGCTTTATGAACTTACGAACCCTGTGTTCAACACCGCGAAGATGACCCTGACGCTCTTGAGCGCCGTGGGCAACGAGGACTCCGTCGCCTTTGAGAAGGCGCTGGGCTTTGAGCAGATGCCCCACGTGGACGTAAAGAGCGGCGAGTACGAGCTGTTGAAACGCATCGGCGCCATCACCATTGAGCTGCGCTATGCCCTGGCCAACCGGCTCATCGAGCAGGCGGGGAACAAGAACGTGCTGGATCTGGCCTGCGGCTACACGCCCAAGGCCAAGTACCTGATGGACCGGGGCTATAACTACGTGGGCGGCGACCTGCCCGCGGTGGTGGAGGACATGGCCCGGGTGTCGAAGGAGCTGCTGGACGGCAAGGCCATCTTCCAGGCGGTGGACGTGACCAACGGCACCAGCGTGGCGGCGGCAGCCGCACACCTGCCGGAGGGGCCTGTCACCATCGACTGCGAGGGGCTGGTGGCGTACCTGGACAAAAATGAGATGACCGCCATGGTCAGGAACTTCGCTGCTCTGCTGGCGGCGCGGGGCGGCTGCTGGGTCACCACGGACTTTGAGAGCGACCACTACTTCCTTGCCATCATCCAGGCGGTCACCGGCGGCCAGGGGGAGAAGTTCCTGAAGCTGGTGGATTCCCAGGTGAACAAAAAGACCGCCGACGCGGACCACGCGCCCGTGTTCGCGAACGATGAGGAGAAGGTCACGTTTCTGGAGAGCATGGGCCTTTCCGTAGAGCGCCGCCCCATCACCGGCGTGGCCAACATGGGCCTGCGGACCCTCCAGGCCTGCACGCCGGAGCAGCGCGAGGCCATTGCCGCGGCTCTGGGGAAGATCAACGTGTGGATCATGACCCCCAGCGGCGCGAAGGCGGCCCAGCCCGCCGGGGCCGGCGGGCTCGCCATCGACCAGGACCTGAACGGGGACGCGCTCATCATACGTCTCGCGGGCCGGATGGACTCCATCAGCGCTCCGGCGCTTTTGAACGCATTCTGGGACATCCCCACCGCTGTGAAGGACATCACCCTGGACCTCAAAAACCTGGAATATACCTCCTCCGCGGGTCTGCGGGTCATGCTCATCATGTATAAGCAGATGGGCGAGGGCCACTTCCGGCTCACGAATGTGAACGCCACAGTCGCGGCCATATTGAAGGACACCGGCTTCAGCCAGTTCTTCGTGTCCGCCGATGGCGCGCTGTCCGACGACGACGTGGAAGCCGTTGCCGGCGGCAGCGGTGATACAGGAGGGCAGATCATCTTCGGGACCCTGAGTGACTGGCGGCCCTGACACACAGCAAGAGGCTCCCCGGATGGGGGCCTCTTGCTTATGCGCCGGAGCCGGCTAAGAAGAAAGACACACCCGAGGGAGACATTTCGTAAAGAAATCGTCTCCCTCGGCTTTTTTATCAGCCCACCGTGCGGGCCCTGCGGATTGGCGGGTATACTGTATGCCATGAAGGAGGAAGCGAACATGACATACGGATATATCCGTGTATCCAGCCGGGACCAGAATCTGGACCGGCAGCGGCTCGCCATGGAGAGCTTCGGCGTGGAGGACGGGCGCGTCTACGCCGACAAGCAGTCCGGCAAGGACTTCGACCGCCCGGCCTACCGGCGGCTGCTGGGAAAGATGAAGCCGGGCGACACCCTTGTGCTCAAGAGCATCGACCGGCTGGGAAGAAACTATGAGGAGATATTGGAGCAGTGGCGGATACTCACAAAGGAGCGGCGGGTGGCCGTCGTCGTGCTGGACATGCCCCTTCTGGATACCCGGCGGGACAGAGATCTGACGGGGACGCTGATCGCGGACATCGTCCTGCAGCTTTTGTCCTACGTGGCCCAGACGGAGCGGGAGTTCATCCGCCAGCGTCAGGCGGAGGGCATCGCGGCGGCAAAAGCCCGGGGCGTCCGGTTCGGGCGACGGCCGCTGGAGCCGCCGGAGGAGCTGGAGGAGATGGGCGCTGCCTGGGCGGCGGGGGCCATCTCGGCCTGAAGTGAACCCCAAAAGTTAGACGAAATAATGAGTTAAGCGACCCGAAGGGTCTGGTATCTGTGCTGAGCAGGTGTCAGGCCCTTTAATTTTGCCTTGATTCTGCGATTATTGTAGTAGTCGAGATAGTCAATAAGTTCAGCCTTGAAATGTTCCAAGGAATCGAACTGCTGCAGATAGAGCAGCTCTGACTTGAGGGGTCCATCCCAAAAACTGTGTAAACTTCCACAGATGGTGTAGAATAGAAGCACCACAATGGAGGTAAATAACATG
>CANRNF010000037.1 GCA_947631865.1 uncultured Oscillospiraceae bacterium | reverse complement strand
TGCACCGGGGTGTACCAGGCCATCAGAAACGCCATGGGGATGGCGGTGACGAAGCCCAGGCCGAAGCCGGCGGCCACACAGATCATGCTGCTGCAGAAGTCCTTCCACAGCACCTTCCGCTCAAAGGCCATCTTGGGGAAGGACTCGATGAACGTCTTCTGGATGAAGGGGAAGCTCCGGCCGGTGGCCTTGCCAAGGCTGAGCAGGTACCACACGATGAGGGCCACAATGAGGGAGAGCAGGAGCCAGACCTTGTTGCTCAGAGGTTTTTTCTTGATCTTCTCGGGCTTCTTCTCGTTCAACGCGCATCACTCTTTTCTATTCAGGATTTAGCCCACGGCGGGCCGCCGCGGCACTATGATTCGTATCTGCATACTATCATAAAAATTACACAGATGCAAGATGATTACCCGGAAATTTTTGTGGAAAATGCTCTAATCGTAGAAACTTTAGCGAAATAAAGCACAAAAGAAGGGCGCTTCAAGGCTTTTCTTTAGACTTTCTTGACAAAAGACGGGGCGCTTGCTAGAATGGAAAAAAATACCCAAAAAGGAGACCGCCATGGACTTTTTCAAAATTCCCGCCTCGGAGCTGGGCAAGAACGCGAAAATACCCGTCTACCCCCTGGGAGACCCGGGAGAGGCCTTTTATGAGCTGGCCCAGCAGATGGTGGAGGCCATCCGGGCCAACAACGCCGCCGGCAGGCGGACCGTGTTCATCCTCCCCGTGGGCCCCACGGGCCAGTATCCCGTGTTCGTGCGGCTGGTGAACCGGGAGAGGCTGAGCCTGAAAAACTGCTGGTTCTTCAACATGGACGAGTATCTGAACGACGACGGCACCTATATCGAGCGCTCCAGCCCTCTGTCCTTCCGGGGCTTCATGGACAGGACCGTGTACGACAGGATTGACCCCGACCTTCTCATGCCCGTGGAGCAGCGGGTGTTCCCCGACCCGGCCGACCCGGAAAAGGGAGATAAGCTCCTGGAGAGCCTGGGCGGGCCGGACATCTGCTTCGGCGGCATTGGCATCAACGGCCACCTGGCCTTCAACGAGGCCAGCGAGGACATGACGCCGGAGGAGTTCGCGAAACTCAACACCCGGGTGCTCACCCTGACCCGGGAGACCAGGACCGCCAACGCCATCACCGAGCGGGGCGGCGCCATCGACGCCATGCCCAAGATGGCCGTCACCATCGGCATGCGGCAGATCCTCTCCGCGAAAAAGGTGCGTCTGGGCGTGTTCCGGGACTGGCACCGGGCGGTGGTGCGCCAGGCGGCCTACGGACCCGTGACGGCCCGGTTCCCGGTGACCCTCCTGCAGAACCATCCCGACGCGGCCATCTACACCAGTTCGGTGTCCGGGGCCCAGCCCTTCTGATATGGACGCGGCGCTTTTCAAAAACGGCCGGGTCTACGAGAACGGCCGGTTCGTCCGGCGGGACGTGGTGGTCCTGGACGGCCGGATAGCCGCCAGGGATACCCCGGTCCCGGCGGGATGCCGGGTGGTGGACCTGGACGGGCGCATGCTGGCGCCCGGCTTCATCGACATCCATACCCACGGCGGCGGCGGGGTGGACGTGAACGCCGCGGACGAAGAGGGGTTCGCCCAAATATCCCGATTCTTCGCCTCCCACGGCGTTACCGGGTGGCAGTGCAGCATCCTCACGGACACGGAGGAGGCAACCCTCCGGTCCATCGGGTACGCCAAAAAGGCCATGGAGGGCCCCCTCACCGGCGCGCGGCTGGTGGGCATCCACCTGGAGGGGCCGTTCCTCGCGAAAGAGTACAAGGGCGCCATGCCCGAGCGGCTGCTGCGGGAGGGGGACACCGCCCTGTTCCGGAAATACCAGAAGGCGGCGGAGGGTGCGGTGCGCTATATGACCGTGGCCCCTGAGGTGCCCGGCGTGGTGGATATGATAAAAGAGATCGCCGGGGAGGTGACCGTGGCCATCGGCCACTCCGGCGCGGACTATGAGACCGCCGCCGCCGCCATCGACGCCGGGGCCAGGTCCGCCACCCACACATTCAACGCCATGGGGCTTTTCCACCAGCACCGGCCCGCCATCATGGGCGCCGTGCTGGAGCGGGACGTGGTCTGCGAGGCCATATGCGACGGCCGGCACCTGCACCCCGGCTCGGTGCGGATGCTCCTGGCCTGCAAGGGCTGGGACAGGGTGGCGGCCATCACCGACTCTATCCAGGCCGCGGGCCTGCCCGACGGGAAGTACAAGCTGGGCGTGAACGACGTGGTGGTCCGGGACGGGGACGCCGTCCTGGCGGACACGGGCGTCCGGGCCGGCTCCACCCTCACCATGGACCAGGCGCTGCGAAACCTGGTGGCCTTCACCGGCGAGAGCGTGGAGAAGGTCCTGCCCCTCATGACGGAGAACCCCGCGAAACTGGTGGGCCTGGAGAAGAAGGGGCGCATAGCCCCCGGCATGGACGCTGACTTCACTGTACTGGACGACGGCCTCAATGTGACCGAGACCTTCGTGGGCGGCGTGTGCGTCTACGGCGGCTAACAATAAACGCAAATTAGAAAGGACGCAAAGCCCGGTCAGGGCGAGCCGCGCGGCATTCCCGCGCGTGAAGTCAAAAGCCGTAGAATGTCAGGCTTTTAACTTCCTGCCGGCGGGATCCACTCTCGCCGAGCAGATTAAATCTTGCGGTCAAAAACTTGTTTTTTGACAAGCAAATGCCCCCGGTCCGAGCGGACCGGGGGCAAACGCTGTATCAGGTTCTTACGGTAAGGGGAACATCACTCGATGACGATGCGGCCAGCGCCCTCCAGGTTGTCGTAACCGGTGACGTTGGGCAGGCCGTCGCCGTCGGAGTCCTCAAAGGACTGGACGTAGTTGGCCAGGACCATGTAGTCCTCCATCACGTAGTCCAGGATGTTGGTCGCGCCCTGGAACATGGAGAAGCCGTCGCCCAGGTCGCGGAGGGTGTAGTTGTAGCCCGCCAGGTTGTAGGTGGCGTCCACGTCGAGAGGCGTGCTCTCGCCGGTGATGGGATCGACGATCATGACGTCCTTCACACGGTACTCGCCGTCCACGCCGGTGAACACGCCCTTGTCATCCATGGTGCAGGAGGAGGGGATGGAGGTGTCGATGGTGTAGGTGGCGCCGGAGACATGCAGGAAGCCGCCGATCTCCTCGCCGGTGCCGACGCCGCGGGCGCCGAACTCCAGAGCGTCAAGGATCTGCTGGCCGGTGACCTGGATGAGGCACGCCACGTTGCCGAAGGTGTGCATGTTCTTGCAGGTCAGGTAGCTGATCTCGCCGGTGATGGCCTCGTTGCGGATGCCGCCGCCGTTCATGATGGCCATGTTCACGGGGTAGCCGTCCACAGCGCTGGTCTCAGAGAACAGATAGTACAGCGCGTCGGCCGCGAAGTCGCCGGAGTTGGTCTCCTGGCTGCGGACCAGACGGGTGCCGTCCTCGGTGTAGTTGTTCAGCACGCACTCGGTGGTGCCGATGACCTGGCCCAGCTCGTCGTTGACCTGGCCGATCCAGGCGGACTGGATCTCATAGACGCCGTCCTCGGAGTTGGCCTCCTCGCCGGCGCGGTGCGCGGCGTCAACAGCGTCGAACAGGCCGGTCTTCACGGCCTCCATGTTCAGAAGCTCAGTGGAGATGGTGCCGTCGGGGGCGATGGTCATGTGGCCCAGGTTATTGAAGTAGGAGCCGGTCTGGGTGAGGATGACGGTGTTGCCGTCCTTGTCCGCGACCTCCTCCATGGGGACCTCGGTGTGGGAGTGGCCGTCGATGAAGGCGTCAAAGCCGGTGGTGTTGGCGATGACTTCCTCGCTGGTCCAGGGCTTGGATGCGGGGTCCACGCCCAGGTGGCCCAGGCCGATGATCACGTCGGCCTCTTCGGAGGCGGCGTCAATGGCCTCCTGCACGGTGGCGTACAGGTCGGAGCCGTCCTCGCCGCCGGCGATGCCGTAGATGTAGTTGCCCTCTTCATCCTGGAAGTAGGCGGGGGTGGACTTGGTGAAGGACTCGGGGGTGGTGACGCCGATGAAGGCGATCTTCTGCCCGCCGATCTCAAAGACCTTGTAGGCGTCCAGGACGTTCTCGCCCTTCACGCCGTTCTCCTCATGGTAGAAGTTGCAGGACACATAGGGGAACTCGGCCCACTCGATGGCGTTCATGCAGCCTTCCATGCCGTAGTCGAACTCGTGGTTGCCCAGGGTGGCCAGGTCATAGCCCACGGCGTTCATGAGCTTGATGATGGACTCGCCCTTGTCCATGGAGCCGTAAGCGGTGCCCTGGATGGCGTCGCCGGCGTCTACCATCAGCACGTTGTTCAGCGTGTCGCGGTACATGGCGGCGAGGGTGTAGTTCAGATCTTTGTCGATGTAGGTGTGCACGTCGTTGGTGTACAGAACGTTCACGTCCTCGGCCTCCGCCTCAGCGGCGAGACCGGGAGCGCAAAGGCTCAGCACCATGACGAGGGCCACCAGCAGGGAGATGAGCTTCTTCAAAGTGATGTCCTCCTTAAAATATAGTAGGTGTTGGGGTCTTATGACCTAATTATATACAAGTGATTGTATATAGTCAAAAGGAAAACCAGAAAAAGGAAATATTTAGTCCTTTTGTCGTTTTTCTATGGTGTTATGGAAATCGGGAAAGTATTTTTCCACAAATGGCACGTCCGGCACGGTGACGACCTTCCCCCGGAGACGGTCAAGTGTTTCGGTGGGAGAGACAAAATCGAATCCCAGCCGCCAGGACCACAAAAGCTGCCGGCTCTCGCCGTAGCGGCGGTTCAGTTTTTCCCGGCCATACTTGCTATCCCCCAGCAGGGGCCACCCCGCGTGGGCCATCTGGACCCGTATCTGGTGGGTCCGGCCGGTGTGGAGCCGGCAGGTGACGAGACTGAGGCCGTCCCGGCTGGCCAGGACCTGATAGTCTGTGGCGGCGAAGCTGGTCCCCGGCTCCTGGCGGGGCTTGACGTAGACCTGGTTTTTCACCGCGTCCTTGAAAAGCCAGCCCTCCAGCCGGCCCTGGGCGGGCTTGGGGACGCCCACGCATACGCACAGGTACTCCTTCGTCACCTCCCGGGCCCGGATCTTCTCATCCATGTCCCGGAGGGCGGCGGCGGTCTTGGCGGCGATGACGATGCCGCCGGTGCCCCGGTCGATGCGGTTGCACAGCGCCGGGGCGAAGCTGTTTTCCGCCGCCGGGTCCCACTGGCCGGACTGGTAGGCGTGGGCCTGGATGCGGGCGATGAGGGTGTCGGCAGACCAGCCGTCCGCCGCGTGGCACAATACCCCTGGCCGCTTGTTCACCAGCAGGATATCCTCGTCCTCGTAGAGGATATCCAGGTCGGGCTTCACAGAGGCCAGCCAGGCGTTTTCATCCGCCCTCCGGGCCCCGAAGAACTCGTCGGGGAGAAATAAGCGCACGGTATCGCCCTCCGCGAGACGGACGTCCGGCCTGGCCCAGTGGCCGTTGACCTTGATCTCTTTCCGGCGGAAGTATTTTTGCAGCAGGGAGGAGGGCATGTCCGGCGCCTGCCGCGCGGCGAACCGGTCCAGCCGCTGCCCTGCGTCGTTTTTGGTAACGGTGAATTCTTTCATGAGGTCATATTATCATGAAAAAATGGGATTGACAACGGCCGCGGCATAATTTATAATACTTTGGCGACTGTAGAGGTACGTCCAATGATCTTAGACCTGCGCGAGATAATCGAGTTGCCGGGAAAGAGCGTCCCCTTCCGGTGCGAGCTGGACCGGGACAGGCTGTCCTTCCCCATGCTGGAGTCCTTTGACGGGCCGGTGACGGCCGAGGGTTCCGTGCGGAACGAGGCCGGCATCCTGGAGCTGGAGGCAGACGTGACGGCGGACATGACCGTTCGCTGCGACCGGTGCGGAAAGCCCTTCCGCCGGCGGCTCACGCCCCGCTTCACCGCGGTGCTCCAGGCCGACGCGGAGGACACGGACAGCGAGAACGTCTTCCCCTTGATCGGGGACGGCGCGGATGTGTCCGACGTGGCGGAGACCTTGTTCATCCTGGACCTGGACCAGAAATTCCTGTGCCGGCCGGACTGCAAGGGGCTTTGCCCCACCTGCGGGAAGGACCTGAACGACGGACCCTGCGATTGCAAAAAAGAGATCGATCCGAGAATGGCGGCCCTCGGGCAGCTTTTGGATGATATACAGGAGGTGTGACCCATGGCAGTCCCTAAGAGAAAACAGTCCCATGCCCGTAAGAGCAAGCGGCGCTCCAGCGTCTGGAAGCTGCGTCTTCCCAAGTTGGTGGCCTGCCCCAACTGCGGCGAGTACCATATGCCTCACCGCGTCTGCCCGGCCTGCGGCCAGTATGACGGACGCACCGTCGTCACGGTAGGCGAGGAGAAGTAATTACCGGCAGGATAAGGGGGGCCACGCGCCTCCCTTTTTTGCTCAGGGAAAGGGATAACGGTATTTTTTTCGGGGCGGCGGCTGCCGTCCCTATATCGCTATATAAATTTCTTTTTTTGGATACCTGAGAGACAGGAAGGAGGCGGCTGTATGGCGAGACCCCTGGTGGCCATCGTGGGCCGGCCCAACGTGGGCAAGAGCATGCTTTTCAACCGGCTGGCCGGACAGCGGCTCTCCATCGTGGAGGATACCCCCGGTGTGACCCGGGACAGGCTTTACGCCCCCTGCGAGTGGACGGGGCGGACCTTTGACATCGTGGACACCGGCGGCATCGAGCCCAACACCGCCAACGAGATTCTCCTGTTCATGCGGGAACAGGCCATGATGGCCATCGACAGCGCCGACGTGATCGTCATGGTCACGGAGATCGGCACCGGCATCACCGCTGCCGACCAGGAGGTGGCCGGTATGCTCCAGCGCAGCGGCAAGCCCGTGGTGCTGGCGGTGAACAAGATGGACGCCATCGGCCCGGACGACCCGGGCATATATGAGTTCTATAATCTGGGCCTGGGAGACCCCATCGCCGTCTCCGCCGTCCACGGCCACGGCACCGGCGACCTGCTGGACGCCTGTGTGGCCCATTTCCCGCCTCCCGAGGAGGAAGAGGAGGACGACGGCCGCATCCGGGTGGCCGTCATCGGCAAGCCCAACGTGGGAAAGTCCTCCCTCATCAACTTCATCCTGGGGGAGAAGCGGGTCATCGTGGCGGACATGCCCGGCACCACCCGGGACGCGGTGGATACCCCCGTGGACAACGAGTCCGGCAGCTATCTCTTCATCGACACGGCGGGCATCCGCCGCAAGAGCAAGGTCAACGACCGGGTGGAGAAATTCTCCGTCATGCGGGCGCAGCTGGCCGTGGAGCGGGCGGACGTGTGCCTCATCATGCTGGACGCCCGGGACGGCGTCACCGAGCAGGACACGAAAATAGCAGGGCTCGCTCATGAGGCGGGCAAGGCCAGTATCATCGTCGTGAACAAGTGGGACCTGGTGGAAAAAGAGACTAACACCATGGAGGATATGCGAAAGCGCGTCAAACAGGACCTGTCCTTCATGGATTACGCGCCGGTGGTATTCATCTCCTGCTTGACGGGACAACGAACTGGGCGTATATTTGATATGATAAACGCGGCCAACGAGCAGGCGTCCCTGCGCATCTCCACAGGCAAGCTCAACAACCTTTTGGCGGACGCCCAGGCCCGGCAGCAGCCGCCTACGGACAAGGGTCGGCGCCTCAAGGTGTTCTACATGACCCAGACAGGCGTGAAGCCGCCCCACTTCGTCATCTTCTGCAACAGTAAGGAGCTTTTCCACTTCTCCTATCAGCGATATATAGAGAACCGCATCCGGGCCACCTTCGGACTGGAGGGGACCCCCGTCAGGATCACGATCCGACAGAAAGGAGAAAACGAATGAAAGTCACGCTGCTTCTCATCCTCATCGCCATAGTGAGCTATGGCCTGGGTGCCCTGAACAGCCCCCAGCTTCTCAGCACCTTTGTCTTCCACAAGGACATCACCAAGCAGGGGAACAAGCGGCCGGATTACAACAACTTCGTCCGCGTCTTCGGCAGCAAGTGGGGCATGGCGGTCATCGCCGTGGATGTGCTCAAGAGCGCCATCGCGGTGTTCGCGGGCGGGCTTATCATGCTCATCGTGAACCGGGAGGGCAATTACGTGACCGTGGGCAAGCTGTTTGCCGGCTTCTGCGTGATGCTGGGCGGCATGTACCCGGTCCAGCATCAGTTCCGGGGCAACAAGGGCGTGCTGGCGTGCCTCGTGGCCTACTGGCTGGCGGATTGGCGCATCGGCCTCATCGCTACGGGCGTGCTGGTCATCGTGGTGGCCTTCGCCCAGATGATGTCCCTGGCCGTCATGGCCGCCGCCGTGGCGGGGCCCATCGCCGCGTGGATCTTTGTGGCGCCCCAGAATCTGAAGGGTTTGGCCGGGACGGTGGCGCTGTTCATGGCGCTGGCCATCCTGTGGCGCCATCGGGGCCACATCATCCGCATCCTCAACAAGCGGGAGCCCAAGGTCAAATGGGGCCGGCCCTCCAGCAAAAAGATGGACGACGACTTCTAATATCCGATAACAGGGCCGCTGCCAGAACGGCAGCGGTCTTTTTCTGTCCGGAGCGCCGGGTCATGAGATTTTCTGGTTGACACAGGATACTTTTTTCTATATAATAATGCAGTTGCCAACTGACGGCGGTCTGACGGCCGCCGATGAGTAATACGAAAAGAAAGGACGAGAAAAACCATGCTGAGAACCTATCAGCCCAAGAAGCGCCACGCCCAGAAGGAGCACGGCTTCCGCAAGCGCATGTCCACCCGCAACGGCCGGAAGGTCCTGTCCGCCCGCCGCGCCAAGGGCCGCAAGAAGCTGAGCTACTGAGGGTCTGAGGGAGACGAGGCAGACCATGCGCTTCACTTCCTCCCTGAAAACGAATCGTGACTTTCACCGCGTCTACCGAAAAGGGAGCAGCGCCGTGCGGCCCTGCCTCGTGGTGTACGCCCGCCGGAACGGCGGGAACACCAACCACTTGGGCTTCACTGTGACGGCGAAGGTGGGCAAGGCCCACACCCGCAACAAGGTGCGCCGCCGTCTGCGGGAGATCTACCGCCTGCACGAGGAGGCCATCCGCCCGGGCTATGACCTGGTGGTGGTGGCCCGGACACGGGCGGCCAACGCGGCATACGGAAGACTGGAGGCGGAATTCATGTCCGCGAGCAAAGAGCTGGGGGCGGCGCAATGAAGCGCCTGCTGCTGGCCGCTATCCGTTTTTACAGAGAGCACATCTCCCCGTATACCAAGCCCAGCTGCCGCTTCATCCCCACCTGCAGCCAGTACGCCATGACCGCCATCGAGCGGTACGGCGCCTGGAAGGGCGGGTGGCTGGCCCTGAAGCGGATCTGCCGCTGTCATCCCTTCCACAGGGGGGAGCACGATTTTTACGACCCCGTACCGTAAAATTTAGGAGAAGAATATGTTACAAGCTATCGCGAAGCCATTTGGCGTTCTGATGCTTTGGCTTTACAACCTGGTGGGCAACTACGGCGTAGCCGTCATCTTGTTCGCCCTGGTGGTAAAGCTCATCATGCTGCCCTTCCAGCTGAAGAGCAAGAAGAGCATGATGCGCATGAGCCGTATGACCCCCAAGCTCAAAGAGCTGGAGAAAAAATACGGCAACGACCAGCAGCGCTATCAGCAGGAGATGGCCAAGCTCTATAAGGAAGAGGGCGTCAATCCCATGGGCGGCTGCCTGTGGACGCTGATCCCGTTCCCCATCCTGATCGCCCTGTATAACGCCATCCGCTACCCCCTGACCACCATGATGGGCATCCCGGCGGCGGAGCTGGCGGAGGGCGGCGCCATTTTCCAGAAGCTGGCCGCTTTGGGCTACCAGACCGCTACCGGCCGGAGCCAGTTCTACGACCAGATCTTCCAGTCCAAGTTCATCACCGAGCACTTCGACGCCTTCGCGGGCCTTTCGGACAAGCTCCAGGAGCTGAGTTACCGGTTCCTGGGCCTGGACCTGAGCCAGACCCCCAGCTTCGCCTTCTGGCGCTGGGATTTCAGCCAGGCGTCCGCCTGGCTGCCCGCCCTGGGCCTTTTCATGATCCCGGTGCTGTCGGCGCTTCTCAGCTGGCTTTCCATGAAGGCCGCCAACGCCGGCACCCCCCAGACCGAGCAGCAGCAGGGCTCTATGAAGACCATGAACCTGATCATGCCCCTCATGAGCCTTTACATCTGCTTCACCATGCCCGCCGTCATGGGCATCTACTGGATCGCCCAGAGCGTGTTCGCTATGGCCCAGGACGTCATCCTGAACAGGGTCTACAACAAGCAGCTGGACATCGAGGACGCGGACCGCATCGAGCGGGAGAAGGCCCGTGAGGCCGAGCTGGAGGCCAAACGCCAGGAGACTGAGCGGCTGAAAGCCGAGGGCGCCACGGTGGAGAACCGCAACACCTCTAAAAAGAATAAGCGCGCTGTGGCCGCCCAGAAGGAAGTGGAGCGGAAGGCCGCCGAGGTCCGGGCCGCGAAGCTGGCCAAGAAGGGCCTGACCGAGGAGGATATCCCTGCCTCCCAGGTAGGCGACCGCCGCTATGCCCGCGGCCGCGCCTATGTGCCCGACCGGTACACCAACCCTGATGAGGCGGAGGCCAAGACCGCCGCTGCCGCGGCGGAGAGCGAGGGCTACGAGCCCCCCGAGGAGACCGAAACTCCCGTCGAGGAGACAGAGACCCCTGTGGAGGAGACCGCGGCTATCGCCGAGACCGCCGGGGAGGCTGCTCCTGAGGCGGAAGAGAATACTGAAACGGATACTGTGACGCCCGAGGCGGAAAGTGAGCCCGCCCCGGCTGAGGATAGTACGGAGGAAAAAGCTTGATCATGCAGAGATCTGTGGAATTCCGCGGAAAGACGACGGATGACGCCCTGGCGGCCGGCCTGAAGCAGCTTGGCCTGGAGCGGGACGACGTGTCCGTTGAGATCGTAGAGCGGGGCAAGAAGGGCGTGTTCGGAATCGGCGCTGTGGACGCTGTGGTCCGCATCACCTACGAAGGCCCCGGCGAGGAGCCGGAAGAGAAGCCCGCCCCCAAGACGGAGCCGAAGGCGGCCCCCGCCGCTCCTAAGGCTGAGCGCAAACCGGCCCCCGCCCCTGTGAAGCCGGCGCCCGCCCCCAAAGCGGAGCCCAAGCCCGCCCCCGCCCCCAAGACCCCGGTCCCCAAGGCTGAGGGCAGCCAGGCGGAACGGACCGAGCAGTTTTTGACAGGCCTTTTGGAGCGCATGGGCGTGGAGGCCGAGATGGAGATCGCTCCCCGGGAGGGCGGCGGTCTGGACGTACAGCTCACCGGCAGCGGCATCGGCGCCGTGATCGGCCGGCGGGGCGAGACCCTGGACGCCATCCAGCACCTGACCAACTATGTGGTCAACCGGGGCGGCGACCGCAAGGACCACATCAACGTGGACGCGGAGCACTACCGGGCCAAGCGGGAGGAGTCCCTGGTCCATCTGGCGGAGAAGATGGCCGCCAAGGCCGTGAAGTACAAGCGGTCCATGGCCCTGGAGCCCATGAACAGCTATGAGCGCCATGTGATCCATACCGCCCTGCAGGACTATGAGGGCGTCACCACCAGCTCCATCGGCACGGAGCCCAACCGCCGCGTGGTGGTCTCCTATGTCCGGCCCGAGCCGGAGAAAAAAGAATCAGCGTCAAACAGCTATAAAGAGTGGTGCTGACACGATGAACGATGGGACGGTTCCTGCCGTCCCATCACTTTTGAAAGGAGGTCCGGCAGAATGGTCCTGTCCAGCGCCATATTTCTGTTCGCCTTTTTCCCGGCGGCGTTCGCCATCTATCACCTGACGCCGGGCATCCGGGCGAAGAACGCCGTTTTGGCGGTCATCAGCCTGTTTTTCTACTGCTTCGGAAAGCTGACCTACCTGCCCCTGCTGGTGGGGTCCATCCTTCTCAATTGGGGCGCAGGGCGGCTCCTGGGCCGACTGGAGGATAAGCAGGCCCGGCGGGCCGTGGGCGTCGCGGCGGTGGCCCTGGACGTGGGGCTCATGGGGCTTTTCAAGTATTTGGACTTTCTCATCGCCAACCTGAACGCTCTGCTGGGGACCCATATCCCTCTGGCAGGCATCCCCTTGCCCCTGGGCATATCCTTCTTCACCTTCACCGCCATCAGCTATGTGGTGGAGGTGTGGCGCAAGCCCGCCAACATGGCGAGGAATCTCATTGATGTGACGGTGTACATCTCCTTCTTCCCGGCCATCGTGTCGGGTCCCATCATGCCCTGGAAAAAGGCCGCGCCCCAGCTTCGGGAGCGGATCTGTTCGGCGGAGCGGACCGCAAGGGGCATCCGCCGGTTTTTGGTGGGCCTCGCCAAGAAGCTGCTCATCGCGGACATCGTGGGCAAGGTGGTGGACGGCATCTACGCCGGCACGATTCTGGACGCCCGCCTGGCCTGGCTGGGAGCGGTGGGCTACGCCGTGCAGATCTTCTTCGACTTCGCCGGCTACTCCGATATGGCCATCGGGGCGGGGGAGGCCTTCGGATTCACGCTGCCGGAGAACTTCGACCGGCCCTACCGGGCCCTGGGCCTCACCGATTTCTGGAAACGGTGGCACATGAGCCTCACCGGCTGGTTTAGAAACTACGTCTACATGCCCTTGGTCATGAGCCGGCCCCTGCAGAAGCTCTATAAGAAGTGGTCAGCCAGGTATGGCCGGGCCAGGGCCAATAAGCTGTCCATCCTCATCCCCATAGCTGTGGTGTGGCTGCTCACCGGCCTGTGGCACGGCCCGGCGTGGCACTATGTCATTTGGGGCCTGTGGCACGGGCTGTTCTGTGCCCTGGAAGGGCTTGGCCTCATCCGCACAAAGGGACTGGAAAAGTCTGTGGGCGGGCGATTTGTGCTGCGGCTCTACACATGGCTGGTGGTGCTGGTGGGCGTGGTGCTCTTCCGGGCGGACAGCATGGCCCAGGCGGGGCGGATGCTTGCGGCCATGGCTGCCGGCTGGCGCTTCACCGCCGAAGGCACCTTTGCCCTGCAGCTTCTGTGCACGCCTCTGGCTATCTCTGTGCTGGTCCTGGGGCTCGCCCTCAGCGTACTGCCCGACGGCGGGGTGAAAAAGCTGGGCGCCCGGAAATGGGCGGAGCCTGTGGGTTTCGCGCTGAGCCTGGGGCTGGGTGTGCTGTGCGTCATGGCCATGGCCCAGAGCGGCTTTGCGCCCTTCATCTATCTGCAGTTCTAAGGGGGGAGGCGCGAGATGAAAAAATTCTGGTACGGACTTTTCACGGCGGTCTTCTTCCTGGCCTGCCTCATCCCCGGCGTGGGCATGCTCATCAAGGGCCCGGCCCCTGCGGCGGCCAACGAGCTGCCCGTGACGAAGCCCCGGCTCACCAACGCCGACGGCACCTTCAACACCGCGTACCTCTCTCAGCTGCAGAACTATATGGCCAACGGCTTTTATCTGCGCCTGGAGGGCATCACCGCCTGGGATGGCCTGGCGGCGAAGATATTCCACACCTCCGCCAATGAGGATGTTCTCCTGGGCCCGGATGGATGGCTCTTCTACGGCGCGTCCGCCTATGACATGGCCGGCGCGGAGCAGATGACGGACCGGGAGATCTGGTGCGCCGCCCGGGGCCTGGCCCTCATGCAGGAGTACGCCGAAAGCCAGGGGGCCAAGTTCCTCTTCACCGTTCCCTGCGGCAAGTATACCCTCTATCCCGAGCACGCCCCGGCCTATGTGACCGTGGCGGAGGGGGGCAACCGCACCCGCCTGGAGGCGGCCATGGCAGAGCAGGGTGTTAATTATGTAAACCTATATGACGCCTTCTCCGCGGTGGACGAGGAGCTCTATTGGAAATACGACAGCCACTGGCACAGCCGGGGCGCGGCCCTGGCGGCGGACGCCATCCTGGCCGAAGCGGGCGTGGACACGGACTACTTCGCCGGCCCCTTTACGATCGCGGCGGAGGGTCACAAGGGGGACCTTTACGACATGCTGTTCCCCACGGGAACGGTGACGGAGGCCGACTACGCCTGGCAGCCCGGTTTCACCTTCTCCTATCTCAGCAGCTTCCACACCGCCGACGACATCTCCATCGAGACGGAAAACGCTGGGGCAGAGGGGAGCCTCCTCATGTTCCGGGACTCCTCGGGAAGGAGCCTCTATCCCTACATGGCCCAGTGCTTCGGCCACGCCTTCTTCTCCCGGCTGAACAATTATAGACTTGATTATGTAAACCAATATGACGCCACCCTCGTGGTGGTGGACCTGGCGGAGCGGACGCTGCCCTATCTGCTGCAGTATCCGGCGGTGTACCCGGCCCCGGCCCGGGAGGCGTCGGTACTGGAGGGCGCCCTGCCCGTGGAGAGCGAGCTCACCGCCGAGGAGCCGGGCAAGACCATGGATGGCTACACGAAGCTCACGGGGACCCTGCCGGAGACGGCGGTGGATGCGGCTGTGTATGTGGCTGTGGGCGGGGCGGTATACGAGGCCATCCCCAACGAAGGGAGCTTCACTGCCTATATTCCCCAGAACGCGGACGCGGAGAGCGCCCAGATATATGTGACGGGCTGAAAGGAGCATGGAAATGGAACTGAACGAGGCGCTGGCGCGGCTGGACGCCGCGGAGAAGAAGCTGTACGCCTACAATACGGCCAGCTCTGCCCTCTACCTGGACGGGGACACGGTGGCCCCCAAGGACACGGCGGAGGGCCGGGGCATGGCCCTGGGCATTCTGGCCGGAGAGCAGCACAAACTCATGACGGACCCGGCCCTGGGCGAGACGCTTGCCTTTTTGCAGGAGCATAAGGATGAACTGGACCTGGCCAAAAACCGGGAGGTGGAAGAACTCTCCCGGGCGGTGCGGCAGCTGAAGCGCATCCCGGCGGAGGAGTACATGGCCTACGCGGAGCTGACGAACCAGGCCAGCGACGTGTGGCACCGGGCCAAGGAGACCAGTGATTTCGAGCTGTTCCGGCCGTGCCTGGAAAAGCTGGTGGCCTATAACCGGAAGTTCGCCGGGTACTATGACCCGGACAAGGCCCCCTATGACGCGCTCCTCAATGAGTACGAGCGGGGCGTGGACAGAGCATATCTGGACGGCTTTTTCGCCGCCCTGCGGGAGAAGCTGGTGCCCCTCATAAAGGCCGTGGGGGAGAAGCCCCAGCCGGACGTTTCTTTTCTGCACCGGCATTACCCCGTGGAGCAGCAGCGGAAGTTCTCCGACTACCTCATGGAGGTGATGGCCCTGGACCGGGCCCACTGCGGCATCGGGGAGACGGAGCACCCCTTCACCCTGAATTTCAACAGCCAGGACGTGCGCATCACCACCCACTACTACGAGGACGACCTGGCCAGCTCCATGTACTCGGTCATCCACGAGGGCGGCCACGCCCGCTACGAGCTGGACGTGGACCCGGCCCGGGACTACACGGCCCTGGCCGGGGGCGTATCCATGGGCGTGCACGAGAGCCAGAGCCGGTTTTATGAGAATATAGTGGGCCGGTCCCGGCCCTTCATCGAGGCCATCTTCCCCAAAATGCAGGAGTTCTTCCCGGAACAGCTTGCCGGCGTGACGGCGGAGATGTTCTGGCGGGCGGTGAACAAGGCCGAGCCCAGCCTCATCCGCACGGAAGCGGACGAGCTGACCTACTGCCTGCATATCATGGTCCGGTATGAGATAGAAAAGGCCCTCATCGCCGGAGACCTGGCAGTGAAGGACGTGCCGGGGGAGTGGGATCGGCTCTATAAGGAATACCTGGGCCTGGACGTGCCCGACGATAAGCGGGGGTGCCTGCAGGACTCCCACTGGTCCGGCGGCAGCTTCGGCTACTTTCCCTCCTACGCCCTGGGCAGCGCCTACGGCGCCCAGATGCTGCGGAACATGGAGCGGGACATAGACGTGTGGGGCCCGGTGGGCAGAGGCGATCTCTCCGGCGTCACCGGCTGGCTCAAAGAGAAGGTCCACAAGTACGGCGGCCTCCTCACCCCCGCCCAGGTGGTGGCCAATGCCTGCGGCCAGTTCGACCCCACCGCCTATACGGACTACCTCACCAAGAAGTACACGGAGCTCTACGGACTGTGATGGACAAGAAATATGCCATCTTCGATATGGATGGGACCCTGGTGGACTCCATGGGATACTGGGACCGGCTCACGGAGGAATACCTCCACCGGAAGGGCATTGCCCATGTGCCCCAGGAGATACTGGACCGGACGGCGGTGATGCCCGCCCGGGAGACATTGGAGGTATTCAAACGGGAACTGGGCGTTCAGGACACGCCCGAGGCCATGGAGCGGACCCTCTGGTCCGCCATGGAGGAGCATTACCGGGAGCACATCCGGCTGAAGCCGGGGGTGCAGGGATACCTGGAGGCCCAGCGGGACCGGGGGACGGAGATGTGCGTGGTGTCCGCCACGCCTATGCCCCTCATGGAGCTGTGCCTGGCCACCGTGGGCGTCCGGGACATGTTCCGGTTCCTTCTCACCTGCAACGACCTGGGCGTGGGGAAGGACCGGCCGGACATATACCACGCCGCGGCCAAGAAGCTGGGGGTGGAGCGCCCGGCGGACGCGGCGGTATTCGAGGACGCCCTGGGGGCCTGCCGGACCGCCAAAAAGGCGGGCTTCTATGTGGTGGGCGTATGGGACAAGTACGCCGCCGGCTGGGAGGAGATCAAGGCCCTGGCCGATGAGATCATAGAGAGCTGGGAATAAAGGCAAAGGGACGCGCTTCACAGCGCGTCCCTTCAGCATTGAAAGCCTCCCCTGTGCAAGGGGAGGTGCCGAGCAAAGCTACTCCCCTCCAAAGCCCCCCTTGTGCAAAGGGGGGGTGGCCCGCAGGGCCGGGGGGATTGTAAAGACGACAATCCCTCAGTCATGCTTCGCATGACAGCTCCCTTTACACAAGGGAGCCTCCAAGCAGAGCCCCCTCGTCAGAGGGGGCCGTTATCACGTTATTCCTGGATGGCCTGGATGAGGCCGGGCAGGCAGGTCTCGAATTTGACCCCGTACCAGTGCTCCTGCTTGTCGGGCATAGTGGCCTTGATGGACTCCACGGTGTAGTCCACCGCGATGCGCAGCGCGGCCTCCATGGGCTTTCCCAGCACCACCGCGCCGGCGAGGGCCGAGGTGAAGATGTCCCCGGTGCCGTGGAAGGACACGTCGATGTTCTCCCGGAAGTACTGGAAGAACCGGTCCTCCTTGGCGTCGTAGGCCACGGCGCCCTGATAGCCCTTGTCGTAGACCACGCCGGTGACCACTGTCAGGGGGCAGCCAAAGGCGGCCAGGCGCTTCAGCACGCCGTGGATATACTCCTCGTCGTAGCCGGAGGCCACATAGGGCTCTTTCAGCATATAGGACGCCTCGGTCAGGTTCGGCACGATCACATCCGCCATGCCGCAAAGCTTCGTCATGCCCGCGGCGTAATTCTCGTCAAAACCGGCGTAGAGCTTGCCGTTGTCGGCGAACACCGGGTCCACGATCTTTTTCGCCTCGGGGAACAGCCGGAAGTAGTCCGCCACCATGTCGATCATCTCGGTCGTGCCCAGATAGCCGGTGGAGATGCCGTCGAAGGTGAGGCCCTCCTTCTTCCAGTGGGCCGCGATGGCGGGCAGATCCGCCGCCAGGTCCCGGAAGGTCCAGCCGGTGAAGCCCCCGGTGTGGGTGGACAGCACCGCCGTGGGGATGGGGCAGACCTCCAGCCCCATGGCCGACATGATAGGGTGGGCCACCGTCAGCGAGCACTTGCCGAAGCAGGAGAGGTCCTGGATGGTCATGATGCGTTTTTGTCTCATAATAGTCGCCTCCCGCGTTGAAGTATGTACACTATAACACGAACTGGATATATAGCAATAGTCAGTTTTGAAAAGTTTTATAATACCAAATGGAACATAAAGGACCGCGCAGGGCGTCGCTCTGCGCGGTCTCACTGGTCATATTCGATGATGCACCGCTCGTAGGCGTTGATGACCACCGTGTCTCCGTATTGGCACTTCTGGGGGATGTCCCAGCCATAGGTGAGGTGGATGTGGCCGTGGATGAAGTACTTGGGCTTGTACTGGTCCAGGAGCTCGTTGAAGCACTCGAAACCCCGGTGGGGGAGGGTGTCGAAGTCGTTGAGCCCCCGGGCGGGGGCGTGGGTCAGGAGGATATCGAAGCCCTTGTTCTTGCGCAGCTTCCTGCGGAGGCGGAACAGGCGATGGCGCATCTGCTTTTCCGTGTACATGGTGTCGCCGGGCTTGTAGCGGTAGGAGCCGCCCAGGCCCAGGATACGCACGCCCTTGCACACCACGATATCGTCGTCGGCGCAGATGCACCCCTCCGGGGGCTTATCTATGTACTGCTCGTCGTGGTTGCCCCTGACGTAGACAAGGGGGCAGTGGGCCATGGTGACGAGAAACTCCAGATAGGCCTTCTTCAGGTCACCGCAGGCCAGGATCAGGTCAAAGTCGTCCAGACACCCCGGGGTGTAGTAGTCGTAGTAGGCGGAGCAGGGCACATCGGATATGGCCAGGATCTTCATGCCTCGTCCTCCCGGTGGGTCATCACGCCCGCGATGCCTACGGTCGCCTTGCCCACGTCGGTCAGGTCCTCATAGGCGGGGATGGAGCCACGGACGTTCTCGTTGAGCCAGGTCATGTCGATGATCTGCTCCGGGGTGAGGACCTTGTCCTTGGCCACGATCTGGGCGCCCCGCTGGTCATAGAGGGGGCCCCGGAAGGGGTCGCAGAGGCCCGCCCGCAGCGTGCGCTCCAGAAGGCCCGCCAGCTTTCTCGTGGCGGCGGGGAGCTTGTCAGAGTAGCGCATCTCCACCACGCCGGCGCTCATGCCCCAGTAATAGTTGAGGGCCTTGGGGCTCTCGGTGGACTCGGCCTGGAAGCTCTTGTCCTGGATGCGCCGCAGGAGGGACTCGTAATACACGCCCCACTGCCACACGGGCATGGCCAGGTTGGTCTGGCCGGCGTCGGAGATGATGGAAAGGCCGAAGGGGGCGTGGCCCTCGTCGGCCAGCCGCGCCAGGTCCTGGGAGGAGATGAGGCGGATGCCCCGGTCTGTGAGGCGTTTGGTGGCGGCCTCCACGCCGCCCACGCCGGACCACTCCAGGTATACCTTGGCACGGGGATTGGAGCTGGAGGCCCCCAGGGCGAAGGCGTTGATACCCGCCACCTGGCCGTAGATGGGATAGTCGCACACGTAGCCCACGTCGTTCTCTCCAGCCAGGGAGCCGGCGATGGCCCCGGCGATGAACTTGGCCTCATACATCCGGGCGTAGTAGGTGCGGATATAGCGGTGGGACTGGTTGAGGGAGCAGTTGAGTATCACGGTCTTAGGGTGGTCCACCGCCGCCCGGAGGCTGGCGGGCATGAGCCGGGGAGAGGTGGTGAAGAGGACGGAGCAGCCGTCCTTGATGGCCAGCTCGATGACCTCTCGTGGGTCCGCGTCCAGGGCGTTGAAGTAGGCCGCCGTCTCTATACGGCCGCCGAAGACCCGCTGGACGTGCTCCCGGCCCAGCTCGTGGCCGTAGGTCCAGCCGGAAAGGGCCGGGTTCTTGTCGTGGATGAAGCCCACCTTCAGCTTCTTGGGCTCCGCCTTGGGCAGGACCTTGGAAAGGATGCTCTCAGGCTTTTCCTCCTCCGGGTCCAGCTTCACGGTAATGGGCTCCTGCTCCTGGAGAAGGGCGATCTCCTCCCACATCTGGCCCACGGCCTTGTTGAGGTCCGTCTGGCTGGTCCCCCGCAGGCTCTGGTAGCCGTACAGCTCCATATACGCCAGCATGGCGTCGCCCACGGTGATGGCCAGCTTCTCCCCGCCGTTGGCGTTGAAGGCCTGGCGGAAGAAGAAATAGGACGCGTGGAACCGGGACCGGTCCTCGTCGGTCCAGACCTGATTCGGGCTCTTGCCCAAAAGCTGCTGGAGCCGGACGTAGCCGCCCGGACGGGAGAATTCGATATAATTGACCTTCGCGGCCCGGTAAAACTCCACGAACTCGAAGTAGAGGGCCGCCTCCCGGTCGTCCCGGTCCACGGGCAGGATGCGGGTGACCCGGGCCTCCACAGCGTCCGCGTCGAAGAATTTTAGGACGCTGACCCGCTTGTTGCCCTCCTCGATATAGAACCGGTTCATGTACTCCCAGGCCTTCACCGGTTCCCGGATGCCCTCTTCCAGATGGGCCTGGCAGAGGTTCTGCCACTTGGCGGCGAACTCCGAGCCCTCGTCCATAAGGGGCATGAAGTTGCGGGCGAAGGCGTTGGTACGCCCGGCGGTACGGGTGCCCACCACGAACTCCAGAGGGACGGACACCACGCCCAGGTCTATGCCGCCGGAGAACTGTTCTCCGCTGAGGAACACGTCCAGGGCCGGCGGATAGGGATATTCGCCCGCCGCGGTGCAGCGGCGGAACTCTTTTTGGGCCAGCTTCAGCGCTTCGGCATATTCAGCAGTCAGCACGGCGGGAGCTCCTTTCACATGAGGTCATAGGTCATTTGTTGGAACATTTTACCGTATTTGTAGCCAAGGTACAAGGGGGAATATACCCCAAAAGCGGTATGTGTACCTATTTGCCTCTTGACAAGTGTGCGTGGCGGTGCTATATTGTGAACACTCTAAAATATAGAGTATTCCTGAAAGGAGAGTATACTATGGACGAACGGCTTTCCTCCGCCAGGGAGGACCTTTCCCTCATCCGCTCTATGCTTGCCCAGACCATGACGGGCCTGCGGGAGCTGGCGGGGTTCTTCACCGCTTACGGCTGGATATGGCTGGGCTACGGGGTCGCCGTCACGGCGGTGAACGCGGTGACGGCGGCGCTGTACGTCATGGGGACGCCCGAGTATCGGCTGGGGCATTACATCTCGCTCCTGCGCGGGCCGCTGCTGCTGGCGCTGTACGGGGCGCTGGGCGTCACCTTTTTCCGCTGGCGGCGGCAGGCAAAGGAGGAGGGGCTCAACGCCCTGGCCCGGAAGCTCTTGGACGTGTGGGGCGTGTGCCTGGGGGTGTTCGTGTGTGTGAGCCTGTTCAGCGACGTGGTGGTGGCGATGATGAACTATGTGTTCGTGACGGACACGTCGCTGATATCTGGGAGCGTATATGTATCCCGGGTGCTGTGGTGTCTGTTTCCCGCGCTGCCGCTGCTGCTGACGGCGGCGTTCGCGGAAAACCGGGGCATGCTTATCCTGGGCCTGGCTGCCTTCGTCTTCGGGCTGGCGCGGATGGCCATGCCCTTCGACTGGCTTTCCATCGGAGTGACGCGGCTGGGCCAGCTCCTATGGGCGGTCCCGGTGTGGCTGATCTTGCAGGGCTTTCCCGGACTGCTCCTGCTGGCCTTTGGGTATCTTCTGAAAAAGGACAAGGCCCATGGAGCTGCATGAGATACCGGCGGCGTTCCAGTCCAAGCTGCGGCTGGGAGCCGTGGCGGCGCTGATGGCGGGGCCGAGGGATTTCACCACCCTGCAAAAGCTCACGGCCGCCACCGCCGGGAACCTGGGCAAACAGCTGGAGACGCTGGAGGCAGAGGGGTATATCGCCAGCCGGAAGGAATTTCTCTCCCGGCGGCCCCGGACCACCTATGAGCTGACGGACCTGGGCCGGGAGACCTTTTTGGCCTACGTGAAGCTATTGGAGAGCATCGTGTCCGGCGCAGGCGATAACTGAGACTATCCATATCCATGAACAGAGACAAAAAAGGCCCCTCTGACGAGGGGGCTGTCGCCGCTGAAAGCGGTGACTGGGGGAGAGAAATGAATAATATCTCTCCCTCCGTCACGGCTTCGCCGTGCCACCTCCCTCGTCAGGGGGAGGCTTTTTCATATTGTATGTTTATATCATGCTCAGATAGAGCTGGCCGTACTCATACGCCCAATTGTCGCAGGAGTAGTCCACGGCCATGGCGTTCTTGATGAGGCCGTTCATGGCCTCCTTGTTCCCGTAGACCCACAGGGCGCGGCGCACCGCGTCGGCCATGTCGTAACCGTCCATGCGGGCGAAGGTGATGCCGGTGCCCTCGCCGGTGTACTGGTTGTAGGGTTGCACCGTGTCCCGCAGGCCGCCGGTCTCCCGGACGATGGGGAGAGTGCCGTAGGCCATGGCGATGAGCTGGGAGATGCCGCAGGGCTCGAACCGGGAGGGCATCAGGAAGAAGTCGCACCCGGCGTAGATGTGGTGGCTCAGGTCGTCGTCGTAGCCGATCCAGGCGCAGGCACGGCCGGGATGGCGCTCCTCCAGGCCCCGGAGCCAGGACTCATACTTCTTGTTGCCGTCGCCCAGCAGGATGAAGGCGCAGTCGTTGTCCCAGAGAAGCTGGTCCATAGCCGCCATGACCAGCTCCAGGCCCTTCTGCTCGGCCAGACGGGTCACCATGCCGATAAGGGGCCGCTCCGGGACCACCTCCAGGCCGGTCTCCTCCATGAGGGCCAGCTTGCAGGCCATCTTGCCCTTCATTTTGGAGCGGGTGAAGTTGGCGGGGATACGCTTGTCCGTGCCGGGGTTCCAAACCGCTTTGTCGATACCATTGACGATGCCGTCCACGTCGCCCCGGAGGCTCAGCACCGGGTCCAGGCCCTCGCCGTACTCCCAGGTGCAAATCTCCCGGGCGTAGGAGGGGCTCACGGTGTTGACCCGGTCCGCCATGACGCAGCCGGCCTTCAAAAAGTCCGCCATGCCGTAGCGCTCCATGAGGCCCAGGCACCCATCGGGGATGGAGAGGAAGTCCTGCACGAAGTCGAACTGGCAAAGGCCCTGGTAGGCGATGTTGTGGATGGTGAGGAGCGTCCGGGTGCCGCCCATCTCCGAGTCCACATACTGGGTCTTCAGAAGCAGGGGCAGCATGCCCACATGCCAGTCGTTGCAGTGGATGACGTCGGGGATGAACTGGAGCCTGAACAGCGCCTCGATCACGGCCCGGGTGAAGTAAGCGTATTGCTCGCCCTCCCGGTCGGGCATGTAGATGGGCCCGCCGAAGTATTCTTCGTTCTCGATGAGCCAGATGGTGACCCCGTCCAGCTCCAGCTTGTTCACGCCCACGAACTTGGTCCGCCAGCCCAGGGAGACATAGAAGCTGAACAGGTATTCCACCCGGTCGCCGTACTTCTCCTTGATGATGCGGTGGTAGGGGATCATGACCCGTGCGTCGAAGCCCAGCTTATTGAGGTACTTGGGCAGGGTGCCCACCACGTCGGCCAGGCCGCCGGTCTTGGCCAGAGGGGCGCACTCGGAAGCGGTGAGAAGGATGCGGGCCGGGCGGTCCAGTCCCTTTTCCGCCGCCATGGCGGCCAGCTGGTCCCTGATCTCTTTGACAGTCATTTCGCGTTCTCCTCCGTAAACGTATAGTATTGCACGCTCAGGGGCGGCAGGGCCAGGTGGACCCGGTTGCTGAACTCCCGGAAGCCCTTGGCCTCGTACTTCTTCCGGCCCAGGGGCCGGCCGTTGCCGCCGTATTTCTTGTCGTCGCTGTTCAGGATGAGCTTCAGCTTGCCCTTGCCGGGCAGGCCGATGACGAAGTCCTCATGGTACATGGGGGTAAAGTTGCACACGCACACGATGGGCAGGGCGTTCTTCCTGTCCCGGGGCCAGCGGATGAAGGCGATGGAGCTCTTGTCCCTGTCGTCGGGATTGAGCCAGGTGAAGCCCTCCCAGCTGTCCTCGATCTGCCAAAGGGCCGGCTGGTCTATGTAGAGGCGGCCCAACGCGGCGCTGAAGTCCTGGAGCCCCTTGTGCTTGGGGTAGTCCAGGAGCATCCAGTCCAGCTGCTGCTGGTAGTTCCACTCGATGAACTGGCCGAACTCGCCGCCCATGAAGTTCAGCTTCTTGCCCGGATGGGCGAACTGGTAGCCGTAGAGGGACTTCAATGTGGCGAACTTGTCGTCGTACAGGCCGGACATCTTCTGGAGCATGGAGCACTTGCCGTGGACCACCTCGTCATGGGAGTAGGCCAGGATGTAATACTCCGAGAAGGCGTACATCATGGAGAAGGTGAGCTTGTCGTGGTTGAAGGAGCGGAAGTAGGGGTCCAGCTTGAAGTAGTCCAGGGTGTCGTGCATGAAGCCCATGTCCCACTTGAAGGTGAAGCCCAGGCCGCCGTCCTGGGCGGGGGCAGTGATGCGGGGGAAGGCGGTGGACTCCTCCGCCACCGTGAAGGCCCCGGGGCACCGGTCGTGGACCGCGCCGTTGAACTGCTGCCAGAAGCTGACTACGTCGTAGTTGATGTTGCCGCCGTCCTTGTTAGGGACCCACTGGCCGCCCTGCCGGCCGTAATCCAGGTACAGCATGGAACTGACCGCGTCACAGCGAAGGCCGTCTACATGGTACTGCTCCAGGAAGAACAGGGCGGAGCTGATGAGGAAGCCGCGCACGTCGGGGCTGGCGTAATCGAATACCAGCGTGCCCCACTCGGCGTGCTCGCCCATGCGGGGGTCGGCGTATTCATAGAGGGGCGTGCCGTCGAACCTGGCCAGACCGTGCTCGTCCCGGGGGAAGTGGGCCGCCACCCAGTCCACGATGATGCCGATGCCCGCCTGGTGGAGGATGTCCACGAAGGCCATGAAGTCCTGGGGCGTGCCGTAGCGGCTGGTGGGGGCGAACCAGCCCGTGGCCTGATAGCCCCAGCTGCCCACGAAGGGGAATTCCGTGATGGGCAGCAGCTCCACATGGGTATAGCCCATCTTCTGGCAGTACTCCGCCAGGATGGGCGCGATGTTCTTATAGTTGGGGAAGACCTCCCCCTCGGCCAGCCGCCAGGAGCCGATGTGCACCTCGTAGATGTTCATGGGCGCTTGGCGCAGGTTCTGCTTGGGCCGGGCCTTCATCCAGGCCTTGTCGCCCCACTTGTAGCCCCCCAGGTCCCAGACCTTGGAGGCGGTGGCGGGGCCGGTCTCGGCGTGGAAGGCGAAGGGGTCGGCCTTCAGGACCTGCCGGCCGTCCGGGCCCACCACGGCGTACTTGTAGACCTGGCCCTTCTCGACGCCGGAGAGCTCCGCGGACCAGTAGCCCTCCCAGTCCTTCGTCATGGGCGCGGCCCCGGCGTCCCAGTAGTTGAAATCCCCTACCACGGATACGGCCTGGGCGTTGGGCGCCCACACCCGGAAAACGTAGTTCTTGCCCGCCTTGTGGCAGCCCAGGTAGTCCTGGGCGCGGTATGTGCAGTCGTTCAGTACGCTCATGGCGTTTCCCCCTGATGGTGGTTTTGGCAGATATGTCTATCTGTATCATATACCATCCGGGGATTTTTTTCAATAATTGACAATAGGCTTTTGTTATAATAAAATGAAAAATGTTCCTTTTAGAGGGGGAAGATGTCCGCGGCGGACACCTCGAAGGCCAGCCGCTCCTCCGCCCGGCCGTCGATGACCTTGGTGTAGGTCCGGCTCTGGAGCCGGCCCCGGACGGACAGCTTATCCCCCACGGCGCACTGGGCGATGTCCCGGGCCTGCTGGCCCCAGGCGATGACGGGTATGTAATCGCTGCGGCGATAGCGCCTGGCCACCGCCAGGATGATGTCGCATATCTCCCGGCCCATGGGCGTGACCCGCAGGATGGGCGGCTTGCACAGGTTCCCGGTGAGGGCGATGTGGTTCTCGTCGGCGCCGCCGGGGCCCAGCTCCCGGGCCAGGACCGTCAGGACCAGGCGGTTGCCCACGCCGCTTTTATTGTTGAATGACCGCAGTTCCCCCGTGACGCGCAGGGGGCCCGCCTCGGTCATGTCATAGTCGGGCAGCATGCTCTCCCGCAGGACGATGTTCACCGTGTCCGGCGTGCCGCTGAGGCGGCAGGTGGTCAGGGGGAACGTGTAGAACCGGATGCCCCGGCTCTCGTGGGAATAGCGGGGGAGGGCGGCCGCCGTACCGCACAGCTCCGCCCGGTTGGCAGCGAATACCTCGTCCATAGCCGGCACCTCACAAGCGTTGATGTTCCAGCTTATGAGGGCCCCGGGGCGGATATGATATCAAAAAATACGCGGGGCCCAAGCGTCCCGCCTGAGGAGGTAGACCCATGGAACTGAGAGAGATCCTGAGCCGCTGCGACCACACGCTCCTGAAGCCCGAGTGCACCATGCAGCAGATCCGCGACCTGTGTGACGAGGGCATCCGCTATGGCTGCGCCAGCGTGTGCATCCCGCCCAGCCATGTGGCCGGGGCCAAGCGCTATGTGGGCACCCGGCTGCCCATCTGCACGGTCATCGGCTTCCCCAACGGCTATATGACCACCGCGATCAAGGCCGCTGAGGCGAAGGACGCCATCGCCAACGGCGCCGCCGAGATCGACATGGTGGTGAACCTGGGCATGGTGAAGGACGGCTGCTGGGACGACGTGATGCGGGATATCCTGGCCGTCCGGGACGCCACGGCGGGCCATATCCTGAAGGTCATCATCGAGACCTGCCTGCTCACCCAGGACGAGAAGATCAAGCTCTGCGAGATCGTCTCCTCCTCCGGGGCGGACTATATCAAGACCTCCACCGGCTTTTCCACCGGCGGGGCCACCCGGGAGGACGTGAAGCTCCTCCGGGACAACTGCGGCCCCCACGTGAAGGTGAAGGCCGCCGGCGGTATCGCTACCCTCCAGGACGCGGAGGATATGATAAAGCTGGGCGCGGACCGTCTGGGAACCAGCCGGATCGTGAAGCTGGCCATCCAGATGGAGAAGGACGCCGCCAATGCGCCCGCCGAGGCCGCGCCTGTGGAGACGCCCGCCCCCGAGGCGGAAGCGCCCGCGGCGGAGGAGAAGCCCTCCGAGCCCCAGGAATACTAAAGCAGACAAATCGTATCAGGGCGGGAGCATCGCTTAAGATGCTCCCGCCCTGTTTCCCTCCCTCTGTCTCGGCCTATCGGCCGAGCCACCTCCCTCGTCTGAGGGAGGCTTTGGGTCCTCGCACCAACCAAGCGGCCCCCTCAGACGAGGGGGCTGTCGAGCGTCAGCGAGACTGGGGGAGGGAAAAACCCATGTTTCTGCTCATCTTTTCTGCGTTTCAGGTCGTGTTTTCTGCAATTCGGGACAAAGTTATTGACAATCGCCCCGCGCCGGCTGATACTGTAAACATAACGCTGAAGGAGGAACAACAGCGATGACCGACGAGAAGAAAACCTTGCGGGGGGGGGGTTAACCCCGGAACAAAAGAACACCGCCCTGGATGAGGACACCCTGGAGGCCGTCTCCGGGGGGATGACGTCGATGGGCTGGGCAGAAAGATCATGGGACAGGTTAAAGGAGATACTCGGCGCGAATGATGATAAGGAGCAGAAGCCATGAATGAGGAAAAGAAACTGACCGACGAGGCCGTGAAGGACGTCGCGGGCGGCGCCTACAGCGATTGGGCGATCGAAAAAACTGAGGAGCAGAGCCCAAAATTCGCAGGATTTAAAAACAACAATTGCGACAGATGCGGGAAATACGGCACGAGCTGTTGTCCCTATAACAGCATCCTTGTGGCCTTTATGCGATTGCGCGGGGAGGATTGCCCCGAGAGGGGATGACCGCCTGCCTCTAAAGGGGAAATTCGGTCTTGACAAAGGGCCCGTAAACTGATATATTATTCAGGCACAAAGCGGGACGACTGGTATCCGTCCTCGCCCGGCCGCCTTTATGCGCGCGCCGCGGCAGCAGACCATTTTCCTTCGGGAGAGATGAGTATTGCGCGGATACGTCCTGTATCCGCGCTTTTGTTATTTATGTTAGGAGGTGCTCTGGCAATAGCGAACATGACACATCCTCTCAACGAGGATATCCGCGAGCCGCAGGTACGCCTGATCGGCGAGGATGGCGAGCAGCTGGGGATCATGTCCTCGGAGGAGGCCCTGCAGATAGCGCTCGAGCGCGACCTTGACCTGGTGATGATCTCGCCGGCGGCGAAGCCTCCGGTGTGCAAGATCATGGACTATGGCAAGTTCCGTTTCGAGCAGGCCAAGCGGGAAAAAGAGGCCAAAAAGAACCAGCACGTCATCGAGGTCAAGGAGATCCGTATGTCGCCGTCCATCGGCGAGAACGACTTCTTGGTGAAGCTTCGCAGTGGCCAGAAGTTCCTGGCCGAGGGTGACCGCCTGAAGGTAACGGTGCGGTTCCGCGGCCGCGAGATGGCGCACACCGATCTGGGCAGACAGCTTTTGGAACGGTATGCCGAGGAGTGCGCCGAGATAGCCAAAGTAGACAAGGGCGCGAAGCTGGAGGGCCGGCTCATGACCGAATTCCTCTCGCCGAAGGCCCAGACCCCGCCAAAGAAACAGCCCAAGCAAGAAAAAGCAAAGGAGACGAACTGATATGC
>CANRNF010000036.1 GCA_947631865.1 uncultured Oscillospiraceae bacterium | reverse complement strand
AACGGTCAGCTCACGGTTGATACAATCGAGCGAATCTGTGTGGGGCTGGGAATCCCCATGCAGGAGTTCTTCGCGGAGGAAGTGGGCAGACCCACGCCACAGGCAAGGAGGATTTCACAGAATGAGTCCGAAAGTATATGTAGGAGTGCTCGTTGACCACGACCCGGAGGGCCAGATGCTGCCCAGGGAGATTACCTGGGAGGACGGCACAAAGTATCCCATTGACAGGGTGCTGGATATCCGGCAGGCAGCGTCCCGCGTGGGTGGCCAAGGTGACCGGTACACCATTCGGGTGCAGGGTCAAGAGAGATATCTATTCTTCGAGCGCAGCACCAACCTGACTGGAAACAACATCGGTCGGTGGTTCGTTGAACGCCGCGCCGCAGTATAAAGGGGGGGGGACAGCTGACATGAGCTATAAAGATTTGATAGACCGACTTTTTGCCCACCACGGTGACAAGTTGGGCCTTGTCAGAGGTGAGCCTGTCCAGGTCATTTATATAACCAGCAAGACCGCCGAACGGCGTGGCCTTGGGTCGGAAGTGGACACGGAATTGCTGACCCGACTGTTTACGGGGGCTGGCATCAGCCCGGAGCTCATTCAGAGCACAATGAATATATGAAAAAGAGGACCGCTTCATCTTGAAGCAGTCCTCTTCCTTTATTCCCAAGGAGCATTCACTCCTGCTGTTCTCTGTGCAAGGTTCCTTTGACTTCCTGCAGAATCCGAATCAGACGATTTGCCTCCTCCGCACTACAGTCGGAGAGCATCTCGTTGATCTCCTTTGCATAGGTCGCGGTGACCGAGGGTGGCGCGGATTTCAAAAGGTCGTCCGCAGACACCTGCAGAACATCCATGAGCCGCATCAGGGTGTCTACACCGAAGTTGCATTTCCCCCGCTCGATTTTGCTCACATATGAGACCGACGTGTTAAGTATCTCGGCCATCTCCATCTGACTGATCTTGCGCTTCTTTCGAAGGGCCGCTATCCGGGCACCAATTCTTACACGGGAATCATCCATATCCATACCCTCACCTAATCTCGCCTGTGTGTATTGTATCTATGGCGCGGGTCAATGAAAATAGACGATAGTGTTTGACTAGTACGATAGTGTGTATTTTTATGGTATAATAGTAGAAGTTTTGGACGATAGTGTGTATAATGGACAACGTACAGAGGCGACCACCCCTATCGGATGGCCGCCCGCGAGGGGTTAAGTTTTACTCTTCGACAAGGGTCTCATCGGGGTCCTCGAATTCAATGCCGGTATCGTCATCCTCCGGCTCCCCGCTGTTGGCAGTACGCCTTTTCCGTCCGCCATAGATTTCTGCATCATGCAGATCAAAAATCACGGCCTTGTCGCTCTTGCTGTACTTACCGCGGATCATGTACCGCTCCGATTCCGCCCACTCCGGCATGCAGTCCCGGATAAGCTTCACCAATTTGGCGTTCTGGCACAGGATTGTGGTCGCTTTCGACTCCTGGCCCTTCTTTGCAAACCGGACCCGCTGTGCATCCTTCTCCGTGGCGGCCCGGATTGCCAGCCTGCCGTGCTTGCTGTCCAGGAGGTACTGGACATAGGCGGCAAACTCCAGGGCCTCAACGATCCCTTTGGTCTGCCGCAGCTTGGTCGGTTCGATGATCAGGTACAGCGGAGGCACCCTCTTCGTAACCTCGATGACCTCAAATTCCTTACTCAGCATAGCTTTCCTCCTGATTGTAGTTTTGGGCGATACCCAGTTTCTGATAAACGTGCTGCAGGTCGTTTTTCCCCCAATCGGGATTCAGGATCACAAATCCTTTAAAACGTCCGCGCTTGATCACCGTCATCTCGACGCGATGGAGGGTCCTTTCCCTCCGCTTGCCAACCGGCCTGCGGCCTCTCCGGGAGAGCAGCTCTTGGACCGTTTCCCAGTCGCTGCGCTTGATGATTGCCTCATGGTGGTTGGTCAGCTTGTACTTCCTCTCCTGGCCCCGATTCTTGACGGACTTATGGGAAAGGAAGTCCGGGGTATAAGTCTTTTGGCTTATGACATCACCACAGTATTTTTCGTTCCGCAGCATGGAATAGACTGTAGCCGGTGACCATGCGGCCTTCCCTTTTACTGTGGGGATTCCTGCTTCAGTCAACTTGGCTGCAATCTCGGTCGTTGACCAACCTTCAAGGTAACTCGAATATATGTAGCGGATGATTTCTGCCTCAGAAGGAACGACCACCATATTCCCGAAGTCATCGGTGGTATAGCCCAGCAGCGCCCACGTCGGGCACAGTGGGATGCCATTGGCAAACCGGCGCTTAACCGCCCATTTGATTGCCTCGGACTTATTCTCCGACTCACCCTGAGCGACACTGCTCAAAAGAGCCAAATAACCATCAGTATTGCGGTCCAGCGTGTTTAGATGCTCATCTTCAAAGAAGATGCCCACAGGCGGATCAAGGTTCTTCAACAACCGGACATAAGACAGACAATCCAGCGTATTTCTCGCGAATCTGCGGATGTCCTTCGTGATGATGAGGTCGATTTTTCCTGCCTTACAGTCCTCGATCATTTTCTTGAACTGCTCCCGCTTCTCCACATTCGTCCCGGAGCGGCCCTCATCAGCATAGGTGTCCACATACTCCCAATTGGGCATGTTTTTGATGTACTGCTGATAATGCTGCACCTGGAGCTCATAGCTTGAGGTCTGGCTCTCCTGATCAGTGCTCACTCGGCAATAGGCTGCCACCCGCAGTATCTTCGGTTCGTCAGTGACCAAGTCATAGATTGCAGGAATAACCTCCACTTGGATATTTCCAGAGAACGCCTCCTGCACCCTCTGCCGGGTCAACTGCTTCCGCTCTTCCCGCTGGGAGCGAACCCACTTGCCTTTATATTGGGTCTGTTTTCCACTCATTTTTCTCACCTCCCTTCTGCAGTAATGTAGGGCGTGATTAGGTCACGCTCCTACATTATAGCGCAACACTCCAGGCTTCAGCCGGGGCAAAGTAGACCACCGCTGTCCTTCTTATAGGACAGTCCCTCGTATATCCTGTTGGGTGGACAATAATAAGCAAAGCGAGGGAATAAAGCATGAAAAAAACTGTATCTACCATCGTTCTTACCGCATTCCTTTTCACCTTTTTCGCCTGCGTGTGCGGCCTGGGATATGCCGACTCTGGCGTGGATGCAGTGTCTGATGGGAGCAGCTTCACCGTCCACTTCATTGACGTAGGCCAGGCAGATGCTGCTCTGGTGCTGTGCGACGATGCCGCCATGCTGATCGACGGCGGCAATGCTGAAGATTCCAGTCTGATCTACACCTACTTAAATGCCCATGCAATCGACCACCTGAATTACATCGTTTGCACTCACGCTCACGAAGATCATGTGGGTGGCCTCTCCGGTGCCTTAAACTATGCAACAGTTGATACGGCCCTTTGCCCAGTCACCAACTATGACAGCAGAGCTTTTCAGAGCTTTGTTTCATACCTCGGCAAGCAAGATGTCTCTATCACAATACCCACTGCCGGGGACACTTTCACGCTTAGAAGCGCCTCTGTTACGGTACTGGGACCGATTAACCTTGATGTAGACGAGCCGAACAACACCTCTATCGTCCTCCGAATCGTCTATGGTGATACTTCGTTTCTTTTCACAGGGGATGCGGAGAGGGAGGAAGAGCAAGATATTCTTGATGCCGGATACATCCTCAACAGCACCGTGCTGAAGGTCGGTCACCACGGTTCCGCAACCTCCACCACTTACCCGTTTTTATACGAGATTATGCCCCAATATGCCGTAATCTCGGTCGGAGCAGATAACTCCTATGGTCATCCCTCGGAGGAGGCACTCAGCCGTTTACGCGACGCCGACGTAAAGGTGTATCGGACAGATATGCAGGGGGATGTGATATGCGCCAGCGATGGCCACTCGGTTACGTTCTCTGTCGAACGCAACGAGGATGCAGACACACTGGCGGCGGTTGGCCCAAACAGTGTTCAAGCCAGCAACGTCCAACCTACCACGGCTCCGGCTGACGTCCCTGCTGGCACAGAATATATTTTGAATACAAACACTCATAAATTCCACTATCCAAGCTGCTCTTCTGTGTTTCAGATGAGCGAGAAAAACAAACAGAGCTACACAGGGACCCGCGACGAGGTAATCGCTATGGGGTATGAGCCTTGCGGCAGGTGCAACCCATGAAAGGAGAACCATGGACGGGAATATATCACTTCTGAACTTTCGGCTCCAGAAAGTATATCTCATGAAGCAGAACGGATACTCTATCGAGGAAATCGCCTTGGCACTGAATGTCAAGCCCAAAACCGTGGCGGGTTATCTGCACAAAATTGACGCGATATTTCGTGCTGATCAAGAACGGCAAGAGCTCTATTTCCTTTCCGAGCGGCAGAGGGTCGCATATACCATGAAAAAGGCGGGGGCATCAGACAGTGAGATCGCAGAAAAGATAAGTCTGCCCGTATCATCTGTGAGCCGCATCTTTCATGCCGCCGAAAACCGGGTCCGGCGACACAACCTGGGTGTGCAACGGCAATCCGAAGAGAACACCGGCATAACTCCCTCAGATTTCACCCATAAGGAACTGAAGATCATCCGTGCCGCACTCCTGAATTACTCCTCCGGCCTTATTACGAAAGCACCTCAAAGCATCAACGCAGACAGCCTGCGCCAATTGATGAAAAAAGTAGACCATGCGCTATATGGGAAACCCGACTCACCCAAGGATAACCCGCCCTCAGTTAGTGTCGCAGTTCCAGACCGCGTTTCCCTGTACAATACAGAACAAATCCTTCATACCCTCCAATTCCTCCAGCAGCTCATTGACCTACGAATGGCCGACCTGATTTCTGCAAGTGGCTTTGAGGCGCAGGTTATGAGCCTGCGCCAAATGCGGTTCGATCTCTGGCTTTACTATTTTGACAAGCAGATCAGCTTCGGATCACTGTCAGAGAAACAGCAGGTTGACCTGCTCAGATACCTTCTTTATAACCTCACAGCCGCAGACTCCACGCCAGCCTCGTTGCACCATAGCAGCATGACCAGCTTCCCTGCATATAGAGCATATATGGAGCACTGCTTTGGAATTCAACCAGAAGGCCATGCAGCCTTTTGGCTCATTCTCGGAACTATGCCAAGCAACGAACACGGCAGGAAAGCGATCATCGCGGGCGTAATAAACCCCTTTGTAGTATTCATGCTGCTCCTTGAGCAGTACCTGACGCTCTTTCTGCCTGACGGGGGCTTTGGTGGGAAGGCCAATAAATACACCTGTGCCCTGCTGAATTGTGTGTCCCAGCACGCTGGCGGCGTTGAAGGCCAGAAGGTTTTTGACCACGCTGAACTTTTAAAGAACCCGCTGATTCCCGACGCCCCCGGCCAGGGCTAAGTATTACACTAGGGAAGCTGCGGCGAGAAATGACACACCCGTAATGATGTACTAATGTTTATTTTATTGTCCTGATAATGAAAAAGTCTCTGGGAAATAGAGACTCCGCGCTTATCAACAAGGGGGAGGAAATACAATGAAGCGTTGGTTCTGCCTGTTGCTGGTGTTGGGGCTGGTTCTGTCAGTAGCTATGACTGATCGGGCCGATGCCGATCTGTCCAAACTGGGAAAGGACCAGCTTGATTCCCTGATCGACGAAATCGAGGACGAGTTGGAGAATCACCACGAGCCGAACTCAGACGACAAGGACGCCGTACTGGATGCTGTAAAGGCCGCAGTAGAGGCCCATTTTGGTGCCCAGGACATCGAGGTATCCTGGCCGTGGTTTGATTATGACTATACGCGGGACTGGGACTTCTATACCCTCAATACCGGTATCGAGTACAAGGACAGCATGGACGAGAAACAGAAGCCCGATGTATATGCCGAGGTGCTATGCGAAGGTGAAGAATACACAGTCTATTACCTGACCATAGGCGATGAGGCCGTGGTGGACCGGCAGGACGAGCTACCAGAGGAACACTGGTCCAGCACCCCGGAAAGCAATATTGACGTGGGCACCGGCCTGGATCTTGCCCTGATATCGGAGGCTGGTCTGAAAGAGCTGCGCGACCAGGCCAAGGACGAGCTGAAAACCAATCATGAAACCGACGTCAAAACTTCCGACCTCGTCCGTAACCTCATGGAGAACGTAGTCGATACTCACTTCAAAGAGCAGGGCTCTGAGGTCTCCTGGCCGTGGTTTGATTACGACTACACCTGCGACTGGGGATTCTACACCGCCCGTGCCCCTATCACCGTGAAAAGCGATGACGGCAAGCAGAAGTTCGATGTCTACGCCGAGGCATACCCAATCGAAAAGCAGTACACGCTGACTTTCCTCTGCGTAGGCGAAGAGGTGCTTATCGACCAGAGATCGGTGGTCCCTGCCACCGTGCTCCAGGCCGCACAGATAGACGACACTGTTTTGACGGTGGCCAAGCCCGTAGCAGCAGCCGCAGAAGAGCCCCCCGAGGCGACCGCCGTGCCCGCTACCGCTACTCCTGCCCCCACGGAGACCCCAAAGCCCACCGTCACGCCTGAACCTACCCCGGAGCCTACGGCAGAGCCCACAGCCACCCCCGAACCTACCGCCACCCCGGCGCCCACCGCGACCCCGGAGCCGGTCCGCATTGAGTTCGGCACCAAGAGCGATGAAGTGCTCGCCATCCAGCAGCGCCTGGCTGCGCTGGGGTATCTGAACGGCAGCGCAGACGGGGACTTTGGCGGACAGACGCTGGCTGCCGTGCAGGCCCTGCAGACCGCCCATGGCCTCGCGGCCGACGATGCTATTACAGAAAAAGAAATCGCTACTCTAAAGGAGGACATCAGAATCCAGGCCAGCCGTGCCATCGCCGTGGCGATGACGAACGCTGAGTCTCCCGACGTGTTTGCCGATGATGGCAGCACCTATGATACCGGGAAGTTCCACAGCTACACCTACATCACCGGCATCCATGCGAAGGTGGTGAAAGAGGGCGCCTGGACGGAGACCGCTCCCTATACCTGGCACGTCGAGGATATTCGCTTAAAAATGATCAGCGCCGAAGACACCTATCTGGACCTTACCCTTGACGTCACCTTCACGGGGACCAGCTATGTGCTCTCTGGCGTCACGAGAACGATGGGGCCGCTGGCGGCTCTCGATGCGGGGGATGCGACACAGCTCTCCGTCGATCAGCTGGAGCCCTCGGAAAGTGCGCCTTACCTCACAGTTTCTCCGGCCCTCCTTGACGTTGGCTCCGTGCTGCCCGCGGGTATTGCGCTGGAGCACGATACCGCCCGCCTGGTGTCCGTGGAAGTTGACCACGACGGGCAGAACGACAACACCACGACCCTGGTTTATTTCGGCGACTACCGCTACCCCGAGTACATCCAAACCAAGCGGCCGGAGGGAGACACAGATTTTGAGCTCTTCCCGGTCGATGGGCGAATCTATGCTGAAATCGGCAATGGATTCGGTATTGCCCACTGGACGTCGTATCTGTATAACAGCGACCACACCCTGGCTCGCGAGACTTTTGATTATTTAAGCGACGGAGAAATGAAGCCCGCCGATATCTCCACCTATGAATATGACAGCCAAGGGCGCCGCTCCGGCATGGACTGGGCTCCTGCTCGGGTGATCGAGGGTGACCAAGTAAAGTATAGTTTGCACTATGCCTACACCTACAACGAGAGCGGGCAGTTCGCAAAAGAAGAGCGCATCTCCTACTTTACCAGTCACTTGGTCAGAACAGACGAGTACCAGTATTCCGAACAGGGCGAACAGATCGGCAGCGTGAGCAGCATCTATGACTCCGAAACGGGCAAGCTGGAGTCCGCGCTGGTGACCAACATCTATCCGCTTGATGTCCCGGTATTAAATGTCCGGTACTGTGAAGAGTATACCTCTGACGCGATGAGCGGAGGCCCAACCGCCACGCTTTACATGACTCTGAACAATCCTTATGGGGACAAGATCCTGGAGTATTCTATCCAGGCGGACAAGGTCAACCTCACCCTTAACGCCAACGGATATCTGGTAAAGGCAGTCGATAACAAAGGCACCGAAATCACTTTCCGGTATGAAAACCAGCCGTCTGATTCGGCACAGGAACTTGAGGTGACGGCGGACACAAGCATTCCCGCTGAAACACAGAGCACGCTCGAGGGTGTTCTCGCAACAGCGATCGAGCCGGAGCCGACTCCTACTCCTGAGCCACCCGCAGCCCCAGAGCCCATAGCTACTCCTGAGCCCACTGGAGCCCCGGTCGTACATCAAACCACCTATGTGTTGAATACGAACACCTATAAATTCCATCTTCAAGGATGCAGATCGGTCAAGAAAATGAAGGAGTCAAACACCGCATATTTTACCGGCACCAGGGACGAAGTTTTGCAGATGGGCTATATTCCTTGTAGTATCTGCAATCCCTAATTCATATCGTTAGGGCTGTCGTGGTGCAAGCCGTATGCGTATCTTGATCCCGCGATAGTCATATCGAGTAGGCTTGAATATCAGATCTGTGATTATGCGTAGGAGCGTTTCTGTATCAAACTTGCTCTCGAAATAAACTCCTTCAGCCACCTGGATCGGTGCGTCCATCCCTTTTGGCGTCGCAGCAAGTAGGAGCCTGCTCCTACCAAGGACCTTTCCGCGCATATACAACATCATTTCTCTGGACGAAGATGCCAACAGGCAATCCGCCAGCAGCGCCTTGGCCACCAGCTTCCACGTCTTTGCCTCCACAATACGTTCTCCGGGAAACACTACAGCAATAGGCTTCTTCCCCTTGAAATAGCCGGGATGCATCGTGAGCGGAATGTCAAAGGGTTGTAGCAGTTCTTGAACGCTACCCTCCAGGGATAACCCTTCTGCTGCGGCCTCTATCTCATCCAGCATCCTTCGCAGTTCTCCGAAAAGCTGCTGCAATTTCAGCTCTGTTCCCTCAGCCATCGCCATCGCCTTCCTTCAGGTCATCCTCGAATACTGCGACCATGAATTTGACGCCGAGCTTGAAACCCCGGACGAAATCAACAGAGCCATAGTAGCTTTCGATTTCGTTTCTGACCGAGAGGAGATCGTCCAGCCTCTCGACCGCGGCTTCACCGGCAGCTTCGGCAACCTCCAGCATGCCGGTGCGAAACCGAGCCTCCAACTGGCGTATCCTCTCCGGCTTGTCAGGAATTTTCTCTCCTGGCCGGACCTCGCCCCAATAGAGGTCGTATAGGATATCATCTTTCATTTTGCCCTCCTCGCTTGGTTTTGTGACCTATATATCACTCTGAAAAGGCAATATTGCAAGAGATTATCTTCGTAAAAACAAGGACATCCGAAAACTATCCGGATGCCCTTGTTTTTTGCTTTGACTCATTCGTCGTTATTTGGTGAGTTCATAGATTTCCAGTGCTTATAAACCTCCGAGATGAATTCATTCGGTGTATAGTTCCGGTCCCCAACACAGCTATGCTTGCAGGCAAAATGTATGACCCCATACCGCCGCAATTCCAGGTTTACCAGCAGGCCCTTATAATCGCTGTTTGAAGCGACACATCGCAACCCATCGCCCCGTAGCACCTCCATAAAGCGATGCATCTCATCGGCCGAAGGAAATAGTATCATGTATGGGATTGATTTGCTTTCTTTCTCCCAGTACCTGCCTAGGTAGTTTTCTGCATAATGCTCATAATACACTTCCATCAGCATGGGTGTCACCCTCAAAAGAAGTAGGAATTGCTGCCGGAAACATACTTCCCGTAATTCACCCGAAGCCATGGCCCCCTTATAACTGCTCCGGGGTTGTGGTATGCCATATGACCTGCCCACCCCGTCAAGTTTCTTATGGTCCAATCGGAAAGTATGACAATGACGTCTGTGTGCTGCGCACTCGTTGGCTTTGCACCACCGGGAAAGGAGAAGCCCTCAGCTTCAGCATTTCGGAAAAACAGCGCAGAAAGATTGGGGCTGGCGAGATAGACGAACACCCTATCATTGGAACCCAGAAGACTACTAACAGTACGCATATTTGCGACCTCCAAATAAAGAATCCTAAAAGAGGCCGAAAAACACCCATCGTTCCCGATGGGTGTCATCATCATATTGCACCCATCGGTCAAGCTGGAGCACCTTACCATAAGGCAGGTTGCTGTGCGGTCAACGAGCTTGTCTCTCGCGCACTCTTTATAGGTGATATAATTATACCACAAACACAATCCGTGGTCAATCAAAACTGTAATCCAAGGCAAACAAACTACGCCAACATGACTCAAGGAAAAGCCTAATCAGGCAGCAAGGCGGGATTGTCAATGATACGGATTTGAATTCTGTCCATGGCATAGTATTATGGGTGTTATAAGCGCATAAGCAATCAAGAAATCCGACCGATGTAAAAAAGCGGGAAACTTCCAAAGAAGCCTCCCGTTGTGCTTTTAAAGGGCAAGTTCGGAAACATCCATTGTTTTCTTAGTAAGGTATAACCGGTACATTCTTTCGGTGGGCAGTTTCCGAATTTGGATTTGTTGCAGCCCAAGCCTGTCCAGTATTTCCATTGATGCTGTCCCGCAGATTAGTATCTCCTGCTGCTCTGTTGGCATCAAAAAGCAGTTTTTCACGGCGTGTATCCCGTTGCGCTCGATAAAGTCTTTATAGGCAAGCTGATACAGATACTGCTTTGTGATGTCCCCGACACCTGGCTGTCCACGGAGCGGTTTTGCTTGCTCCAGCTGCAGACAGTAATACTTGGCGTCAAATATAACGAAGGTGAAAACACCATCGATTTCGACCAGGTTTATCAAGTCGGGGATTAGGGTCTCGTCTGCGGATTTTACAAATGCGGTACCGTCTGCAGCCAGCCCACTCCACTTAGGTTTCTGTATGACGTCGATAAGCCGATCCGTCGCACGGAAACCGTCTGCCAATCCATTAGGGAGCGGTAGGTGCCGAAGCTGGTGATTAAGCTTGTTACTGAACACCTCGGCGCAAACATCTTCCCAAACCGTGTGGAAGGTCGTCGTGCCATACATACTGATACCTTGATTTTCGGCAAGAGCCCTTCTGTTTGCGATGTAGGCATAGAGTGTCTTCAGCACCATCTGCTTTCGCGTGTTAAACTGTATATTCAGTTCAGATTGAAGCCGATAAAGGATATGATCGGTATCCCCAAAGTCCTCGACCGTTTCCTCGCTGAGTTCGTTCTCCACCATATCAAAGAGATACAGAAGTCCAGAGTCGCGTAGCTGGCGGGAACACTCCGTAACGACGCTGCGGTGTAACCGATAGAAGAAGTCCTGCTCATCATCGACTGTACGGCTCGTATAAAGGTCGACGTAGTATGGGCGATTCCCGCTGATGATGGTGAACCCCTTGTCGATGGTCTGCTCCCATAGGATGGGACCCTCTCCGTTGACCTCAACGATGTCCTCGGTGTTGATGTATGGGCCGTACTGGTGATAGTCATCCATCAAATACAGAATAACTGCCAGGAGATTAAAACTGCTCGTCTGGCCGTCGCCGTTATACATATTGACGATCTGCTCTTTGGAGCCATACCGTTGCAACACCTTGAGAACTTGTTTCATCTCTTCGTCCGGTTCAGCGACCGTGGATATGTATTTGGGATGGCACTTGATTATTCGGTTACCAAGGGTGAGGACTCCTACATAAGTAAAGACGTAGAAGCAATCCCCATTTTCCGCAGACTCATCGGTGACGGTCACGTCGTCCTCCAATAAATCGGACAGTTCCATCTGCGCGGGGGTATTTCGGACAGCCTTCATCACACCGTATGCCTTCAGCCGTTGGATGAACTGCTCGGTCTCTGACTCGGAGAACGAAAACAGCACCTTTATTTCATTTTTAGTGTATCGTTTCTGTTCCCGGACATACTTTGAAATGAACCCATCCATAGCACACTATTCCTCAAAAGAGCGATACTTTTCGAGGAAAGCCGTGCCGAAAATCTCGATTCCATGCTCATCAAAAGCCTTGCAGACCGAGGAGTAGCGGCTACTGTCACAGCCCTCAAACAAGCGTTTTCTCACGGGTTTAGCTGCATCCTCATACAGATACATGATAACCTTGCTTTTGAACGCAGCAATAAAACGATTAGGGTTCAACATACGTCCATCTTCACCATAGGCAAACACCCGCTGGCTCAGGAAATAGGGTCCAAGCAATTTATCCTCATTAATGCTAAAGTCTGTAGCTAGAGTCTGGTTTATTGTTTTGCGCAGCTGGTTCCAATCAATCTCCATCTCATGAGATCCCCTTCCAAGGGTCACCAATCCACCGACCCCGTCATCATTCTCATCAATACCAATATATTCAAAGTTCCAGCGCCGCTTAAATGCCGTGTCCATAGGGAAAACACCCTGATCTGCACTATTCATTGTGGCCCAAATAAACATATTATCTGGGATTCTGATAGTGTCGGTAGTCTTTCCCAATTCCGAAACGAGATACTTCCTGATATCCTCCGTAGTATGTATTTCATATTCGCTTGCGCCGGATTTATCTCGATCCAGAAGCTGAAAGACCTCCCCGAAAACAGCAGCTACTTTTGCTCGGTTTATCTCTTCTATCAACAGAAGATGCGGTTGAGGGGATTCTGTACGGCCACTCTTTAGAGCCGCAACTAGAACGCGCATAAAAGGTCCAGGCACGAAATCATATCGTATCTCGCCGAACTTATTAGTCACAGGTTTGTAGCAACCCACGAACTGTGAATATCCATACTCCGGATGGAAAGTGACACGCTCATAGGACCCAGACGTATGCTCAAGCAATGTCTCCTTGTCCGTGTTTAACCTGTGGCTCTTGCCCGTACCGGGCGCCCCAAAAACGATTCGATTCCTTTCAAAAGTCGTGGGTATCCCCGTTTCAAAGCGGATAGTAAGCAACAACTCAAGAAGCCAGTCAACAAAAGCGCCTCTTGCATCTTCGCGCTCAGGACGCCATTGCGACGAAACTTAATATTCATCTTCTCCGATGCTGAAGGTGTCACTGTAATAGCGAAGCCTTCCAGCTTCATCCCTTGCTATCGCCTGAAACTCCTCATTACTCATATTAGGCTGGCGCTTCAGCAGAATCCCATGGATGTTATTATGCCTGAAAAGCAAGGCACACTGTTCTCTGCTTTCTAAGATGGGGAGCGTGTACCCGTTGAAAAGACGATGACGAGACATGGTGTCGAGGCAGGAGAAAACAAAATCCTTGTTTTCCATTGCCATAAGCTCTTCGCGGGTATAATCGTGTCCACTAGGTTCGGAATAGACCAGTTCGCGGGGATTTGGAACAAAGTAGTCAAAATATGGTTCAAATTCAGGAAATATGGCAACAATATCCCCTTTGAACTCCGGACGAACAGCCCTCAATGCAAAAAAGAATGCCTTAATCTCGGACCGATCACCCTCTGTAGAAATCATCCTTATGGTCTGGTTAGAGTGGTCATCTAAACCGATAACAGGAAGAGAAGAGCACCAGTAATATGCAGCCGGGGCATCTCTCAGAATATCCAGCCGATTAACCGCTTCCGAAAAAACATACATCACTTCGACAACGGTCGTGCTCTCATCATTGAACTTTTCACCGCGCTCTATAGACTGTATTCTCCCAATGGCTTTGAAGCCCTGCTTCCAGGATGTTGCAATCCCTTTGCTGTTATCAGAGCCAAGCCAAATAAACGCATAGGTTCCAACGACTAAATCAATAGGGACCTGTGTGCATACCACAGAAATGCTCTTAGAAGGATACACACACCCACTTGGGTGAGAATCAAGCCCCCTAATATCGTCCACGCTTGTTTTTCCAAGTCGAACTGTCGCAAATGTCATCACTCATCGCCCCTCTCTTTTTTTGATTTTTCAGTTTCCAATGCCTCCCGAAGAGGAGGAAAGAGCTTCCGTCCGTTATTGTCCACGCGGCGCAGTATGCCTTCTGCCGCGTTTGGTGTTAAGTGTTAATATGTACCGTACCCCAACAGGGGCTTTTTCCACAACGTCAATGAGCAATGATTGGATTGGCGTGTGGGGGGCTGGTGGAACATTCCCGCCGATAAAAGAGTTGTCCCATGCAATACCAGCTTTCGGCCATTTATAGGATACGCTGCTTTCTGTAAAATTAATTGATGAAAGATGCAAATGAGACCAAGATGATTTGAAGAACTCCGGAACGTAAGCCTGGATATCACTTCTGGCCACTTCACCGTAGGTGGCCTTCATCTCCTCATGAACCCGCCGAGCAATCCACTCAACCACCGGGACAGATACTGCGTTCCCGACAGCAGTGTATCGAAGTGTATCAGTATCGTCTGTTTCAGGGTTATATGTATCTGGTAGAGTCCAGCCATCTGGGAAGCCTTGCAACCTTTCATATTCTTTAGGTGTTAGACGACGAACACCTTTTTCTTCTACAACATAGGTGCGGCTCCAGTCGGTTCCAGTGTGCCGCCCTGAAGTAGCCGCCAAACAGTAGGCAACTCGTGGAACCTTGGGAAAACCAGTTGATCCGTCTGCCTCAGTAATGAAATCCTTTCTCTCATTTCCAGGTTTGTAGGCACCTTCATCATCAAACATCACACGCAGCGCCTTGTAAGGTGAATCAAGCCAGCAGCAAAGATAGATTCGCGGTCTTGATTGCGGTACGCCAAAATACCGGCTATTCAGAAGGCGCCACGCCACTGCATAACCGAGCGAAGTCATCCTCTGCAGTATAACTCCAAAATCCCGGCCACCGTTTGAGTTAAAGAGCCCTTCCACGTTCTCAATAATAACTACAGGCGGTTTTTTCTTTTCTATGAGTTCTGCATAACGATAAAAAAGACCCGATCTCGTACCTCCAAGGCCAAGCCGTTTTGCCGCGCCACGGGCAACGGAGATGTCTTGACATGGAAAGCCACCACACCAAACCTCTGCCGTGGGGATGTTAGCGTCATCAATAGAACAGATGTCGGTCGCTTTTTTCACCGATGGCCAGTGTGTAGCAAGCACATCATTGCAGAAGTCATTAATCTCGCACAGATAGCGAGTTTCAAAACCATGCCGCTCAAAGGCTATATCAAAACCACCAATGCCGGCGAAAAAGGAGTTAACCCCATAAACAATGGCATTATCCATAGAGGCGGTTAGGCACTCCGGTGATGTCGCGTCGTTGGTCTCTACTTCGGCAATATCGGACAGGTCACAATTCAGAGCCGAGCATATTTTGAACAACACCTCGGTTGTCACGATTTCGTTTTTTCCCAGCTTTGCTATGGAGGCACGGCTAATACCCGCAGCCTCTCGCAAGTCTTTTTTCTTCATGCCCTTCTCTGCAATACGGCGCCATAATTTGGTGTAAACGATTGACATGGTATCCACCCCAACACAAACTTGTGTGATTTTCATTATAGCAGGATTCCCCTGAAAAGCAACAAAAAATCTGTGAACGCAGACTTTTTGCCTCTCGGAAGCATATCCCTCTTCTACGCCCTCTCCGGATTGTTTCTCAGCGAAACCACTTCTTCCGGAGAAAAGACTTTCCATTTCATGTGCAACCCTCCAAACCGACGTCCTAAATTATACCATTCAACACCGGCCGGGACTATCTCTTCTCCCAGAACAATTGTCATGTCCAGACTTTGGGTCCTGAACAATTACACTGTCCAGAGATTGGGTTCTGAACGATAGCAAGTGTCCAGTTTCTGGGGTACATTTTATTGAAAGAACCCACAATTACACGATAGATGGCCATAACTACACGATAGCTACCATGCTTACACGATAGGATGCCATAGTTACACGATAACCACCATGCTTACACGATAGCAACCCCCCACATCCATGCAACCAGGGGGAGAAGCACCACAAATCAGATTGACCGACTGGCGTCATCCCCCAGCCGGTCATGCGCAAAAAGCCCGAAAAGCCCAGAAGCACCGGGCTTTTCAGGCTTTTTCAGATAAAAGAAAAGAAACGGCGATTGTATCCTAATCACCGTTTCTATTTGGTCCGAGTGACAGGGTTCGAACCTGCGGCCTGGTGGTCCCAAACCACCCGCGCTACCAACTGCGCTACACCCGGATATATGCCGCTCAAGCGGCCCATCTACTATAAACTTTTCCACCCCGTCCTGTCAAGGAAAACCGCCCGGAGCGCTCGCCCCGGACGGTTTTTCATTCCTTTCAGTCCACCCGCTTTTTGCCCCAGAAGAACAGGGCCACGGTGCCGGGCCCGGTGTGGGCGCCGATGACGGTGCCGATGTCGTTGATGAGCACCTTCCCGTTCAGCTTGGGGAACCGCTCCTCCACCAGGCGGGCCACCTCCTGGGCGTCGGCCAGGCAGGCGGAGTTGGAGATATAGCACTTGCCGTCGTAGCCCAGGCCCTTGTCGGCGCACTTCTCCATCTTGTCCACGATGGCGCGGATGACCTTGGGCTTGGTGCGGATCTTCTCCCGGGGGATGAGCCGTCCCTGGAAGTCCACGTTCATCAGAGGGCATATCTTGAGGGCCCCGCCGAAAACACCCGCCGCCTTGGAGATGCGGCCGCCCCGAACGAAGAAGGTCAGGTCCGTGGAGAAGAACCAGTGGTGCAGCCGCAGCTTGTTCTCCTCGGCCCAGTCCCGGAGGCTGTCTATGTCCATACCCTTATCCCGCCTGTCGGCCAGGGCGTCCATGAGAAGACCGTAGCCGGAGGAGGCTGCCAGGGAGTCCACGATGTATATCTTCCGGTCCGGGAACCGCTCCCGGGCGATAGCGGCGGCGTTGGACGCGGAGTTATAGGTACCGGATATGCCGGAGGACAATGTCAGGTGCAGGATGTCCTTTCCCTGCTCCAGAAAGGGCGTGAAGAAATCCAGGTACTCGGAGATGTTCACCTGGGCGGTCCGGGTCATGGCACCGTCCGTCATGGCCTTATAAAACTTGTCCAGGGGCATGGTCTGGCCCAGGTCATCCATGTACTCCTTCTCGTCCAGGAAGTAGTGGAAAAACACGCAGGGGATATCCCGGCTGGCCAGGTGCTCCCGACTCAGGTCCACGGTGGAGCAGCAACTCAGCACATAGTCGCTCATATAGTCTCTTCCTCCTTTTGGGGTCGTTTACCGGGGTCAATTATATATGCCCCTTTCCCCCGTATGCAACCCCTTTGCGGGGGAAATTCCCTCTCAAAATAATACCGGGGCGGAGAATCTCTCTACGCCCCGGAAAATTGATTCTACGATACGGAGAATAGCTGACAGGAGGCGAACACACGTCCGTCAACTCCTGCGCCGCTGGATGTGGAAGCACAAGAACACCAGCAGTTCCGCCGGTATGAGGATGAGGAACAGCTGCCAGGGCGCGTATTTTCGCAAAAACAGGAAGATCAGCGTGATGATGGTGGCCACCAGGGTCATGACGATGAGCATATTGTGCCTGCCCTTGTTCCACACTGAGTTCAGCACCAGCAGCGTGATGAGGGACAGGGGCACGGCGCAGGCGAAGATGATCCACAGCCGCGCGTCCAGCACAAGCCAGAACACCACGAACATGATCACCGCCATGGTCCATATGCCCACGATGGCCACCATGGTGACCACCCGGCTGCTGAAGGTGGGGGCGGCGGCCCGCTCGGCGGCCTTGGCCTTCTCCACCGGGTCCTGCCAGGCGCTGTCATCGTGGAGGAGCTCATCCACGGTCATGCCGTATATCTCCGCGAGGCGGGTGAGGCTGTAGGCGTCGGGCATGGACTCGCCCCGCTCCCACTTGGACACGGTCTTGTCCGAGTAGTTGAGCTTCTCTCCCAGCTCGGCCTGGGTCATGCCCGCCCGCTGGCGGAGCTTGATGAGGTTGCTGGCCACCACCAGCTTCAGCTCGTCCATGGATACGCCTCCTCTCCTTACGTCATTCGCTCAGTTATTGTACCATAACCCCGCCGTTCATGCAAGCGGCGGACAGGCTCACTTGGCCGCCCGGTAGGTCCTGGTCCTGGCCGTGGGCTCCCCGTCCAGGTTGTTGCCCATGGGGATGTCGAAGGCAGCGGATATGTCGTGGCCGTAGCGCACGTCGCACACCTTCAGCTTCACGTGCCCGCCCCACAGGACGCTGGCGATGTACAGAAGGGCCCTGGCCCGGCTGAGGCTGTGGAGCACCACGCAGCAGAGCTTGTCGCTCCGCCTATCCTGGCCGGGGGCCAGCTTCATGCCGCCGCCCACGTACCGGCCGTTGAAGGCGGAGGCCACCCACACCCGCTCATAGGTCCGGGTCTCCCCGTCCACGGTGACGGATGCCTTCGCCGGATGGTAGTCCCGGAACAGCAGCCGCAGTGCCACGAAGATGTAATTCACCGGCCGGCCCAGCCGGGCCTTCTCCTGCTCCCCCAGCTCGCAGGTCTGGCCATCCAGACCGAAGCTCACGTTGTTGATGAACCGTACGCGGCGGCCGTTCACCTCCGCCGTGGGGATGTTCTCCAGATAGGGGTTCAAAAGCAGCATCTGCTGTTTCTTCTTCCCCAGCACGTCCCGGAGGAAGTCATTGCCCGTACCCATCCGCCAGAGATACAGCGGCGCCGTGGGCACCCGCCCGTCCAGCGCGTTCACCAGATAGTGGAGCGTCCCGTCCCCGCCGCAGAGGATGGCCTCGTCCGCCGGGCCCATGGCCATGAGCAGGGCAGCCTCGTCCTCCTTCGTCACGTCCACCAGCTCCGGGGTCTCCTGCGGATGGCGCTCGCCCGCCGCGGCGATGACCGCGTCCAGGCCTTCGGTGCCCCGGCCGTTGTTGGACTTTGGGTTGTAGAGGATGTATATCATCGTCTTTCTCTCTCCGGTAACATACATAGATCAGTTTGGATGTATAATAGCGGCTTTGGCGCTATTATACCCTATGGACCCCCCTTTTGCCAAGCCCCGTTGCTGTCCGGTTTATCACCCACCTATGCTGGTACAGTATAGCCACAACGATAAAGGAGGCGTCTTACGATGCGCGGATATTTCACAGCGTCCGGGTTTTACGGTCTGGTAGACGGCCGATACATGCTCTTCGCCTGCGAGGCGGAATACTACGAATATCTGGAAAATGAAGGCGAAGACTCTTGACAACCGCACTTTCATACTGTATAGTATGAAACAGCAAATTCATATCGGCAAACTGGGCAGTTCGTGACCATCCTGCCCTACACCGGTAAAACTGGTGTAAAATCAAAACTACGGCGAGGAGACCATCTATCAGGGGAGCGCGGTAGCGCTCCCCTTGCTGTGTCTCCGGGAAGGAAAATTGAATGAATGAACTCATCCTGGCCGCCTCCGTGGCATTCATCTTCGGGGCGGTGCTGCTGGCCTACCGGCTGGCGGGCGACACGGGCCTTTACTGCATGACGGTGACGGTGACCATCCTGTCCAACATCGAGGTGCTCATCCTGGTCAACGCCTTTGGCATGGAGCAGACCCTGGGCAATGTGCTCTTCGCGGCCACGTTCCTCATCACGGATATCCTCAGCGAGAACTCCGGGAAAAAGGCGGCCAACAGGGCGGTATTTTTAGGCGTCGGCGCTTCGGCGTTCTTCGCGCTGCTCACCTGCAGCTGGATGCTCTACAAGCCGGCGGAGAGCGACTGGGCCATGCCCTCCATCCGGGCCATCTTCTCCACCACCCCCCGGATGGTCCTGGCCAGCATGAGCGTGTACGCCGTGAGCCAATTTCTGGACGTGTGGCTGTACCACAAGTGGTGGGACTTCACGGACAGGAAGTTCGGCCAGCATCGGAAGTTCCTGTGGCTTCGCAACAACGGCTCCACCCTGATCAGCCAGCTGGTGAATACCATCCTCTTCAACCTGGCGGCCTTCGCAGGCATGGAGGGCTACACCCCCGCCCTGCTGACCCACATCATCCTGGCGGGCTACATCATCTACGTGGCCACCAGCCTTCTGGACACTCCGGCGGTATACATCGCCCGGAAGATACACGACAAAAAAGCCACGCTCGGGGGAGCGTGACCGGCGGACAGGCCGGACGGGAAATTTTTCCCGTCCGGCCATTTGTATCTGTCGGACAATAACGGGCGCGAAGGCCGGTCAGGCCGAGCCGCGCGGCGGGCCGCGCGTAAATCCAAAGGCCGCAATACATCAGGCTTTTGGATTATGCCGGCGGGATTTACTCCCGCCGAGCAGATCAAATCCGCGCGGTCAAAACTTGGTTTTGACAAGCGCAGGCCGGACGGGAAATTTTTCCCGTCCGGCCATTTGTTTTTTATATTCTTACCTCGTCGCTTTCGGCATATGGGCCTTCCACAGCGCCAGGCCCAGGCCCGCGCCGCCCAGGATGTTCCCCGCCGTGACGGGCAGCAGGTTCTTCAGGAACACGGCTCCCCAGGTGAGCTCCGGCGCCGCGGCGCCGTACCGTCCGGCAGCAAAGAGCCCCGCGGGCAGGAAGAACATGTTGGCCACGGAGTGCTCGAACCCGCACAGCACGAACACCATCACCGGGAAGTAGAGGCTCAGCACCTTGCCCCCGGCGTCCCTGGCCGCCATGGCCATCCACACCGCCGCGCACACCAGGACGTTGCACAGCGCGCCCCGCAGCACCGCCTCGGCAACAGGCATGGACACCTTGCTCACCGCCGTGGCCACGAGGGACTCATACCAGGCCCCGAAGGTCCCGCCCCAGACGGTCATGGCCGCCACCAGCAGAGATCCGGCGAAGTTGCCTATGTACACGACGGCCCAGGCCAGGAGCATTTGACCGATAGTGATGCGCTTTTCCAGCAGGGAGATGACCATCAGGTTGTTGCCGGTAAAAAGCTCGCTGCCCGCGATCACCACCATGGCGAGACCCGCCGGGAACACACACGCCCCCGCCAGCTTTCCCGCCGCGGCGGAGCCGATCACCGAGCCCGTCCCGGCGAAGGCGATGAACATCCCCGCGAGGACCGCCAGAAGGAACATCCTCCCCTTTGGCATTACCGCTTTATTGCGCCCGACCTCTACATAGGCCGCGGCGATCTCCCCGGGCGTATTCATATCTCTCTCCTTCCCGCGCCGGAAAAGGCTTGCATCCACGGCGCGTTCGCTGTAATATATTGGTAACGATGGACATAGCTGACGGGAGGCGAACCCGCGTCAGCTAGTATAACATTTTTCGCCCTGTCCGTCTATGGCAGGGCTTATTTTATCGAAAGAAGACATGGTCCCATGCTGAAACAGCCGAATCTGACCGTAAACGAACAGGGCCACCTGTGTCTGGGCGGTGTGGACACCCTGGCCCTGGCAAAAAAATACGGCACGCCCCTCTACCTGCTGGACGAGGACATGGTCCGGGAGCGGATGGGCCTGTATGTCTCCGCTATGAAGGAGAACTTCCCCGCAGGCAGCAAGCCCTATTACGCCTCCAAGGCCCTGTGCTGCAAGGAGCTGTGCCGCTGGGCGAAGGAGGAGGGCATGGGCCTGGACGTGGTGTCCTCCGGCGAGCTGTACACCGCTCTCGCGGCGGGCTTCCCGGCGGCGGACATCTGCTTTCACGGCAACGCCAAGACGGCGGCGGACATCCGCTATGCCATCGAGAGCGGCGTGGGTCTCATCGCCGCGGACGGGGAGGAGGAGCTTTGCCGCATCGACGCCGTCGCCGGTGAGACCGGCGCGCGCCAGGACGTGCTGCTGCGGGTGACCCCGGGCATCGACCCCCACACCTTCGCCGCCGTGAACACCGGCGTCATCGACGTGAAGTTCGGCGTCCCCATCCCCACGGGCCAGGCATTGGCCGTGACGAAAAAGGCCCTGGCTCTGCCCAACATCGCCCTCCGGGGCTTCCACTGCCATGTGGGCTCCCAGATCTTCGACGCGGACCCCTTTTGCCTGGAGGCGGACGTGATGACCGCGTTTCTGGATGCCGTCCGCCGGGAGACGGGCTGCACCGCCTCCATTTTGGACCTGGGCGGCGGCTTCGCCGTGTCCTACGAGGAGGGCCAGCAGGCCCCCGACTGCGCCGCCATGATCAAGAAGGTCGCCGACCGGCTGCGGGAGCAGTGCGCCCGGTACGGCTACCCCCTTCCCGAGGTCATCCTGGAGCCGGGCCGGGGCATCGTGGCCGCCGCGGGCGTCACCCTCTACACCGTGCAGAACGTGAAGTCCGTCCCCGGCGGCGCCTGCTATGTGGCCGTAGACGGGGGCATGGGCGACAACCCTCGCTACGCCCTCTACGGCGCCCGCCACAGCGCCCTGATCGCCGACCGGGCCGGGGAGCCCCAGACGGAACGGGTCACCCTGGCGGGCCGCTGCTGTGAGAGCGGCGACCTTCTGGGCGAGGATGTGCCCCTGCAAAAGGCGAAAGCCGGCGACATCCTGGCCGTGCTGGTCACCGGGGCCTACAACTACTCCATGGCCTCCCACTATAACCGGGTCCCCCGGCCGCCCATGGCAGCCCTCCGCAGCGGCGCCGACCGGGTCATCATCCGTGGGGAGACATTGGCGGACATGGCCGCCTGCGACCTATGAGCGGGCCCGTGAAAACAGTTGCCATATTGGGCTATGTTGACCGGGTAGGCAACTATATCGCCGCCTTGGAGGCCATGGGCCTGGAGCCCGTGGTGACCCTCTCCCCGGCCGAGGCCGCCCCCTGCGCGGGACTGCTGCTGCCCGGCGGCGGGGATATCCATCCCAGCCGCTTCGGCCAGGAGGACCGGGGCTCCCGGGACATCGACCCGCCCCTGGACGAGGCGCAGCTCACCGCCCTGGACCTGTTCGTAAAGGCGGGAAAACCGGTGCTGGGCATTTGCCGGGGCCACCAGGTGCTGAATGTGTACTTCGGCGGGGACCTTATACAGGACCTGCCCACGGCGGCGGCCCACATGGCCCATGACCACGACGACAGCGTCCACCCCGCCGCCATAGAGACCGGGAGCCTCCTGCACCGGCTGTACGGCCCGGAGGCGTCTGTCAACAGTGCCCACCACCAGGGCCTGGGCCGGATAGGGACGGGCCTTCGCGTCACCGCCACGGCTCCGGACGGGGTCATCGAGGCGGTGGAGCACGAGGACCTCCCCATCCTGGGGGTCCAGTTCCACCCGGAGCGCATGGCCTTCGCCCACGCCCGGCCGGATACGGCGGACGGAAAAGCGATATTTGAATGGTTCCGTAAACAGTTATAAACGAAGGAGCTGCCACAGGTGTGGCAGCTCCTTTTCCAGTTTGGGATCATTCGCCGAACAGGCTGCCGATCCAAACTCCGAAATCGTCAATGTAGGTGCCGCCGGCAACGACGTCCAGCAGGCCGTCGGACAGCTCTCCGGCTGCGGCTGTCTTCAATGCACCGGCCCGTTATCTCTTTTGTAATGGTAGTAAAAGTTGAGGGACAGCCTGTTCTGTTCGTCCAGGGCCAGCCCGAAACCCATGCACATAAACTCCGGATGCCCGACGCTCCACAGCATCAGGCGCCCGATCTGCTCCGCCATGAGCGGGGCCTCTTTTTCAAACATCTCTATCAGCCCCTGGTACAGGAAAAATGAGAGCTGAACGTATATCTTGTACTTCTTCTCACCCGTCAGCCAGTAGTCCGCGCCCGCGCCCCAGAGATATCCTCCGCAGTGCCCCAGCGCGGCGCGGGTCATCTGGGAGAGCCGGGCGAAGGCGGGGATGCCGCAGTCCCTCAGATAGTCCAGATAGTACTCGTCCGTAATGTGGTATTTACAGCTCCCGATCCCGGTAGAATAATGGCACTTCAGCACTGTGACGGTATCTCCCACGGACATACACCCCAGAAAGTTGAGCGCGCTCAGGTCCTCCGTCTGGCCGTCGGTCACCTTCATGGCGGCCAGATTTCTGATCTCATCGCCGCACAGAGGGAATATCCCGGTGTTCTCCTGCAGCCAGCGGAACACATCCTCCATATTCTCCCTTGTCTCATGGGCGAGCCGGACGTCATAGCGAAGCCTCTCCGGGTCGTCTTTGTCCTCCACCATGGAAACGCTGCGGACCATGTCCTTTTGACGCAGGAACTCGATCATGGGATGGGTCCTCCCCCCACCAGCCTTGTCCGCGTAATAGATCTTGAACGCCGGTCCATGCCCGCCGTCCGCGGCAAGGTTGACGCCCAGCATGTCCACCCGTCCCTCGACAAAGTCCTCCCTGTGCCGCGCCACGAATTCGTCCAGCGTTTCCATCCGGTCCGCCGCTCCTGTCCCTCCGGCCATGATATATCCTCCGCATCCTCATGGAATATGACGAGGGGCTGCCGAAGATGTGGCAGCCCCTTTTCGCTGTTTAGGATCATTTGCCAAACAGGCTGCCCATAAACTCTCTCGTCTCCCTAATCCATTGCAAGTTGCCGCCGGCGACACCTTCCAGCAGGTCGTCGGGCAGCTCGCCGGTCGCGACCGCCTTCACCCGGTCAAATATCTCCTTGGCCTGCTCCAGGGTCAGTTCCTTGCCATACTCCTTGGCAATGGTCAGGACCTCTTCAGGGGACTTAACCCCCCCTCAGCTTTTTCAGCATTTCCTCGTTCATCGTTGTGTCTCCTTCTGAAAATGTATTTGAAACGCACATGCGTCGTTTCCCAACTTTGTGTTCCGCCTCTTTATACGTCCCCTCCGCCCAAAAGGGCCGGCGCGGAGCAAAATTCTTTCTCTCCTTTTTCTTTTTTAAATTTTACCATGGCCAGACCGGCGCTTTCAACGCGCCGGCCCTGACGTTTTCGGAGTCAAACCTGACTTTTACGAAATCCCGCCTTGCACCAGGCGAACACATAAGAATAAAGCTCCCTCGTCAGAGGGGGCCTTCACAAAGGAAAGGACCTGCCTTTCAGCAGGTCCTTGTTTCTTATTCTCTTCTCAGCGCGTCTATCGGGTTCAGATTCGCCGCCTTTACGGCGGGGATCATGCCGAAGATGACGCCGATGAACATGGAGAACAGCACCGCCACGGCGATGGCCGGGTAGCTCACGGCGGTGGGCGTGCCCATGGCCGAGGCGATGAACCGGCTCAGGCCCAGACCCGCGCCCACGCCCAGTATCCCGCCGATGCTGGTCAGGGCCGCCGCCTCCGTCAGGAACTGCCACAGGATGCGCCGCTTCCGGGCGCCGATGGCCTTTTTGAGGCCGATCTCACGGGTCCGCTCCGTGACCGTCACCAGCATGATGTTCATCACGCCGATGCCGCCCACCAGCAGGGATATGCCCGCGATCCAGAGGAGCTGGTTGTTGGTGGCGTTGGAGAACTCCTGCAACTGGGCCGCCTGGCCCATCAGGTCGTCGCTCTTGTAGGAGAAATTCCCGGTGGAGGCGGTGATCTGGGCCTTGGTGAGGATGTCCTCCGCCTTCTGGCCGATGGTGGTCATGTCGTCGGTGCTGGCGGCCTTCAATATCACCGCCTGGGGCTCGTCGAAGTTGTAGGCGATGGGCCAGGCCGTCCCGGGGATGAACACCTTCCCGCCGCTGGAGTTCTGGGCGTACATCACATAGTCCCGGTAGGACTCGATGGCGTAGCCGGATTGGGCCTTCTTATCCACCACGCCCACCACCGTGAAGGGCTCCCCTTTGATCTCCAGTATCTCGCCCACGGGGTCCTTGTTGACGAAGAGGCTGTCCACCGCCCCGGCGTCCAGGATGGCCACCTTCCGGAAGCTGGCGAAGTCCTCTTCCAGGAAGTTCCGGCCGTGGCTGAGCCGGTATCCGGCCACCGAAAAATAGCTCTCATCCACGCCGTATATCTCGCCGGAAAAGCCCTTGTTCTGGTAGCACACATCGCTCTCGTAGCTGTCCACCCGGCGGGTGTTGTAGCAGCTCACCGCCACCACGCTGTCCAGCTCCTCCAGCTCCTGGCGGGTCTCCTCCGCCACGGGGAGGACGCCCTCCGGGGCCGGGTTCCATTGGGAGATGGTGTAAGGATAGGTGTCCTGATAGAGCTGCACGGTGACCGCGTTGGTGCCGGAGCCGATGAGGCTCTCCTTGATCTGGTCGTTGGTGCCCTTGATGGTGGACACGATGGTGATGATGGCGGCGATGCCGATGATGATGCCCAGCATGGTCAGAAACGACCGCATCTTGTGGCCCCATATGCCCTGGAAGGCCAGGGAGATATTCTCAAACACGGTACCGCCTCCTCAGATATCAGTAGCCGTCATAGAGGACGCTTATATCCTCCTGGACCACGGCCTTGGCCCCCGCCTTCACGGCGCGGCCATAGGGGAAGGCCACGTAGTCCGTCTCCATATCCAGTCCGTCCACCACCCGGGTGCTGTAGCCGTCCCCGCCCATGGTGGTGAGGAACCGCTGCTCCAGCCGGCCGTCGGCGCCCATAGCGTACACGTAAGCCCGGCCGTTCTCCCGGCGGATGAACATGTCGTTCAGTTCAAAGTAGGACCCGTCCCCGCCGCTCTGCTGGAGCTTTTCCGCGGGGGAGTAGTACACGCTCACGCTGTAGCCCTCCCGCAGATCCGCGTCCTCGCCTATCTCGATGGTGAAGGGGTAGGTAGTCACGTTGCTGTTGCCGCTGTCGTAGTAGTAATAGCTGCTGCTGTTGCCGCCCTCGCCCGCCGGGTACTGGGACACCTGGGTGATGGTGCCCTCCAGGGTGCTGCCGCTGCGGTAATCCTCCACGGTCACCGTATCGCCCACGCCCATGTACTCCAGGTCGAACTCGCTCATATAGCAGTCCACATAGTATCCGCCGCCGCCGGAGATCATCACCACCGGCTGGTCGCTGGCCAGGGCCTCCTCGGGGGTGAGCACGCTCTTGACCACGCCTGCCGTGGTGCAAAGCACCTCGCCGTTGGAAAGCTCGAACTGCTTTTCTTTGAGCTCCTGCTCCGCCACCCGCAGGGACAGGTTCAGGTCCAAAAGCCGCCGCTTGGCGTCGTCCCGCATCTTGGCGATCTCCTCCGCGGAGTAGTACTGGCCGGAGAAGCCGCCCACGAACCCGCCGAAGTCATCCTCCGGCTCATCGGTCTCCGGGATATAGGGCACATAGGCCGGCTGGACCACCTCGAAGGCCCAGTCGCCGTTCACCAGCGCAAAGCGTATCTCAAATACCCGGGTCACCTCGCCCTGCATGGAATTGCTCTCCCGCATCTCGAAGACCAGGTAATACTCCGCGCCCGTGGGTCCGCGGGTGGGCTCGGGGGAGGCGGAGGCGTCCGGGTCAGGGCTCTCACTGGGCTCCGGGCTCTCACTGGGCTCCGGGCTCTCGCTGGGTTCAGGGCTCTCGCTGGGCTCCGGCGTCTCCGTGGGCTCGGGAGTGGAAGGCTCCTCATCCTCTACAGGAGGATCCGTCTCCTCAGGGGGGACGGTATCCTGGGCCCAGGGCTCATCCTCCACCGGCGCCACAGGGGTCTCCACGGGCTCAAAGGGCTCATCGGTGGGCGCGGGGGCGTCTGTGGGGGCGGGCGCCTCGGTCGGGGCGGGGGGCTCCGTGGCGGCCTCGCCATAGTCGGGCTCTCCCTCCGCCGCCCGCAGAAGGCCCCGGGCCGGGGCCAGCAGGGCCCGGACCGAATAGAGCTGTCCGCCGCCCACAGGGGTGGGCCGGGCCTCCATGGCCGTCTCAGGGGCCATGGGCGCGCCTTCAGAGGGCTCGCTGCTGATGAGGGGCAGCCCCTCCGACCAATCCGGGGTGTTCATGGGCACGAAGGTGGGCTCCGGCGACGGGGTGGGCAGGGCCATGGTGAGCAGCGCCCGGATGGTCACGTCGTCGATGAGCCGCCCCTCCTCCCACAGGAACACGTAGGGGTCCATCACATTGCCGCTGCCCCCCTGGAAATAGGGCACGGCCGTGGGCTGCAGCACCAGGGGCTCCGAGGTCACGGGGGGCACGTAGGAATACCCCCCGCCGGGGGTGCCGATCTTGTAGGTGTCGATCTCGGCCAGTTCCTTCTTCACGTCCTGGATGTCCAGCTTCTTCTTCTCTATCTCGATGCGGGCCCGCTCCAGCTCCACCTCGCTAAGGGTGGTGTCGAAGGCCAGGATGGGGTCGCCCACCTCTACGGTCTGGCCCTCCTCCACGAATATGTCCGTCACGGTCTGGGTGGTGCTGAGGCGCACGGCCTGCATCCTGTCCGCGGTGACGATGCCGCCGGTCTGGACCCGCTCGGCCCAGTCGTTCACGTAGCCCAGTTGGTTCACGGGGTAGACGTTGACCTCCGTGGAATTGGCGCGCTTTTGCAGAAGGTAGTATCCGCCGCCGCCCGCTGCGCCCAGCAATATCAGGCACACCAGGACGATGGCCACCGCCTTCCGTCCGCTCTTCTTCCCGCTCTTTTTCTTTTTCGGTGGTCCCTCCGGGGCCGCGTGTTTACCAGGCATCGCCTACTCCTCCTTCTCCCTCCGCCAGAAGCCGGCCGTCCAAAATGCGCCGCACGCGCTTTGCCCGCTGGCCCACCGCGGGCTCATGGGTGATGAGCACGATGGTGGTGCCGGCGGCGTTCAGTTGGTCGAACAGGTCCATGACCTGATGGCCGGAGGTGCTGTCCAGCGCGCCCGTGGGCTCGTCGGCCAGCAGTATTTTCGGTTCGTTTATCATGGCCCGGGCGATGGCCACCCGCTGCTGCTGGCCGCCGGAGAGCTGGTTGGGCATGAAGTCCACCCGGTCTCCCAGGCCCACCATCTCCAGGGCCGCCACGGCCCGGCGGGACCGCTCCCGCTTCTTCACCCCCGCGTACAGCAGGGGCAGGGCCACGTTGTCCCGGGCGGACAGCTTCGGCAGCAGATAGAAGCTCTGGAACACGAAGCCCAGCGTGGAGTTGCGCACGTCCGCCAGGTGGTTCTCCGAGGCCCGGGAGATGTCCTCTCCGTTGAGGGAATAGCTCCCCGAGGTGGGCACGTCCAGGCACCCGATGATGTTCATGAGGGTGGTCTTGCCCGAGCCGGAGGGGCCCATGATGGCAAGGTAGTCCCCCTCCTCCACGGTCAGGTCCACGTTTTTCAGGATCTTCACGACCTCTTTGCCCTGGGGGTAGTCCTTGCATATGTCCTTCATCTCAAGAAGCATGGCGTACCCCCGTCAGAAGCCCGCTTCGCCGGCCGACATCATATCGCCGTCCATCATGGGCTCCTCGGCCACGGCCTCCGGGTCGAACCGCTCTGTGGGCTGGCCCTCCTCCAGGCCCTCCTCGGGGAAGGCGATATAGTCGTCCTCGGTGAGGCCGTCGGTGATCTCATAGGCCCCGGTCATCTCGTCCATGGTCCCCAGAGTCACGGTCCGCTTCTCCAGCTTTTCGCCGCTGCCCTCCGCCCAGACGTAGGCCGTGCCGTCCTCCTCATAGGCGATGTAGTACATGGGCACCATGGGCCCGGCGGGCTCTGTTTCCTCTTCCTCTCCGGTGTCCGGCTCGATGTACACGTGCTGGCCCAGGATGAGCCCGTCGGTGTTGTCCAGCTCTATGTAGAAGGGGTACTTGCTGGACTGGGTCATCTCGTCGGAGCCGGAGGAGGAGACATACACCATGCCGTTGTTGTCGTTCTTCACCGGGTTCTCCCAGTCGATCCCGGACAGGCTCCCGGTCCAGGTCCGCTCAGTGTCCACCCGGGAGCGGATGCGCATGGCCATGCCCTCGGTGAGGGCGTAGGCGTTCATCTCGTTGATGTTGCCCTGGACCCGCAGGCGGGTCACGTCGGTGACGGTGATG
>CANRNF010000035.1 GCA_947631865.1 uncultured Oscillospiraceae bacterium | reverse complement strand
CTGGCCACGTCCTCCATGGCGTTCAACGCCCTTTTGAAGATACTGGAGGAGCCGCCGGAGCACGTGATGTTCATCCTGTGCACCACGGCGCCTCAGAAGATACTGCCCACCATTGTGTCCCGCTGTCAGCGGCACAGCTTCACCCGCATCGAGCCGGAGGATATCGCCGCGCGGCTCACCTACGTGGCGGGGCAGGAGGGCATGACGTTGGAGCCCGCGGCCGCGGCGCTGCTGGCCAGGATGGCCGACGGCGGCATGCGGGACGCGCTGAGCCTGCTGGACCAGTGCGCCGCGACGGAGCACATAGACGAGGCGGCGGTCCTGTCCGCCATGGGCCTGGCCGGGAGCCGCCGGACGGCGGAGCTTTTGGAGGCCGTGGCGGCGGGGGATACGGAGCGGGCCCTGCGGGTCTTCGCGGATCTTTGGCAGGACGGCAAGGAGCCGTCCGGCATATTGGACGAGCTGGCTGGCCTCATGCGGGACGTGCTGCTGCTGCAGGTGGCCCCCAAGGGGGGCGAGAGCCTTGTAAGCGGCGTGTACGATATGGCCACGCTGCGCCGGTTCGCCGCTCAGATACCAGGCGCGCGGCTCATGGACGGCCTGAACGCCATCCGGGCCGCGGACACCGGCGGGCCGTCGCCCAGAAGGGCCGCGGAGATGTGCCTCGTGAGCCTGTGCGTGCCCGAGACGGGGGATTCTCTGCAGGGGCTGAAAAACCGGATATCCATGCTGGAGGCCGCGCTGAAAAACGGCGCCGCGCTCCCGGCGGCAGCGGCCCCGGCGGTGCCTGTGGAGGAGAAGCCTGCACCTAAGAAGGAACAGAAACCGGCCCCCGCGCCTGCCACTGAGGAGGAGCCTCCCTGGTACACGGACGAGGAAGCGCCCCCGGCGGAGGGGAACATTGTACCAAATATACCCGCGCCCGCGCCGGAACCGGCGCTCGCGCCTGCGCCCGCACCAGCTGCGGAGGACAGCGGGGCGCTGTGGGACGCGCTGGTGAAGGCCATGGCGGGGAAGATGGATATGGGCGCCCACGCCATGCTGAACACCCCCACCCAGGTGTCGGGGTCGCTGGCGGGGGACACCATGACCGTGGCCTTCGGGACCCCCATCGCCAAGATGATGCTGGGCACCCCCGCCGTGCAGAGCATGCTCCAGGAGGAGCTCAAGACGCTCACCGGCCGGGATATCCGGGTGACGTTCGCGGACAAGGGGGCGGCCCCGGCGGCCAAGCCCGACATGGACAAGCTCAACGCCTTGAGCCGGTTCGGCAATATCAAGTTTGAATAATACTTACATCACAAGGAGATACGACCATGGGTAGAAATCAGTTCCGGGGCGGCGGATACGGCGGCATGAACCAGGCCGCCATGATGAAGCAGGCCCAGAAGATGCAGCAGAACCTGATGCAGATGCAGGAGGAGCTGGAGCAGGCAACATATACGGCGGCCGCCGGCGGCGGCGTGGTGAAGGCCACGGTGTCCGGCAAGCGAGAGCTGACCGAGCTGGTCGTCGACCCCGAAGCCGTGGACCCCGAGGATGTGGAGATGCTCCAGGATATGATCATGGCCGCGGTGAACGAGGCCCTGCGCAAGGCGGAGGACGCCTCCGCTCAGTCCATGAGCCGCCTCACCGGGGGCCTGGGCAATCTGGGCGGCCTGTTTTAACAGTACAGTCACCGGCAAAACTATAAGGAGGTCTGACACATGGTATGTCCCAACTGCAAGCATGAGCTGAACCCCCAGGCGAGGGTATGCCCCACCTGCGGTACGCCGGTGCCCGGCGCGCCTACGGTCGTGGTCACGCCTCCCGGCCCCAAGGGGGGCACGGCGCCCAAGAAAAAGTACGTCTCCGCGGCACGGGTGTTCACCATCATCTTCTGCCTGCTGGCGGTGGCCATGAACGGGGCGCTCATCGCGTTCTGGTTCCTGCCCGCCATCCAGGTGACGGACAACACCGCGCCCGCGTCCGTGACACTGTTTTCCATGCACGCTCTGTGCCATGACGCGGTGCCCTATCTCACCTACGCCATCATCGCCCTCAGCGTGATCTCCGCCATCTTTTGCATCCTGCCGCTTTTGAGGTACTTCGCCAACAGGCGGTGCATGATGATCGTGCCCAAGATCGCCACCATCCTCTGTGCGGTCTGCTACGCCATCCCCTATACGGTGTCCAGGGTGGTCCACAGCGTGATGGTCATGACCGGCGGGGGAAAGGTGCAGCACGATAACCCCTTCACCACCATCTGCTTTGGGCTCATCATCCTCCTGTATATCATCGGCGGGCTCACCAGCCGCAACCGCTTCCTGGTCCAGCGCCATCGCATCGAGACCCTGGAGGACCAGCTCAATTCCTACGGGATACATCCTGTAGAATAGCGTCAGAAGGGCTTTGAAGATTCAAGACTCTGGCAAGCCAGAGTCCTTCATCGGTCAAAGCTCTTCTTCCTTTTCCCCATGAAACCCGCATTCGCTGGGCTTTCATGGGGACCCCAATCGCCTCCCTCGTCAGAGGGAGGTTTTTTATTTCCAAAACGCTCTTGACAGGGCGTTAGCATAGTGATATCATTATGATATCATCAAATAACGAGGAGGTCCGGACCCATGGAACAGAAATATACCGAGGAGATCGAACTGAAGGGCAGAAAGCACGGCATGGCGGTGCTGCTGGGCGTGCTGGCGGCGTATATCGCCGCCGCCGCGGGCATCATCACCGCCGCGGTGAAGATGAATGGCGCGGCGGAGGTGGCCGTCATCGCGGTGTGCGTGGTGTGGTGCCTGCTCGGCTGGATACTGCTGTGCGGCCTGAAGGTCCTGAAGCCCCAGGAGGCCCTGGTGCTGACCCTGTTCGGCAAGTACGTGGGCACATTGAAGGGCGAGGGCTTTTACTGGGTCAACCCCTTCTGCTCCGCGGTGAACCCCGCCGCGGGCACCAAGCCCAGCACCGGCAGCACCAGCTCCTCTGGCCGCAGAAAGGGCGACGGCGGCGTGAGCATCAACCTGGAACAGGGCGTGAGCATGGATATGGCCATGGCCATGGCCAGCAAGAAGCTCTCTATGAAGGTCATGACATTGGACAACAACAAGCAGAAGATCAACGACTGCCTGGGCAATCCTGTGGAGATCGGCATCGTGGTCATCTGGCGCATCGTGAACACCGCCAAGGCCGTGTTCAACGTGGATAACTACGTGGAGTTCCTCTCCATCCAGACGGACAGCGCGCTTCGCAACGTGGTGCGGCTTTATCCCTACGACGTATCCCCCAACGTGGATACCACCGGCGACGGCGTGGCCGACGAGGGCTCTCTCCGCGGCTCCAGCGAGGTGGTGGCCGAGCGCATCCGCAAGGAGATCCAGGGCAAGGTGGACATGGCCGGACTGGAGATATTGGAAGCGCGCATCACATACCTCGCCTACGCGCCGGAGATCGCTGCGGTCATGCTCCAGCGGCAGCAGGCCAGCGCCATCATCGACGCCCGGAAGATGATCGTGGACGGGGCCGTGGGCATGGTGGAGATGGCCCTGGACCGGCTGAACAAGGGCGGTGTGGTGGACCTGGACGAGGAGCGGAAGGCGGCCATGGTGTCCAACCTGCTGGTGGTCCTGTGCGGCAACAAGGACGCCCAGCCCGTGGTCAACTCCGGGAGCCTGTACTGATACCCCATGGCGGCCCCCAACGAGAAAAAGCAGCTTTTACTGCGCATATCCGGCGGGCTCTACGCCGACCTGGCCGCCTGGGCGGAGGACGACTTCCGCTCCGTGAACGGGCAGATCGAGTATCTGCTGACCCAGTGCGTGAAGGAGCGGCGCAGGTCCGGGCGCTATACGCCCCGGGAGGACGCCCTTGACAAGCGGGACGGAGACGATTAGACTTGTGCTGTCCCCTTGGGACAAGGAGGTCTTTACCTGTGAAGAGAACTCTGGCGGCGTTCATCGCCGTCCTGATGCTGCTGCCGGCGGTATGCGCCCGGGCGGCGGAGGCGCCGGAAGCGGAGCTGACGGAGGAGGACGTGATCGCCGCCTCCCTGGATACGTATGTCACCCCGGACAAGATCGCCCGGCGGATCGCGGCCTTCGACGGCCGGGACGTGAATGCCCTGGAGCGGCTGGACGAGGCGGCGGACGGGGATACCCTCCGCTACTACATGACGGAGTTTTACGGCGTGGACCCGGACGAGGTGACCGATCTTGCCATCTACCGGGCCGGCGGGGCGGAGGCCTTCGAGGTGGCCGTGCTGCGCATGACCGACCGGGACGCGGCCAAAGACGCCGCCAAAGCCCTCAGCGATTATATCGACCGCCGGGCCGGGGACTTCGCCGGCTACGAGCCGGAACAGGCCAAGCTGGTGGAGCAGTCCACGGCCGTCGCCACGAGATACGGCGACGCGGCGCTGCTCATCTGCCAGGACCCGGCCTTCGCCGAGATCGTCCTGGACGACTGCTACGGCTGGTTCGCCCGCTGGCCCATGGACCCGGCGGAGGACGAACTCATGGTCCCATACGACACCTCCGCCATCCTGGCGGCATGGGAGGGCGGCGACGCCTCCGGCCTCACCGAGAAGGACGCCGCCATCCTGGACAAAGCCCGCCAGATCGTGGACCAGTGCGTCACCGATGACATGACCGACTACGAGAAGGAGCGGGCGCTCTACAAGTGGGTCACGGAGAACGTGCGCTATGACCAGGCCCACTACGACCCCCTGGCACAGATCGACCCGGACTCCTATGATCCCTACGGGCCGCTTTATAACGGCGAGGGCGTGTGCCTGGGCTACGCCTCCACCTTCCAGCTCCTCATGGACATGGCGGGCGTGAAGTGCCGGATCGTGCTGGGCGCGGCCTACAAGGGGAAGGAGAATCACGCCTGGAACATGGTGGAGCTGAACGGGAACTGGTACTGCGCGGACCCCACCTGGGACGAGGGGGACGGGGAAGACGACTGGGACTACTTCAACGTCACCAGCGACTGGATGGCTGGCACGGATCACCAATGGGACTATGACACCGTTCCGGAGGCGGTGACGGAGGACGGCGGCCTGACAAGCTAGGTAAATACGATGAAACAAAGCGGCGGAGAAGGGGACTTCTTCGCCGCTTTTACCAATTCTTTCCGCCGGGCATCAAGACGGTTGCAGGAAGGAATTGGATTTGATATAATCCACCTGTGTGCTGGGAAAAGGAGGAAATCGCTATGGCAAAGATCGCGGTCACCACGGACAGCAACAGCGGCATCACCCAGGCCGAGGGAAAGCGCCTGGGCGTCAAAGTCATCCCCACGCCCTTTTTCATCAACGGCGAGCTGTTCATGGAGGATATCACCCTCACCCGGGAGGAGTTCTATAAGCGCCTGGACGAGGACGCGGACATCTCCACCTCCCAGCCCTCGCCCGGCGACCTGGAGGACGCCTGGAGCGAGCTTCTAAAGGATCACGACGCCGTCATCCACATCCCTATCTCCCGGGGCCTGTCCACCGCCTGCGAGACGGCGGCCATCCTGGCGAACGACGAACCCTTTGCCGGGCGTGTGTTCGTGGTGGACAACCAGCGGGTCTCCGTCACCCAGCGCCAGTCGGTCTTCGACGCGCTGGAGATGGCCCGGAAAGGCATGAGCGCGGAGGAGATCGTGAACGTGCTCATGGCGGAAAAGCTGGAGGCCAGCATCTACATCACCGTGGACACCCTGAAGTACCTCAAAAAGGGCGGTCGGGTCACCGCCGCCGGGGCGGCGCTGGGCGCGGTGCTGAACATCAAGCCTGTGCTGCAGATCCAGGGGGAGAAGCTGGACGCCTACGCCAAGGTCCGGGGCATGAAGGCCGCCCGGCTCAAGATGCTGGACGCCATGGAGAAGGACATCACCGAGCGCTTCGCCGGCCGCAGGGTCCACCTCATGGGCGCCTACACCTGCACCGAGGAGGAGGCAGCCGCCTGGAAGGAGCAGATGCTGGAGCGGTTCCCCGGGTACGAGATAGACATGTGCCCGCTGAGCCTGTCCGTCACCTGCCACATCGGAAAAGGCTCTGTCGCCATTGCGTGCAGTAGGGTGATCGAGTAATAAGACGCGGAAAATTAAATAGGGGGACGCTGAAATTCGGCGTCCCCTCTTGTCTTTCTCTGGTGGATATGCTATAATCCGTAGCCGTGTGACAATTCCTCCGAAAAAGGAGTCTTACATACCGATGATCCTGGGCAGGCATATCAACAAATACTATATAAAATACGCCGGCAGGCTCCTGATGGGCCTGGCGGCGCTGCTGGCGGTGGACTATCTGCAGCTTTTGATCCCCAACCTCTACCAGATGGTCATCAACGGCATCAACGACGGCCAGGTCATGGTGGACGGGGTGATGCTGCCCTTCGACATGGACTTCCTCCTGGACCGCATCTGTATGCCCATGGTGGGCGTCATATTGAGCATCGTATTGTGCCGTTTCCTGTGGCGTATCTGCTTCTTCGGCGCGGCCATCAAGGTGGAGGCCGGACTGCGCAACGAGATGTTCGACCACGCCAAGGACCTGAGCCGCCAGTACTACCAGGTCAACAAGGTGGGCAACATGATGAGCCTGTTCACCAACGACCTGGATACGGTCCAGGACTGCTACGGCAACGGCCTTTTGATGTTCGCGGACGCGGCGGCCCTGGGGGGCATGTCTGTGTGGAAGATGTGGCGGATGGACCACCTGCTCACGGGCCTGGCCATGATCCCCATGGCGCTGCTCTTAGCCTCCAGCGCCGTCATCGGCAAGTACATGTCCAAGAAGTGGGACATCCGGCAGGAGGCGTTCTCCAATCTTTCCGACTTCTCCCAGGAGAGCTTTTCCGGCATCGCCGTCATCAAGGCCTTCGTGAAGGAGGCCAAGGAGCTCTGGGCCTTCAAAAAGCTCAACAAGGAGAACGAGAAGGCCAACGTGGACTTCACCCGGGCGTCGGTGCTGCTGCACATCCTGGTGAACATGTTCGTGGAGAGCGTCATCTGCATCATCCTGGGCTACGGCGGGTACCTGGTCTACCGGGGCACCTTCAACGCCGGCCAGCTCATGGAGTTCATCGGCTACTTCAACTCCACTGTCTGGCCCATCATGGCGGTCAGCGAGCTCATCGACATGACCAGCCGGGGCAGGGCGTCCCTGAAGCGCATCTCGGAGCTTCTGGACGCTGAGCAGGACGTGATAGACCGGCCCGGCGTGGCGGCGCTGCCGGATGTGAAGGGCGACATCGAGTTCAAACACCTGACCTTCCGCTATCCCGACGGGGAGTACGACGCTCTGGAGGACGTGACCGTCTCCATCCGCGCCGGGGAGAGCGTGGGCCTGGTGGGGAAGACCGGCGCGGGGAAGACCACCTTCGTGGACCTGCTGCTTCGGACCTACAACGTGCCCGACGGGACCGTGTTCGTGGACGGCCGGGACGTGAACGACGTGGCCATCCGGGACGTGCGGGCGGCCATCGCCTACGTGCCCCAGGACAACTTCCTCTTCTCCGACACCATCGCCCGGAACATCGGCTTCGCCGTGGACGACCCGGACATGGACAAGGTGCGCGAAGCGGGCATCCTCTCCGACGTGGACGAGGACGTGACCGCCTTCACGGACGGCTATGAGACCGTCCTGGGCGAGCGGGGCGTCACCGTCTCCGGCGGGCAGAAGCAGCGCATCTCCATCGCCCGGGCGCTGATGAAGGACGCGCCCATCCTCATTCTGGACGACTCGGTCTCCGCCGTGGATACGGACACGGAGAAGACCATACTGCAAAATCTCCGGACCACCCGGGAGGGGCGGACCACCATCCTCATCGCCCACCGCATCTCCACCATCGAGGGTCTGGACAAGATCATCTACCTGGAGGACGGCAGGGTGTCCGCTGTGGGCCGCCACAGCGAGCTTCTGGACACCTGCCCGGCCTACCGGAACCTGGTGGAGCTGCAAAGGCTGGAGGAGGAAGGAGGCGGTCTCAGTGCGTGAATATCTTCCCCTTCTGATCGTGGGCGCCATCATCGGCGTGTTCGCGGTGCTGTTCGTGGTGCTGTGGAACGTGGTGAAGCGCCGGAAGGACAGCCTCAGCGCCGACCGGCACATGACCGACTCGGAGATCATGAGGCGGCTTATCAAATACGCCAAGCCCTATATCAAGCAGTTCATCCTGGTCCTGTTCATCATGCTCCTGTCCATCGCCTACTCGCTGATATCCCCGGTGCTGGTGGGCGACATCGAGGAGCTGATCAAAGCGGACTTCGAGCTGAAGCGCCTGTACACCATGGTGACGGTATACGCCGCGCTCCTCATCGTGAGCATGGTGTGCACCTACGCGCAAAGCATCATCCTGCAGAAGGTGGGGCAGAAGATCCTCTCCGCCCTGCGGCAGGACCTTTTCGTGCACATCGAGAGCCTCTCTCACGAGCAGCTCAACAACATCCCCGTGGGCAAGCTGGTGACCCGCGTGGCCAACGACACCAACGCCATCTCTATGATGTTCACCAACATCCTGGTGAACATGGTGAAGAACGTGTTCATCCTGTTCGGCGTGCTGGGGGCCATGCTGCTTTTGAACTACGCCCTCACGCTGATGATACTCTGCTTCGTGCCGTTCCTGCTGCTGTTCACCATCATCTTCCGCAAGCTGACCCGCCGGGCCTTCCGCCGGGTGAAGGACGCCACCACGGACATCAACACCTTCCTCTCGGAGAACCTGTCCGGCATCAAGATCACCCAGGTCTTCAACCGGGAGCAGGCGAAGATGAACGAGTTCCTGGAGAAGAGCGACAGGCTCAAAAAGGCCCGCCAGCAGCAGATGTACGTCTTCGGCGTGTTCCGGCCCATGGTGTACATGCTCTACATCTCCTCCGTCATGTGCCTGTTCTGGCTGGGCGGCAAGGGCTACATCGAGGACCGGAGCTTCTTCGGCCAGACCATCACCTCCGGCACGGCGGTGACCTTCTATCTGTACATATCCAAGTTCTTTGACCCCATCCAGATGCTGGCCGAGCAGTTCAACATGCTCCAGTCGGCCTTCGCCTCGGCGGAGAAGATATTCGCCGTGTTCGACATGGCCCCGGAGCTGGTGGACGAGCCGGACGCCATCGAGCTGGACCACATCGAGGGCGACATCGAGTTCAAGGACGTGTGGTTTGCCTACGTGCCGGGCGAGTGGGTCCTGAAGGGCGTGAGTTTCCACGTCTCCCCGAAGCAGACGGTGGCCCTGGTGGGCTCCACCGGCTCCGGCAAGAGCACCATCCTGGGCCTCATCTGCCGCAACTACGACATCCAGAAGGGGCAGATCCTCATCGACGGCGTGGACATCAAGCACATCAAGATCGCGTCCCTGCGCAAGCACTTCGGCCAGATGCTCCAGGACGTGTTCCTCTTCTCCGGCACCATCCGCTCCAACATCGTCCTGCGGGAGGACTCCTTCACGGACGACCAGATATGGGAGGCCTGCCGCTACGTGAACGCCGACCACTTCATCAACAAGCTGGACGGCGGCCTGGACGAGGTGGTCCGGGAGCGGGGCAACAACTTCTCTGCCGGCCAGCGGCAGCTTCTCTCTTTCGCCCGGACCATCATCCACCGGCCGGAGGTGATGATCCTGGACGAGGCCACCGCCAACATCGACACGGAGACGGAGATCCTCATCCAGGAGTCCCTGGAGAAGATGAAGAACATCGGTACCATGCTCATCGTGGCCCACCGTCTCTCCACCATCCAGCACGCGGACAACATCATCCTCCTGAGCCACGGGGAGATATTGGAGCAGGGCACCCACCAGGAGCTTCTCCACCTGCACGGACAGTACCACAAGCTGTATATGTTACAGTATGAAAAGGAAAACGTAGGATAGCGTCAAAATAAGGCCCCCTTGTGAAAGGGGGCTGGCATGCGAAGCATGACTGGGGGATTGTACTTGGTCCAACGGCAATCCCCCCGGTCCTTCGGACCACCCCCCTTTGACAAGGGGGGCTTATTTTATGCTTTCTGCGGTTTGCGGATCTTTTTGTAAAAACGCTGAAAATCATAGGAAAAACGGGAAAAAGGTTATTGATTTTTCTTATTTAAAGTGCTATATTTACATTAATTATGTAAATTTAATTGCATATATCCCAATATCTGTAAAAATCTGTAAAAACCTAGTGGGGGGGGGTTCCTTTCATGAGGAACAACTTTCATTACGGCTTTGGCACAAGGCTGATCTCGGTGGCCCTGGCGCTGCTGATGATGCTGTCCGCGGGCGGCTTTGCTCTGCGGGACGGCGGCACGGGCGTAGAGGGGCCGGGCATATTCGAGGAGAGCTACGGCGGCGCGGAGGCGACGGAAGCCCCCGAAGCCACGGAAGCCCCGGAGGAGACGAAGGTACCGGAGGCAACGGAGGCCCCCGCCACGGAGACGGACAGCGAGACCGACGCCAATACGGATACCGGCGAGCCGGAGGCCACATCCGACCCGCAGGATGACCCTGCCCAGAACACGGAGGCCACCCAGGCCCCCGAGGCCACGGCTGCCCCGGCTGGGGACGAGCCCCAGGGGGATGAACTACCCCAGGGGGACACCTCGACGCCCGCGGCGGTGAGCGAGGGAGCGGCGGTGCTGTCTTTTACTGTGGAGCCAGATAGCTCGAGTACTGACGATAAGAATAAATACTTCGTCATGACTGTGGAGAACGTGGGGAGCGCCTCCTTTTCAGGTGGAACCGATGGGCTTAAGCTGAAACGAGACAATATTGAAAACAGTAAATACGGTGTAAAGCTCCAGTGGGTGAATCCAAATGAGACGGATAAAGTCTATGGTGATGTGGATAGTTCTAGTAAAACTAATTACATTATTTTGAAGAATCAGTTCCTGGAGCCGAAGCAATCTTTTAAAATCAAGTTTTATATTCAGTACGGTGCATATGCGGATGTCACTTCCTACACGTTTGGCTTTACGATCTCCGGAAAATACAGTATTGATGGCGTAGAGCAGAATGTCAAAAGCGGTAATGTGACCTTTAAGTATGACAATGTCTTGACCGAATCGACGGCGAGGTATGACCTCGCGGACCCGTCCACCACTCCCGGCGGCGACGGTGATGGCGACGGCGGCGATGACGGCATCACTATCACCTATCACCTGAACGACCCCCGCGGCAGTGCGGATAACCCCACCAAACAGAAACAGAGCGAGGGTACGCCCAGTGGAAGCGGCTTCCTGTTCCCATTGAAGGAGATCAGTGAATGCGGGACTGGCCTCGAAAACGGGACCATTAAAGTTGGCGACACCACATACTATTTCATGGGCTGGTCTAAGACTGCGCCGGACGGGGGTAATTGGGCCAAGCTCACCATGAAAAACGTGGACTACGTGGTGGGTGTTTTTACAGGTAAGACCCGGCAGATCAATGATGAGATCAAGCTGTCGGCCAGTGAGAGCGTGGACCTTTACGCTGTGTGGTCCGACGCCCCCACGATCCTGGGCTATACCATGACCGTTCCGGACGCGACTTTTTCAAGTACAAGTCCGAAGCTTTTGATCAGCGGCTATACCACGGATCAGCATGCGATAAAATACGCGGCGATGGATGCGTCCTATCAATACGAGACTACACAAAAATTGCTGCATGACGAGGATACGACTATTACGGTGCTTGCCGGACGACCGGCATACACCGGAGATAAGGGTTATAACTTCATCTGCTGGCTCAACAAACGGTATTCCACGGTGGAGGGTGATGAGAGCTACAACCCCCACAATACGAACAACGCCTTCCTCTGGGGCGGGGACAAGGTCTATATAGGCAGCGGCCACAACCAGTTCTCCCTGGACGCGGTCTGGGCCCGGCTGGAGGGGAGCAAGGCGGAAGTGGTGTATGACGGCGAGCTCCACCAGCCCGAAAGCGCGAAGCTGGCCATATACGGCGGCGGGGACCCGAAGCTGCTCGAAGCCCTCCAGAATAAACCCAAAAATATGCTGAAGATCACCTACACCGTGGACCACGTGTACAGGTATACTGACAACACGTCAACGTATGAGACTATGACAGTCCCTGCGGAGTACCACGATAAGGTCCTCGACGGAACGACCTTTGAGGCGAAAGGCACTGAGTACCAGTATCCCATCCGTCTTCCGCTGCCGGAGTACAAGGATGTGGGCAAGTATGTCTACGACATAGACATCACCTTCACGGACTTGACGGGCGAATACGGAAACGATTTGGAAACGACGGACAATAAGACGACCATTGATGCAACGGCCACGCTGATCATCGACCCGGCCTTGGAGATCGACGTCACCAAGACCGTGGACAACAGCGATAAATGGACCGAGCCGGATGAATTCAAATTTGAACTTACCACCACGAATTCCGCCCCGCTGCCCGCGACGAATACGCAGCTGACGCTGAATAGTACGAAGACGAGCGACAAGTTCGGGCTGATCGGCTTCCTGGGCGGCGACGGGAGTGTCCAGGGAGGGGAGAAGCAATACACCGTAACCGAGGGCCCGCTGAGTTCCGAAAGCACACTTGTGATCGCCGATCCCCAGACCGTGAGCGTGACGGTCACGGACCGAGACGACGATCTGCCCTACACCATCACGGACGGCACCGGCGCAATGAAGGGCAACATCTACACCCTGCCTCTGACCTTCAACAACACCCATATTACCGGCGATCTGACCATCAGCAAGACGATCGGCGGCACTCCCCTGGCTGGGGACCGGGCGAAGGAGTTCGACTTCACGGTGACCCTGACAGGTACGGCGGCCGGCACTTGGACCCCCAAATACGAAACGAAAGCTGGCGTCACCGAACCGAGCTCTGGGGCAGACGGCAAGTACACCTTCAAGCTGAAGGACGGCCAGAGCGTGACCTTCAAGGATTTGCCCAGCGGCACGGCCTATACCGTCCAGGAGACGTCCGACAGCGACTATACCGCCACGCCTCTGGGCGTGATGGGCACGGGCTGCAAGGGCACGATCCAGGGCAAAGATGAGACGGTCGCGGTCACAAACACCCGCGCCACGGGCGTGCTCACCATAACGAAGTCCCTTGTCAGCGGCACCAACGGGGACAAGACGAAGAAATTCCCCATCCAGATCACCCTCAAAGACGACGGGACGGCCATCAACGGGACTTATAACGCCGTGGTCGCCGGAGCGGAAACGACGGTGGTGTTCAATAGCGGCGCTGCGACGGTGGAGCTGGCGCCCGGCCAGAGCGCTGAGATCCGGGGCCTGCCGCGGGGCGCGGCGCTGGAGATCCAGGAGACGGGGGACGATATAGAGAATTACAAGACCACCTATAATGGCGGTTCGGGTCCATATACCGGCACGGTCCAGGAGACCACGCGCGTCGCCGTCCAGAACGAGAGATCGACCACCGGCAGCCTGACCATCCAAAAAGAGCTTTCCGGTACAGGCGGCCTGGAAAATACTAAAGATGAAGAGAACAGCAGGGCATTCCTCTTTAACGTGAAGCTCTTTGAGGATGCGGACAGGAAAATAGCCATCACAGGCACCGCCAACGGCCATACGTACGACGATAAGGGCGTCAACGTAGAGGTGAAGCCAAGCACGGAGTTCACTATCTCCGGCCTGCCCCTGGGCGCCTATTATACCGTCACTGAGCTGGACCGGTATCCGTTCTATAAGCCCACGGAGCCCACGGCCGGAGAGATCCAGGGCCAGATCACCGCAAGCAGCACATCCCAGACGGTGAAATTCACGAACGCCTATCAGGGCGGCAACCTGGAGCTGACGAAGGATGTGGCTGCCGGCGGCAACACCGAGGGCGCATTCACCTTCACCGTGACCCTCTGGAACACCGGCGACAACAGCGTCGCCAAGATCAACGGCAAGTTCGACATCACGGCCAGCAAGGGTACGATCATAAGCGGCGCCACCGACGGCAAGCTCGAATTCTCCAACGGCGTGAGCAGTGCCTTCACCCTGAAGGTGACCGCCAAGGATGAGCATAACCCGAGTGGGGGTGCGGAGGCCGTCGTGACCATCCAGGACCTGCCCGTCGGCCTGGGGTATTACGTCCAGGAGACTGAGAAGGACGCGGGCTATCTGGTCACGTATGATAATAACGCCAAAACGATAGAGGCGGGCACAGATAATAAGGTCACCGTCAGAAATACCTACCAGGGCGGCAGCCTGACCGTAACGAAGATGGTTATAGATGCGCCGACAGGGGGGGATGGTGCTGACCCCAAGTTCACGTTCTCTGTGAAGCTCACCAACAGTGACGGCACGGATGTCACAGGAAGCCGTTATGTCACGACGAATATAGCCGGTGCGACGAGCGGTGCTTCCATGGAGATCAAGAACGGCGTCTGCACGGTGGAAGGCATCGGGGACGGGGACAGCTTCACCATCGCCGGCCTGGCCCAGGGCGTCAACTATGTCATCACGGAGACAGGCGCCCACGAGAGGGGATACGTCGTCTCCACCAGTGAGGGCTCCCTCACCGGGACCATCCAGGCCGGAAAGACCTCCGACGTCACCGTGGTGAACACCTACCGGCCCGGCCATCTGACCGTGGTCAAGCACTACGACGTGCCCGGCTGGTATGAGGATCCTCTTCCGGAGGCCAATTTCACCGTCACGGCAGACAGCAGCTATACGGATTCGTTCCAGCTCTCAGAGAGCGGTCCTTCCCATACGCTTGAAGAACTGCCAGACGGCAGCTTCACCGTTCAGGAGACGGCGCCGCTGACCGGCGGCTGGGTCCTGTCCGACATCAAAGTCGAGGGCGGCTCTTCAGCCGATATAAACCTGACCGAAGGGACCGTCACCAGCAACTTTGCTAAAGCCGACGACAAGGCGGAGACCGTCACCTTCACCAACCGGCTTGCCCGGGGCGACCTGACCGTCACCAAGACCGTGGACGGCATGGGGGACAAGGTCGACCCGACGCTGAAATTCCACTTTACCGTGGACTTCCATAACGAAGGCCTCAACGGGACTTTCGGCGACATGACCATCACTAATGGCATCGGCGAGTTCTATTTGTCCAACAACGCGGCCTCCGGCGCGCCCAGCTCGGTGACGATCCGCGACATCCCCGTGGGGACGGCCTACACCGTGACGGAGGACCTGAACGAGGATTTCAGCACCACAGTCGAAGCGGCCGTCGGCGGCACGATCAGCGAGCGCACCGCCTCCGGCACGATCAGCGCGGATAAACAGTCGGACAAGGTCCAGTTCACGAACACCCTCCGCACCGGCACGATCAGCATCCAAAAGAAAGTCGCGGACAAGAGCAGCTATGAGGATGAGACGTTCACGGTCCGGCTGGAGGCTGTGGACAATAGTATGTTCTCCGGGACCTACGGCGGTTTCACCTTCTACGGCGGCGCTGCCACGGCCGAACTGAGCAGCGGCAACGGCTTTACCGCCTCCGCCGCTGGTCTGCCGGCGGACGAGCAGTTCACCGTCACAGAGGTGAACCCCGATACGAACGGCTATGAGACGACCTACGCGGTGGGCGGTGTAGACACGACTGAGAAGAAAGCGACCGTCACAGTCCCGGCCGACGGCGGGACTGTAGAGGTCACCGTCACCAACACCTATCGGGGCGGGGATCTGACCATCAAAAAGATCGTGGAAGGTACGCCCAGCGATAATCCGGACTTCTCCTTCCAGGTGACCGCCGGCACGCTGTCCGGCACGTACACGACAGAGAAGAAGAGCGGCAGCACGACTGAGTCGGACAGCATCGAATTTACCAATGGCAAGACGGAGACGACTATCACGCTGAAAAAGGACGAGTCCCTGACCATCCAGGGGCTGCCCGCCGGCACACCCTACACGGTCAGCGAGATCAATATGCCCGACAACTATGTCCTTGCTACGGCGGACAAGGACATGACGGGCACGATCAGCGCCACGGAATCCAACGTGGTGGAGGTGGTCAACGCCTACCAGACCGGCAGCATCTGGGTGATGAAGTACGCCCCCGATGAAGACATCCCCGCTGACACGCCGTTCAACTTCACCGTGACGCTGCTGGACACGAACTGCAACCATGACCATGGCTCGCTCCACTTCACAGACGGCTCCGCGAAGTTCCAGCTGAAAAAGGGCGACCACATCACCATCCCCAATATCCCGATCGGCACCCAGTTCATCATCACGGAGACGGAGGCGTCCAGCGGCAGCTATGACACCACGGCCTGGGTAGACTATGACGCGATAGGCAGCGAGGCCACGGGTGAGGTCAAAGAGGGTACCGTCAACGTGGTGTTTGAAAATCACAAGCGGGTCGTCCACACCCTGACGGTGACAAACACAGTTACAGGCGAAGGCGCGGATCTGAACAAGGAGTTCAGCTACAAGGTGGAATTCACCTCACCCGCCGTGGCCATTGACTTTGTGCCCAAGGGCGATATCGGTTATGAGAACGGGACGGAAGGCTTCACCGCGGAATTCAAGCTGAAGCACAACGAGAGCGTGACCATCACCGATGTGCCCGAAGGGATGCACTATGTGGTGGAGCAGACGGAGGAGAACGGCTATGTCACCACGGTCGATGGCGAGACAACACTGGAGGCCAGCGGCGACCTGACCGAAAACAAGACAGTGAACTACCTCAACACCAAGAGCGGCGGCGGCCCCGGTGACGGCGGCGGTGGTGGCGGCGGAGAGATCTACCCGCCCTGGGATACCGATCCCACGGCCACGCCCAGTCCTACGGCCAGCCCGGAGCCCAGCGCGAGCCCCGAGCCCAGCGCGAGCCCTGAGCCCAACGCCACCCCGGGACCCGGCGAGACCAGCCAGCCCTTCGGCACGCCCACGCCTACCCACCAGCCCGGGACCACGTCCGAGCCCTTCGGCACGGCGAAGCCCGGCGGAAATGGCGGCGGCAATGGGAACGGGAACGGCGGCGGAAACGGCGGCGCTACCTCCCCCGTCACCGCCGACGAGACGGCTATCGCCCCCTGGGCGGCCCTGCTGGGCCTGAGCCTCATAGGCCTCGCGGCCGTGTGCATCATCCGGCGCAAGCGCCGCGGATAAACCACAAGCAAAACCATATAGCAGGCCCCGGCTCACCTGAGCCGGGGCTTTTGCGTAGGATGGCGGGGAGGGATGGGCATGAAGGTATACGTCTACGCCATCGCGAAAAACGAGGAGGCCTTCGCCCGGCGGTGGATGGCGTCCATGGCCGAGGCGGACGGGGTGTTTGTGCTGGACACGGGCAGCACGGATGGGACGGCGGCGCTGCTGCGGGCGCTGGGCGCCTATGTCCGGGAGCGGGCGGTGGAGCCCTGGCGGTTCGACACGGCCCGGAATATGTCCATGGAGCTGGTCCCGCCGGACGGAGATATCCTCGTCTGCACGGACCTGGACGAGGTGCTGCTGCCCGGGTGGCGGGCCGCGCTGGAGAAAGCCTGGCGGCCGGGATGCACCACGGCCAGGTATGAGTATGTATGGAGCTTCAACGCCGACGGGTCCGACGGGGTGAAGTTCCTGTACGAGAAGGTACACCGGCCGGGAGCGTGCCGCTGGACCCATCCGGTCCACGAGGTGCTGGCCTATGACGTGCCCCAGGTGTATTGCTTCGTGCCGGGGATGCGGCTGGAGCACCACCCGGACCCGGCCAAGAGCCGGGCGGACTATCTGCGGCTCCTGGAGCTCTCCGTCCGGGAGTCGCCGGAGGACGACCGGAACCGGCATTATCTGGGCCGGGAGTATATGTTCCGGGGCCGGTGGGACGAGGCCATCCGGACCCTAAAAGAGCACCTGGCCCTGCCCACGGCCACATGGGCGCCGGAGCGGGCCGCGTCCATGCGGTACATCGCCCGGTGTCTCACGGAGAAGGGGGACCGGGAGGGGGCGGAGCTGTGGCTGCTGCGGGCCTGCTTCGAGGCCCCGGAGCAGCGGGAGCCCCTGGTGGACCTGGCCCGGCTCCTGGCGGGTCAAGGGCGGTGGGCCGAGTGCGAGCGATATTGCCGCCGGGCGCTGGATATCCAGGAGCGGGACCTCGCCTACACCACGTCGCCGGAGGCCTGGGGGGCCCTTCCCTGGGCGCTGCTCAGCGCCGCCTGCCGGAATCAGGGGGAGAAGGAATGGGCCGCCAACTGCGCCAAAATGGCCCTGGCCCTGGAACCGGAGAACGCCGGGATACGCCGGGAGCTGGCCGCTATGAGCGGTGACGAGCCGTGATTTTGCACAAGAAAGCCCCGCCGGCCGGGCAATAAATGTCCAATCCACATACTTGAAAAAATGGCGGTTTTCCATTATATTATAAGAAACTGTAAGAAGTACTCGTTGATATTTTAATATTGCCAGGTGAAGCCGCAGGACCCGGACAGGGGACCGACGGTGGATGGGATTCTGGAGAAGCCCGCCCTCGCGGCGGGGGCCGAAGGGGCAAGGCGCGCACGCGCTTAATCTCTCAGGCAAAAGGACAGAAGCAATGACCTGCCTGAATGGAGGCATTCGTCCGTTTGCGTGAGCGTACCATTTGGCAAGGTCATTTTGTTTAACTATGGTTTTTAACCAGTTAAAACAGTAAATTAGTTGTTAAGGAGAGAGAATAATGGAAAAGATCGGCGCCATTATCACCAAGATCGACGGCTGGGTCTGGGGCCCCGTGCTCCTGGTCCTGCTGGCCGGTACGGGCGTGTATCTGAGCGTGCGGATGGGCTTCCCCCAGTTCCGCAAGTTCGGCTACGCCATGAAGAACACCATCGGCAAGATGTTCTCCAAGCAGGAGGCGGGCAAGGGCGAGGTCACCCCGTTCCAGGCAGTGACCACCGCGCTGGCCGCCACTGTGGGTACCGGCAACATCGCCGGTGTCACCGGCGCTATCGTGGCAGGCGGTCCCGGCGCGGTGTTCTGGATGTGGCTGTGCGCCCTGTTCGGGATGTGCACCAAGTACTCCGAGGTGCTGCTGGCCGTCAAGTTCCGTGAGCGCAACGACAAGGGCGACTGGGTCGGCGGCCCCATGTACTACATCAAGAACGGTCTGGGCAAGAGCTGGACCTGGCTCGGCATCCTGTTCTGCCTGTTCGGCGCCCTGGCGGCCTTCGGCATCGGCAACATGACCCAGGTCAACTCCATCGCCTCCGCCCTGAACGGCGCTATCACCGCTTTCGGCGGCGGCGCCGCGGCCAAGACCGTTGTCCTGTTCGGTACGGCCGTGCCCCTGACCAGCCTGATCTTCGGCCTGGTGGTGGCCGTGATCGTGGGCCTGGTCCTGTTCGGTGGCATCAAGCGCATCGGCTCCGTTACTGAGAAGCTGGTGCCCGTCATGGCCGTCATCTACATCATCTTCTCCCTGATCGTCATCTTCGCCAACGTGAAGTACATCCCCGAGACCTTCAAGATGATCTTCCAGGGCGCGTTCAACGCGGACGCAGCGCTGGGCGGCGCCTTCGGCATCGTGATCATGACCACCATCCAGAAGGGCGTCGGCCGCGGCGTGTTCTCCAACGAAGCCGGTATGGGCTCCGCGCCCATGGCCCACGCCGCCACCTCCGAGACCGAGCCCGTGAAGCAGGGCCTGTACGGCATCTTCGAGGTGTTCATGGACACCATCGTCATCTGCACCATGACCAGTCTGGTCCTCCTCACCGCCTACTGCCGTCTGGGCGACGGCCTGGGCATCGCCTGGGGCGGCGACGGCGACGCGCAGCTCATCCAGGCCGCTATGGGCTCCGTGGTGGGCGGCAAGCTGGGCGCGCTGGTGGTGGCTGTGGGTCTGAGCCTGTTCGCTCTCTCCACTATCATCAGCTGGTCCCTGTACGGCTCCCGCTGCTTCGAGTACCTGTGCGGCAAGAAGATGGGCACCAAGCTGTCCGTCATCTACAAGGTCATCTTCCTGGTGCTGCTGCCCATCGGCGCCACCCTGAAGATCGGCGTGGTTTGGGACCTGGCCGACGCTTTGAACGGCATGATGGCCTTCCCCAACCTGGTGGCGCTGCTGCTGCTGTCCGGCGTCATCGTCAAGACCACCAAGGAATATTTCAGCAAGAAGCTGTAAAAGAGAGAATTTCAAAATCCCGCCCCCGGCGAGGCCGGGGGCGGATAGCTATCGCGAGGGATAAATCATGGTCAATATGGAAGTCGTCGTATTCATCGCTTATCTGGTGTTCATGATCTCCATCGGTGTGTGGTTCTTCGTGAAGAACCGCTCCGGCGGCGAGAAGGGGTATTTCCTGGGCGGCCGCCAGATGGGTCCCTGGGTGACGGCCCTCAGCGCCGGCGCGTCGGACATGAGCGCCTGGGTGCTCATGGGCATGCCCACCAGCATCTACGCCCTGGGCTTGGGCCAGACCTGGATACCCATCGGGCTGGCTATCGGCTATACGCTGAGCTGGATATTCGAGGCCCCGCGCCTGCGGAAGTTCTCCATCGTGGCGGACGATTCCATCACCATCCCTCAGTACCTGACCAACCGGTTCCTCTCCAAGTCCAAGGCGCTGCAGATCGTGTGCGCGGTCATCTTCCTGGTGGCCTACACCATCTACGCCGCCTCCAGCGTGAAGGCCTGCGGGACGCTGTTCAACACGGTCATCGGCCTGGACGAGAAGACGGCCATGTACGTGGCCGCGGTGATCATCATCAGCTACACCTTCCTGGGCGGCTTCTCCGCCGTGTGCTGGACCGACTTCTTCCAGGGCCTGCTGATGCTGGGCGCGCTGCTGATCGCCCCCATATTCGCCGCTGGCATGCTGGACGCCGGGGCGGCCTCCACGCTGCCGGAGGGGTATCTGAACCCCTTCACCAGCTGGCAGGACATCGTCTCCGGCCTGGGCTGGGGCTTCGGCTACTTCGGCATGCCCCATATCATCATACGGTTCATGAGCCTGAAGAGCCAGAAGGACCTGAAAAAATCCGCCGTCATCGGCGTGAGCTGGACCGTGCTCATCGTGCTGTTCGCCACCCTGGTGGGCGTGATCGGGCGCATGTTCCTGGGCTATGATGAGGCGGTGGAGGGCAACTCCCTGGTGTTCATCACCATGACCCGCCGCATCTTCCCGGGCATCATCTCCGGTGTCCTCCTGTCCGCGGTGCTGGCGGCCAGCATGTCCACCGCCGACAGCCAGCTCCTGGCCGCGGCCTCTGCCTTCGCCAGCGACGTGTATAAGCCCGTGTTCCGCAGGAACAAGGCCGGGGATAAGGAGATGCTCTGGGCCGGCCGCCTGGTGGTCATCGCCATCTCCATCGTGGCGCTGCTCATTGCCTCCAACCCCAATGCCGGCTCCATCATGGACCTGGTATCCAATGCCTGGGGCGTGTTCGGCGCGGCCTTCGGCCCGGCCATCATGCTGAGCCTGTTCTGGAAGCGGTTCAACTTTGCCGGCGCGGTGGCCGGCATCGTGGTGGGCGCGGCCACGGATATCCTGTGGCTGGCTTACCTGTCCGGCACGGGCGTGTACGAGATCGTGCCCGGCACCATCCTGGGCCTCATTGCCGCCGTGGCGGTGACGCTGTGCACCAAGGCCCCCGGCAGGGACGTGGAGGCCCTGTTCGACAAGGCCATGGCCTATAAGGAGTGACTGAGTTTTGAAAAAGATACCGAAGGGGCGCGTTGGCAAACGCGCCCCCTTTGCTATATCTGCTGGTGTAAGGCCCCCTCAGACGAGGGGGCTGTCGCCGCCTTTGGCGGTGACTGGGGGAGGGAAATAGTCTATCTCTCCCTCCGTCTCGGCCTGTCGGCCGAGCCACCTCCCTCGTCCGAGGGAGGCCTTCGATATACCCTCTCCGCTTGCCGTCATAGTATGTCCTTGCGCCGGTACCGGAGATAGACCGCCGCCACGGCGGCGCAGGCCAGGGCCATGCCCGCGGCGACACGCCCGGCATCCAGCCCGCCCGCGGCCAGAATGTCGGCCCCCTCGCAGTAGGCAAAGGGAGTGATGGCCTTGAGAAAGCCGGCCTGGTCCGAGATGTTGGCCAGCATGTTGAGAAAATACATCCCGGCGGCCAGGCCCATGGCTGGCCCCGCGCCGCCCCGGCGCAGGAACGCGGAGACGCCAACGCACAGGCACGCCAGTTCTATCTGGAGCAGCCAGCAGGCCCCGTGGAGCAGGATAAGCTCCTTCCAGGGGACTGTCTCACCGATGAGCTTTACCGACGCCAGGGCGGCGGCCAGGAGCGCCAGGCCCATGACGGTGATCTGGGCAAGGACCGCCGCAAGCTTTGCCGTGACGACTTGGGGGCGGGACAGGGGGTGGGTCAGCAGGAACTCCGCCGTGCGGCCCCGTTCCTCCTTCACCAGGGCGGAGATACCGGCGAGGCAGGCGTAAAACGCCCCGCCCAGGCCCAGAACGGTCCCGCACTCCACGGCGTAATACCCGGTCAGAGACCCAACATCCAGCCGGTCCATCCCAAAGGCGGCGGAAAAGCCGCCCATGGACGCGAACATCTCACCGGCTGAGGCCATCTCACCCTCCATCTCCGGGAACAGGAGGACGCACGCGGCCAGAAGCGCGGCGATGGAGGCGGTCCAGACCAGAAAGGCGGTCCGGCCCTGGCGCAGTTCGTGTTTAAACAGGACCATTTTGCGCCTCCTCGTAATAGCGCAGGAATGCCTCCTCCGGGTCCTGCCCGGCGCCGATGAGATCGGCCACAGGACCGGCCGCAACGACAGCGCCCTCCCGGAGGATGGCCGCGTGGGCGCACCAGCGCCGGACCTCCCAGAGGATGTGGCTGGACAGGAACACGGTGACACCCTGCCGGTTCCGCTCCTGAAGGATGGTGAAAAACTCCCGCTGGATCAGCGGGTCCAGGCCGGAGGTGGGCTCGTCCAGGATAAGAAGCTCCGGCTCGTGCTGCAGCGCGCAGACGAGGGCGGCCTTCCGGCGGCTGCCCAAAGAGAGCCGGTCCGCCCTCCGGGCGGGGTCCAGGCGCAGGCGCTGGCAAAGCTCTTCCGCGGTCCTCCGGCAGTCTTTTTTTCGCAGGCCGGCGGAAAAACGCAAGATATCCCGTACACGCATGCCCGGCCAGAAGGCCGTTTCCGAGGGCAGGTATCCCACCCGGGCCAGGATGCGCTCCCGGTCCTTTCCCATGTCCAGGCCCAGGACCTGTCCCCGGCCGGCGTTGGGCCGGATGAGGCCCAGCAGGGCGCGGATGGTGGTGGACTTGCCTGCGCCGTTGGGGCCGATGAAGCCGAAGATATCGCCCTGGGCCACGGTAAGGCTGACGTCCTCCACGCCGCGGGTCCGGCCGTAGTACTTGGTAAGGCCCCTCACGCAAATGGCATCCACGGTCTCACTCCTTTCTAAGATATATGCTCTTCCAGAAGGCGATGAGGCGGGTGAAGTCCTCCTCCATCCGCGCCATATCCACGCCGCCCCGCTGGACCATCTCCCAGAGATACCCCTCCGACGCCCAGTACATCTCCTGGTACATCATGGGTATATCCAGGCCGGGGATGAATTGGGCCGGATCCAGGTCCACCCGGACTTCGTCCGCCTTGAGGTTGAAATACCGGTGATAGCTCTCCTGGACGGCGGCGCAGACCTCCTGGTCCTTTTCGTAAAAGGCCCGGATGGTGAAGGCGGCCATGTCCGGATATTGGCGTATCAGGTCCGCCTTGGCCCGCAGGCCCCGCTCCATGCTCTCGAATAGTTCCCGCCGCTCATAGCACCCGTACCGGGTCAGGACATCGATGGTCATTTGGGCGCACTGGTCCCATAGAAACAGATACAGCTCCCGCTTGTTCCGGAAGTAGTGGAACAGTAGGCTCTTGCTGATGCCCGCCTCCGCCGCGATCTCGCTCATGGGACTGTTCTTGTAGGCGTTTTGGGAGAACACCCGGTAGCCGGCGTTGACGATAGCCTGCTGTTTTTCCCGGGGGAGGGAGAAGAATTTTTCGTTCATGACATACCTCCGTTGACCGGCCGGTCAAGAGCATCATATATCCGTTGACCGTTTTTGAGAAGCCCTATTCTTTCGCGATTTACACAAATTTCACAAAAATTACCGGCCCGTTTCAGCGAATTCTTGCCTCTTCGCCTGTTGACAAGACGGAAAACAGGGGATATAATGACCACAATCAATTGAATACCACACCAAAGGCAATGAAAAGAAGAGTAAGCGGAAAGGTTATGCCGCCAGAGAGCCCCGGCAGCTGGAAAGGGGCGCAGAGAGTCCGCCGAACATGGTCTTGGAGCCGCGTGGGCGATATGTAGTCCGCGACGGGGGCGCCCGTGACAGCGCAGGGGTTTGATGGAACCCTCAAAGGCATGCGCCGTGAGGCGTGTGTGAAGCAAGGTGGTACCACGGCGTAATCAGTATGTCGTCCTTGAGTTTCAAGGACGACATTTTTGTTTGTGAGGTACATATGAGCGAGACGATCATCCGCATCGAACACCTCTGTAAGACCTTCGGCACCGGCGACGGGAAGGTGGAGGCCCTGAAGGATATCGACCTGGATATCAAAAAGGGCGAGATCTTCGGCATCATCGGCCTTTCCGGCGCGGGCAAGAGCACCCTGGTCCGGTGCATCAATCTTCTGGAGCGTCCCACCAGCGGCACGGTGACAGTGAACGGCCAGGAGCTGACGGCCCTCAAAGAGAAGGACCTGCGCAAGGCCCGCATGGGCATGAGCATGATCTTCCAGGGCTTCAACCTCCTGATGCAGCGCACGGCGCTTCAAAACATCTGTTTCCCCCTGGAGCTGAACGGCGTGCGGGGGGAGAAGAGCTGGCGGGAGAAGCGGGCGCGTGAGCTCCTGGAGATGGTGGGCCTGCCTGACAAGGCGGATGCCTATCCGGTGCAGCTGTCCGGCGGCCAGAAGCAGCGCATCGCCATCGCCCGGGCCCTGGCCCAGTATCCCCAGCCACAGGTGCTTTTGTGCGACGAGGCCACCAGCGCCCTGGACCCCACCACCACCCAGTCCATCCTGGACCTTCTGAAGAAGATCAACCGGGAGATGGGGGTCACAGTGGTGGTCATCACCCACGAGATGCGGGTGGTGGAGCAGATATGCGACAGGGTGGCGGTGCTGGAGGGCGGCGTCATCCAGGAGCAGGGGGACGTGTCGGATATCTTCTCCAACCCCCGCACCGAGGCGGGCCGGCGGCTGGTGATGCCCAACGGCGAGAAGATACACGTCCTGCCGGCCAACCGGCTGGTGCGGCTGGCCTTCAACGGGGCCACCTCCGGCGAGCCTATCATCGCAACGCTGGCGGCAAAGCAGGGCATCTGCCTGAACATCATCAGCGCCGACACACGCACCATCGGGGACAAGAGCTTCGGCACCATGGTGCTGGGCCTGCCCCAGGACGAGACGGAGGCGGCGAGAGCGCTCATATACCTGAGAGAGATACCCGGCGTGACGGCGGAGGAGGTGACGGACCTTGTTCAGTGAAAAGAATGTGGAGCTTCTCAGCAATATCGTACACAACGATCTGGCGACGGCGATCTTCGAGACTATCTTTCCGCTGACCATCCTGCCCACACTGCTGGCCTTTATCATCGGGCTGCCTCTGGGCGTGCTGCTGGTGACCGGTGACAAGCGGGGCATCCGCCCCCTGCCGGGACCTGTGATGCAGGTGCTGAACGTGATCATCAATCTTCTGCGCAGCGTGCCGTTCCTCATCCTGCTGGTGGTGGTCCTGCCCCTGTCCCGCCTGATCGTGGGCACGTCCGTGGGCACCAAGGCCATCATCGTACCGCTGACCATCGCGGCGTTCCCCTTTGTGGCGCGGCTGGTGGAGACATCTATTCGGGAAGTGGATCAGGGGGTGATCGAGGCGGCCCAGGCTATGGGCGCCAGTCCCATGCAGATCGTGTGGAAGGTGATGATCCCCGAGGCAAAGCCCGCGCTGCTCTCCAACTTCTTCGTGGCCCTCATCACCATCTTCGGCTACGGGGCCATGGCGGGCATCCTGGGCGGCGGCGGCCTGGGCGCCATCGCCATCAACTACGGCTATTACCGCCGGCGGGATCTGGTCATGTGGGTCATGGTCATCCTGCTGATCGTCCTGGTGCAGATATTCCAAAGCACCGGCAACACCATCACCAAACGGAGCGACAAACGCATCCGGTGAAATAAAATAAAAACTATTTTTGAAAAGGAGAATCCCAAAATGAAGAAGATCATCGCCATCGTGCTGGCTCTTACGCTGGCCCTGAGCCTGGGCGCTGTGGCCCTGGCTGACGACACCGTCACCCTGAAGGTGGGCGCGTCCCCCACGCCCCACGCCGAGATCCTGGAGTTCGTCAAGCCCATCCTGGCCGAGCAGGGTATCGACCTTGAGATCGTGGAGTATGAGGACTACGTGCAGCCCAATGAGGCCGTGGAGAGCGGCGACCTGGATGCCAACTACTTCCAGCATAAGCCCTACATGGACAGCTTCAACGAGGACAACGGCACTCATCTGGTGAGCGTGGGCCCGGTGCACTATGAGCCCTTCGGCATCTACGCCGGCAAGGCGGCCTCCATCGAGGAGCTGCCCGAGGGCGGCGTGATCGCCATTCCCAACGACCCCTCCAACCAGCGCCGCGCGCTGTTCCTGCTGCAGCAGGAGGGCATCATCTCCATCGATCCCGAGCTGACGCCCACCGACGATGTGACCATCTATGACGTGGTGGACAATCCCCTGGACGTGGAACTGTTGGAGATGGAGGCGGCCCAGATCACCAATGCCCTGGAGGACGTGGACCTGGCGGTCATCAACGGCAACTACGCGATCCTGGGCGGGCTGAAGGCCACCGACGCTCTGGCGGTAGAGGACGCCACCGGCGATGTGGCTATCACCTACGCCAACATCCTGTGCGTCAAGGAGGGCAATGAGACCAACGAGGCCGTTCTGGCCCTGCTGGAGGCCCTGCAGTCCGAGGAGGTCGCCCAGTTCATCGACGAGACCTATGAGGGCTCTGTGGTGGTCATGACCGGCGCTGACGCCGAGGCCGAGGTGGAGGAGCCCGCTGAGGAGCCCGCCGCCTGAGTTTATCCCCATAACAGGAAGATCCCCCTGCCGGTGGCAGGGGGATCTTTGCGCCGGTATCGTTCGCCGTTCCTGTCAAAAACGGGAGATCCCGTTACAATTAAGGAATTATTTATAACTTTGGAAGCATTTTCCTTGCAACAGAGAGAAACTTATATTATAATACTATTATTGTAAACCTGTCCGCCGGAGGTGGACGGCAAGGAGTTAAGATATGGGAATCACGCTCGTGGTGCTGGCCGCGGGGATCGGCTCCCGCTACGGCGCGGGCATCAAGCAGCTGGCGCGGGTAGGCCCCTCCGGGGAGATCATCATGGATTACTCTGTCCATGACGCGATCCAGGCCGGGTTCGACCGGGTGGTGGTCATCATCCGCCGGGATATCTATAAGGACTTCCGCGAGGCGGCCGGCGAGCGGCTGGAGCGGCTGTGCCGGGCTAAAGGCGTGCAATGGAACTACGCCTTCCAGGAGCTGGGCGACGCCCCTCAGGGGCGGACGAAGCCCTGGGGCACGGGACAGGCTGTCCTGTGCTGTAAGGACCTGCTGGACGGTCCCTTTGCCGTGATCAACGCCGACGACTATTACGGCAAGAGTGCCTATAGGGCCGCCTACGACTTCCTGTCTGCCGGTGACCCGCAGCAGCCCTACCGGTTCGCCATGACGGGATTCGTGCTGAAGAACACCCTGTCCGAAGCGGGCGAGGTGACCCGGGGCCTTTGCGCAGTGGATGACAGCGGACACCTTACCGACATCAGGGAGACCCGCCATATCATGATGACCCCCGAGGGCGCGGCGGTGAACGGCCCGGACGGGCTCCGTCCCTTGAATGGGGACGGCATGGTGAGCATGAACATGTGGATGCTGACGCCTGCCTTTGTGGACAAGCTGGAGGGCGGCTTTGACCGGTTCAAGGCCGCCATGAAGGACCCCATGAAGGACGAATATCTGCTGCCGGAGATCGTGGGCCGGATGGTGAAGAGCGGCCTCGCCAGCGTGCAGGTGCTTCCCAGCCGCGACCGCTGGTTCGGCATCACCCACCACAGCGACAGAGATATGGTGGAGGCGGCCTTCCAGGAGCTGGTGGAAAAGGGAGAGTACCCCCAGGACCTGTTCGCCGGTATCTGATACATATATAGATAGGCATGACCCTGCCGAAAGGCGGGGTCATTACTTTGGGCTTGGTCATTCAAAACCGGCGCAGACGCTCGGCTATGGCCGCCTGGTCCAATTCAGGGAGGGGGCGCAGGGGAGCGGGGGGCGTGTCGTAAGGGGCCAGGGGTTTTTCAAACCAGGCCACGTCGCGCCAGCCGTTTTTATATCCGGCGTTGGGGGAGAGACCCACCCGCGTAAAGCCCAGGGCGCCGTGGAGCGCCTCGCTGGCGGCGTTGGGCACGGTGACGCAGCCCATGGCCGTCTTGAGCCCCTGCATGGCCAACAGGTCCATGAGACAGCTGTATAGCCGTTTCCCCATCCCCTGGCCGGTGGCGGACCGGTCCAGGTAGATGCTCAGTTCCGCCACCCAGTCGTAGGCTTTCCGCTCCCGGGACCGGTGGGCGTAGGCGTAGCCAACGGGCTGCCCCGCCCGTTCCAGCACCAGGTAGGGATAGACGCTGGCGATGTCCCGGATGCGCCGGGCAAACTCCTCCGCCGTGGGCAGGTCGTATTCAAAGGTGATGGAGGTATCGATGTACTCTCTGTAGACGTCCAGGAGCGGGCCGGCGTCTTCCGGCCTGGCGAGGCGGACGGTGTACCCGCCGGCCGGACATTCCAGCGTGAGGCCGGAATTCTCCCGGCTGGCGTCCCGGAGCACCCGGAGCACCTTTGCGCCGTAGGAACTCTCCTCCACGGTCTCAACATCCCGGAGGACCAGGGCCACGTCCGTGAGTTCCGTGAGGCAGTCGTGCAGGGCGTCCAGGTTGTTCCCGTAGTATTCAGGCAGGTCCAGGGCCCGCTTCAGATAGGGGTGGGCCGTCTCCTTCGTCAGGAGCTGCCGGCCCTCCAATTCGATCGTTTTCACCATGTCACCTCATAGTCGTCCGTCACATACACCTGTTCAAAGTGTTCGTAGTGGTCCTTGGAGTAGAAAAACAGTCCGTCGCTGGAGAACACCAGCCGGCGGCTGCCCCGGGAGCCGTAGCCATCCGTGTCGATGTCGCACTCCGTATAGGTGCGGCCCTTGGCCTCCGGGAGCTGGCCCTCATAGTTGCCGAACCGGTCCCCGCCGATGGCGGCGCCCTCCATGTACTTCTCCACGGAGCCGCCGCTCCAGCCCAGATCCCGGGCCTCGTTCTTTGTGATATAGTTGGGAGGGAGCTCCCCGTAGGCGGTCAGGTACAGCACCACGTTTTTTACGTCGTAGTAGTACTCACCGTATGCCGGCGCCCAGTCCTCTCCGTCTGTATGGGCCGCCCCGTCCTCCTCCAGGGAGTCAAGAAGGCTGTCCGCCGCCTCTGTGAGGGCGCCGGTGATGACCTGGGCCGCCTCGTCCTCCAGGCCGCCGCATCCGGCGAGCAGGAGCATCAGCGCCGCCAGCAGCAGCGCCCAAAATCGTCTCATGGAGCTTTCCTCCGTTTTCATCATGCTGGTCAGGAACAGTTTACCAGATGTTGCGTCAAAATGATAGCCCATGGGGAAGAAATTATTAAATCGCCGCCGGCGGACTGAAGTGAACCCCAAAAGTTAGACGAAAAAGGAACTAAGCGACCTGAAGGGTCTGGTATCTGTGCTGAGCAGGTGTC
>CANRNF010000034.1 GCA_947631865.1 uncultured Oscillospiraceae bacterium | reverse complement strand
CGTGGGACAGGCCCGGCAAAGATCGTAAAGATACTGACAGAGGAAAAGGTCCCGACGCCAAGCTGGATACACTATCAAAGGGAGGGCCTGTTTGCCAATATCCACGGGCATGACCCCGGTGAGAAAGCGTATTTGTGGACCAATGCCTATGTCACGAATATCCTCACGAATGAGACATATATCGGCAACAGCGTCCATAACCGGGAACACAAGGTCTCCTACAAGAATAAGAAGCGTATCCGCACTCCCCAGGAGGAATGGCTCGTTGTGGAGCACACCCACGAAGGGATCATTGCCCCGGAATTGTTCGAGCAGGTGCAGAAGCAGGTCAGTGCCCGCCGCCGGAACACGAAGGACCACACGTTTCAGATATTCTCCGGTCTTCTGCGGTGCGGCGGCTGCGGCAGGGCGCTCAGCTACGGAACGAACAGGGGCAAGAAAAGCTCCTTTGCCTACTATGCCTGTTCCGGCTACCGTCAGTATGGCCCAAAGCGCGCCGGCTGTACACAGCATTACATACGCTACGATGTGCTCTATGCCTATGTCCTGGCCCGGCTTCAGGAATGGTCCACCCTGGCGCAGATGGATGAAAACCGCCTGCTGCAACGGATGCTGAACGCCAGCGATAGGGAGCGGTCCGCGGCGGCCAGGAAGCAGGGAACGGAGCTGGCAAAAGCAGAAAAGCGCCAGGGAGAGCTGGACCGCCTTTTTACCAAGCTGTATGAGGATTGGGCGGCGGGGAAGATCACGGAGCGGAACTTTGACCTTCTCTCGGAAAAGTACCAGACGGAGCAGGCCCAGGTGGAGGAGCAGATCGGGCGGCTGCAAGCGGAGGCGAACGAGGAGCGGGAGACGGTGGACAACGCGAAGAAATGGATCACGCTCATCAAGCAGTACGCGAATCCTACCGCCCTGACCGTCGAGATGCTGAACGCGCTCATCGAAAAGATCGTGGTCCACGAGGCGGTGAAGGCGCCTGACGGCAGCCGGGAGCAGGAGATCGAGATCTATTACCGCTTTGCGGGCAAACTGGACGGATGAAAACGTATCTTTAATGATGCGTCACGGAGCTGGCAGTGGGGTAGACGCGCAGATCCTCCACGCAGTCCTTATCGCGGCAGCTATCGTATATTTTCCTTGTATGGATGCACACGGCTTCCGTGCGATCCTGGCTGTCCGCCATGCTGATACCTCCTATCATATCTGCCGGGCGTCCCCGGCTGTTTCAGTACAGTCTATGCCGGCGGAACAGGAATGTTCTTGTAACGGACAGGAGAAATGTGGTATGATAGCGGCAAAACCGCTATCATACAGCAAGATGCCGGCTGCGCTCCCGGCTTACGCCGGAACCGCACGACATGGCATAGCGGAAGGGAGAAAGAGAGGGCTTGCTATGGATAACAACTTGGGATTCATCCGGGACAAGCTGGATATCAAGATCCTGATCCTGTTCATACTGGAAAAGCTGCCCAAGCCCGTGGAGGAGATCACCCTGTCCGACCTGGCCCTCTTCGACGGGGGCTTCACCTGGTTCGACTACACTGACTGCCTGGGGGAGCTCATCCGTACCGGGCACGTCGCGGAGAAGGATGGCAAGTACGCCATCACCGACAAGGGCCGCCGGAACGTGGACGCGGTGTCCTCCAGCCTGCCTTACACCGTCCGGGCCAAGGCCGAGCGCCTGGCCGCGCCGGTGGCGGCCGCCATGCGCCGTGCCAGCATGATCGAGACCGCGTCGGAGAAGGGACCTAAGGGCGGCCGGACCGTGAGCCTGCGGCTCTCCGACGGCGTGGGAGAGATCATGAGCCTGCGCCTGGCCGTGCCGGACGAGGAGACCGCCAGGACCGTGGAGGACCGGTTCCGGGCCGGGGCGGAGGATATCTGCAGCCAGATCATCGGGATATTGACGGAGAAGGAATAAAGGAGGTCAGGCACATGCTGGACGTAGTGGCTCTGGGCGAACTGCTCATCGATTTTACATACCAGTCGGCGGATGAGGACGGCTATCCCACCATGGCCGCCCATCCCGGCGGCGCGCCGGCCAACTTCCTGGCGGCGCTGGCCAAGCTGGGGGCCCGGACGGCCCTGCTGGGCAAGGTGGGCGCCGACGCCTTCGGCCGGCTCCTCACCGGCACCTTGGAAAAGGCCGGCATCGGCACCGTGGGCATCATATCGTCCCCGGAGGCGTTCACCACGCTGGCCTTCGTGACCCTGGACGAAAGCGGCGACCGGGAGTTCTCCTTCGCCCGCAAGCCGGGGGCGGACACCTGCCTGCGGTTCGAGGAGCTGGACCTGGGGCTCATAGACCAGGCGAAGGTGTTCCACTTCGGCACCCTGTCCCTCACGGACGAGCCCGCCAGGACATGCACCTATAAGGCCGTGGCCTTCGCCAGGGAGCGGGGCAAGCTCATCTCCTTTGACCCCAACCTGCGCCCGCCCCTGTGGCGCGGCGAGGCCGAGGCGAAGGAGCAGATGCTCTGGGGCCTGGGCCAGGCGGACATCGTGAAGATCAGCGACGAGGAGGTAAAGTTCCTCTTCGGTCTGGCCCCGGAGGCGGGGGCGGAGCACATCCTGGACGCCTTCGGCCCCAAGCTGGTGTTCGTCACATGCGGGGCGGAAGGGTGCGTCTACAGGTCCGCAAAGGCCGCGGGCAGGGTCCCGTCCCTGGGGAGCATCCTGGTGAAGGACACCACCGGCGCGGGGGATATCTTCGGGGGCAGCGCCCTGTGGAAGATCCTGCAGACGGGCAAGGATATCGACGCCCTCACCAAAGAGGAGATCGCCCAGGCGGCCCGGTTCGGCTGCGTGACGGCGGGGCTTTCCACCACCCGCAGCGGCGGCATCCAAAGCGTGCCTGCCTACGGGGAGATCATGGCCCGGATCGCGGCGGATGACAGATGAAAACAGACATCTTGCATTCTCGCGGATAACGTTGTAAAATAGTACCCAGTAAACAGCAGCATCAAGCGATCCCCTATTAATAAAAAGAAAGAAGGATCATTCGATGGCAGCAAAGTTTGAGATCAAGGCATCCAAAAACGGACAGTTCGTGTTCAACCTGTACGCCACCAACGGACAGGTCATCGCCGCTGGCGGCGAGACCTACACCAGCGTGGACGCCGCCAAGACCGGCGTGGAGAGCGTTCGCAAGAACTGCGCCGTGCATGTGGAGGACCAGACCAAGACCGGCTTCGAGACCCTGGCTCATCCCAAGTATGAGCTCTACAAGGACAAGGCCGGCGAGTTCCGATTCCGCCTGAAGGCCTCCAACGGTGAGATCATCGCCGTCAGCGAGGGCTACAAGGCCAAGACCAGCGCCAAGAACGGCATCGCCTCCATCGGCCGCAACGCCCCCGAGGCCCCCGTCGTCGTGGCGGAGTGAGAAGTCTTCCCTGCATAAAATGAGACCCCGGATTGCCATCCGGGGTCTCATTTTTTACTATTTTTCCTCTATGTCCGCCCGGCGGAGCACCTTGCCCACCGTGGCCAGGAGGATGCGCCCGTCCAGGCCGGGGGAGAAGGTCTCGGCGTATCGCCGGTCATAGGCCGCCTTGCGCCCGTCGTCCAGCTTGTCCCGGCCGTTGATCTGGGCCAGGCCCGTGAGCCCGGGGCGGAGCCGGTACACCCCCGCCGCCCGGCGCAGGGCGTGGACGTTCTCCTCCGCGGGGATGAGGGGCCGGGGACCCACCAGGGCCATGGACCCGGTGAGTACCTGGATGAGCTGGGGCAGCTCGTCCAGGCTGGTGACCCGGAGGAACCGGCCCAGGGCCGTGACATGAGAGCCCCCGGCGTCCATGCTCCGGAACTTCCAGAGGGTGAAGGGCCGCTCGTCCCGTCCCACCCGTTCCTGGCGGAACAGAACCGGCTGGCCGGGGGCGGAGAGCTTCACCGCCAGAGCGATGAGGGCCATGGGGAGGGCCAGCACGAGAAGCGCCAGAGCGGCCAGTACTCCGTCGCATGCACGCTTCCAGGGCAGATACCGGCGCTGGGCGGCGGTGAAGGGGCGGTATTCATTTGTGCCGCTTCCTTCGCGCATGTCCATGCCTCCCGGATGAAAACTAAAGGAATTATAGCCCGGTCCGCCGGACCTGTCAAATGGGAGGGACGTCTTGACAGCGGCGGGCGCGGGGGATAAACTGGGAGCGATACTATTATGGATAGGAGCGGACGGATATGAAGTGGCTCATCGCGTCGGACATACACGGCAACGCTGCCTGCTGCAAAAAGCTCATGGAGGCCTTCGACCGGGAGGGGGCGGACAGGCTCCTGCTGCTGGGGGATATCCTCTACCACGGCCTGGGCGACGGCGACAAGCGGGCGGTGGCGGATATGCTCAATGAGATATCAGACCAGATCACCTGCGTGCAGGGCAACTGTGACAGCGACGGGGACATGGCCATGCTGGACTTTCCCATGTCGGACGACTATGTGACGCTCTTCGTGGGAGATAAAAAAGTATTCGCTACCCACGGACACATTTATAATAATACCTACCTGCCCCCGGCCATGGACGAGGGGGATATCCTCCTCACCGGCCACACCCATGTGCCTGCCACCGAGCCCCATCCCCACTACATGTATTTCAACCCCGGCTCCGTGTCCAGGCCACAGTGGGGCAGCGAGCGGGGCTATATGACCCTGGAGGACGGTACCTTCCTGTGGAAGACTCTGGACGGGGAGGAGTACCGCCGGTATACGTTGGAATAAAGTGCATAAAATACAGAATCAAAAGGTCCGGCTCTCACGGAAATGTGGGAGCCGGATCTTTTTGCGTCCATTTTGCGCGGTGTGCCGAGGGACGCATGAGGGGCATTTTTTCGTCAAAACTAGATGTTGTGGGGCGAAAAAACAGTGGAGCACAATTGGAAAAAATTTACAGCCCCAAAACATCAGAAAATTCATTTTTACCCCTTGCATTTTGCATAGCCACACCCTATAATAGGGAGCGTGGTGGGGCGAAGTGGGGGAAAGTGTTCCATTCTCCCACAAAAACAACAGGAGGTGAGCCGGATGACAGGAGAATATCAGCATTCTCTCGACGCCAAGGGCCGTCTTTTCATCCCGGCGCGCCTTCGCGAGGAGTTGGGCCCCGAATTTTACGTGACCTTGTCCATGGATCACTGCCTGTGCGCCTACAGCGCGGAGCAGTGGAAGATCTTCTCGGACAAGGTCAATGCCATGCCTTACGTGAAGCAGCGGGCCATGCGTCCGCTTTACGCCTTTGCCAGCCGGTGCGAGCTGGACGCCCAGGGCCGCGTGCTCCTGCCCCAGAACCTGCGGGAGCGGGCGGGTCTGACCAAGAACGTGACCGTCCTGGGCTCCAACAACCACGCGGAGTTCTGGGACAGCGACGAGTGGGCCGGTATGCGTGACGCCGAGGCGTCCCCGGAGAACATCGCCGCCGTGATGCAGGAGTTCGACTTCTGATGAAGCATCAGAGCGTTCTTCTTGCCGAGTGCGTCCGGTATCTGGATATCGACCCTGATGGGACTTACGTGGACGGCACGCTGGGCCTGGGCGGCCATTCGGAGGCCATCCTGCGGGAACTGGACAAGGGCCGGCTCATCGGCATAGACCGGGACGAGCGGGCGCTGGAATACGCCCGGGCGCGGCTGGCCCCCTTCGGGGATAAGGCCACCCTGGTGAGAGGGAACTTCGGCGACCTGGAAGCCATCCTGGACGGCTTGGGCGTGGATAGAGTCAACGGGATGCTGTTCGACCTGGGCGTGTCCTCGCCCCAGCTGGACGATGGGGCGCGAGGATTCTCCTACATGCAGGACGCGCCGCTGGACATGCGGATGGACGAGCGGGCGCCTCTCACGGCCCGGGAGGTATTGAACACCTGGTCGGAGGCGGAACTGCGGAGCATCTTCTGGCGCTACGGCGAGGAGCGGTACGCCGGCCGCATCGCGGAGGCGGTGGTGGCCGAGAGAGAGCGGGGCCCCATCGAGACCACGGGCCAGTTCGTGGACATCATCCGCCGGACCATGCCGGCCGCGGCGCTGCGGGAAAAGCAGCATCCGGCCAAGCGGTGCTTCCAGGCGGTGCGCATCGCGGTCAACGACGAGCTGGGCGAGCTGGAGCGGATGCTGGACACCGCCCCGGACCGGTTGAAAAAGGGAGGAAGGCTCCTGGTCATCAGCTTCCACTCCCTGGAGGACCGGATGGTGAAGGAAGCCATACGGAAACGTGAAAACGGCTGCACATGTCCCCCGGATTTTCCGGTGTGCACCTGCGGCTTTGTAAAGACCCTGAAGAGCGTCACACGCAAGCCTGTCTCCCCCGATCCGGAGGAGCTGGCGGCAAATCCCCGGGCCCGAAGCGCCCGGCTGCGAATAGCGGAAAGGGTATGAACATGCAGGACGTAAGGACTTTCAAGACCTATAACTTCGTCACCGGCGCTGTGGACGGCACCATGGCCTACGATTTCTCCAACCCTCTCCTCTATCCCGATGAGGAGGAGTTGGAACAGGAGGTCCTGCAGGAGCCGAAGAAGTCCGCCAAAAAGCAGCGCGGCCGCCAGCGGGAGTGGATCCGGGAAGAGGCCCGGGGCCAGGCCAGCGCCGCCGCGGTGGAGCGCAACCGCCAGGGCGTGTCGGTGGTGTCCCTTCTGGGCGCCCTGTGCGCGGTGGTGCTGATCACCATGATGCTCCTGGCTCAGATCCGGCTCACGGATATATCCTCCACCGCCGCCAGTCTGGAGCGGCAGATCGATCAGCTGGAGGCGGAGCGGAGCAAACTCACCGTGGAGTATGAGACCATCTTCAACCTCAAGGACGTGGAAGAGCAGGCCGTGGAGATGCTGGGCATGCAGGAGCCGGACGACAGCCAGATCATCTACCTCTCCGGCGTGGCCTCCGCCGACAAGGCAGAGGTGGTCACCCGGGAGCAGGCGGACCTGTTCTCTCTGGGCCTGAAGGACATGCTGTCCTCCATCAAGGCATATTTCAGTTGACAAGCGTATTATACTGGTAATGACAGGAGACGATAGCGTACCCCAAAGGAGAGTCCGACATGTTCAAAAAGCGCCGGGAGGGCAAGGATGCCTCTTCGCCTAACAGAATGATGCTTCGCCGCACACTGTTCCTTATGATAGTGTGCGGCATAGTTGCATTTATCGCGCTGGGGGCACGGCTGTTCAAGCTCCAGATCATCGACCACGATATGTACGAGACGGCGGCGGTTGAGCAGCAGCTGCGGGAGACTACGGTCACCGCCCACCGGGGCACCATCTATGACCGGAACATGAACATCCTGGCCATGAGCGCGTCGGTGAGCAATATCTTCATCAGTCCCGCAGAGATCAAGATGAACGAGGAAAATCCCGTCTACATCGCTCAGGGGCTCGCCAACATCCTGGGCCTGGACTATGAGGACGTGTACCAGAAGACCCTGAACACCGAGTCCTGGTATACCACCCTGGCCCGGAAGGTGGACGACGACATCACCGAGCAGGTGCGGGAATTCAAGGCGAACAAGGGCAAAGACGCCATGGGCAACCCCGTGGCGGACGAGAAGGACTCCGTGGAGCTCACGGGGGTGAAGATCGAGGAGGCCAGCCGCCGGTACTATCCCTACAGCGCCCTGGCCAGCCATGTGATCGGCTTCACCGGCGCGGACGACCACGGCCTGGCCGGCCTTGAGTACTACTACGACGACGTGCTGGCAGGCACCGACGGGCGCATCGTACGGGCCACCAACGCCTTCGGCACGGACATGATGTTCACCGACTTCGAGGACTACTATGACGCCGAGGACGGCCAAAGCATCGTCACCACCATCGACGCCACGGTCCAGTATTACCTGGAAAAGCACCTGCAGAGCGCCATGGAGGACTATGACCTGCAGGACGGCGCGGCGGGCATCGTCATGGACGTGAGGACCGGCGGCATCCTGGGCATGGCCTCTCTGGGGGAGTTCGACCCCAACGACTACATGACCCTGTCCCCGGAGATCGAGGAGCGGATCGAGGAGAATTCCACCGGCCTCACCACCGAGGAGCACGACGCCCTGGTGGAGCAGGAGCGGCAGGAAATGTGGCGCAACAAGGCCCTGTCCGACACCTACGAGCCCGGCTCCGTCTTCAAGATCATCACCCTGGCCTCAGGCCTGGAGAGCGGAGCGGTCACCACCAACTCCACCTTCTTCTGCGCCGGCAGCATAAACGTGCTGGGCCGTACAGACCCGCTGAACTGCGCCAACATCTACGGCCACGGCAACCAGACCCTGGCCGAGGCGGTGATGCACTCCTGCAACGTGGCCTTCACCCTCATCGGCCAGTACATCGGCGCGGAGCGGTTTTACGACTATATCCGGGCCTTCGGCCTGTTCGACAAGACCGGCGTCGACCTCACCGGCGAGTCCGGCTCCCTCTGGTGGGACGAGGACGTGTTCTTCGATAAGAACAACCTCTCCCAGCTGGCGGCGGCCTCCTTCGGCCAGACCTTCACCATCACGCCCATGCAGCTCATCACGGCGGTGAGCGCCGTCACCAACGGCGGTTATCTCATGAAGCCCTATATCGTGAGCGAGGTTTTGAACGCCGACGGCACCGTGGCCAAACAGACCGAGCCCACCGTGATACGCCAGGTCATCAGCGAGCAGACCAGCAAGACCTGCTGCGAGATACTGGAACAGGTGGTCAGCAATGTGAACGAGGGCACCGGTACCAACGCCTACGTGGCAGGCTACCGGGTGGCCGGCAAGACCGGTACCTCCGAGGACGTGCTTTACGAGGCCACCCATGGCACCAAGAAATACATCGCCTCCTTCCTGGGCTTCGCCCCGGCGGACGACCCGGTGGTGGCGGTGCTGGTGGTGCTGGAGAACCCCGGCCCGGAGAATACCTTCTCCGTAGGCGGCGGCACGATGGCCGCCCCGAAGGTGGGCATGATCCTCTCCGACATCCTGCCCTATCTGGGCGTGGAGCCGGAGTACGCCGAGGGCGAGAGCGCCATCGTGGACCAGCGGGTGCCCCGTGTGATCGGCAAGACCCCGGAGGAGGCCAGGCAGGCGCTGGAGAGCGTGGGCTTCACGGTCAAGTCCGTGGAGGGCAGCGGCGCCGCCGTCACGGCCCAGATGCCCGCGGGCAACGCCAAGGTCGCCGGCGGCAGCGAGATCGTCCTGTACTGCGACGCGGAGCCGGACAAGGAGCCGGTGGAGGTGCCCAACCTGCTGGGCCTGAGCTACGAGATCGCCCGCATCCGGGCGGGCTGGCTGGGCCTGTATGTCCGGGGCGAGGGCACCATGCTCAACAGCCCCATCATCATGACCGTGGATCAGAGCATCGAGCCGGGTACCATGGTGGACCCGGGCACCATCATCACGGTGACCATGAGCGACAGCTCCAAACTGACCATCTGGTGAGGCTTTATGAAACTGCGTGAACTGATAAAAGATATCCCGGTGACCGCCATGACGGCGGACCCGGAGACGGAGATCAAGGGCATCCGCTACGACTCCCGCGCCGTAGAGCCGGGAGACCTGTTCGTGGCGGTGGAGGGCCTGCAGAGCGACGGCCACAAATTCATCCCCATGGCCCTGTCCAAGGGCGCGGCAGCCATTTTGTGCCAGCACGCGCCGGAGGGGGAGGGGCCCTGGGTGATGACAGAGGACAGCCGGCGCGCCCTGGCGCTGGTGTCGGCGGCCTGGTTCGGCTACCCCGCCCGGCGCATGACCATGGTGGGCGTCACCGGCACCAACGGAAAGACCACCTCCACTATCCTCATCAAGCACCTGCTGGAGGACTGCCTGGGGGCCAAGGTGGGCCTGGTGGGCACCATCTCCAACTGGATAGGAGATGAGGAATACCCCACGGAGCGGACCACTCCCGAGTCCTATGATCTGCAGGAGCTGTTTTACAAAATGGCCGAGGCGGACTGCACCCACGCGGTGATGGAGGTGTCCTCCCACGCCCTGGCCTTGGACCGGGTGGCGGGGGTCCGGTTCGCCGCGGGGCTGTTCACCAACCTGACAAGGGACCACCTGGATTTCCACAAGACTATGGAGGACTACGCCGGGGCGAAGGCGCTGCTCTTCTCCCGGTGCGACAAGGCCGCTGTCAACACCGGCGACCCCTGGGCCCCGTTCATGATGGAGCGGGCCGCGTGCCCGGTGCTGACCTATTCAGCCAGGGGCGAGGCGGACCTGCGGGCGGAGGATGTGGCTCTGGCCGCCGCTGGCGTATCCTTCACGGCGGTATGCGGCGAAGAACGGGCGCCTGTGAAGATGGGCATCCCGGGGGCATTCACCGTGGAGAACGCCCTCACGGCCATGGCCGCGGGGCGGCTTCTGGGGGTGAGCCTTTCCGACTGCGCCGCGTCCCTCTGCCGGGCCAGGGGCGTGAAGGGCAGGGTGGAGGTGGTCCCCACACCGGCGGACTTCACCATCGTGATAGACTACGCCCACACCCCGGACGCCCTGGAAAAGGTCCTGCGGGCCATGCGGGAGGGGGCGGCGGGACGGCTGGTCGCGCTGTTCGGCTGCGGCGGCGACCGGGATAAGACAAAGCGCCCCATCATGGGCCAGATCGCCGCCCGGGAGGCGGACTTCTGCGTGGTGACCAGCGATAACCCCCGCTCCGAGGAGCCGGAGGCCATCATCGCGGACATCCTGAAGGGCATCCCGGAGGGCACGGCCATGAAGGTGATAGCGGACCGGCCGAGCGCCATCCGCTGGGCCATTGACAACCATCTGCCGGGGGACGTGATCGTCCTGGCCGGCAAGGGCCACGAGACCTATCAGGAGGTCTGCGGGGTCAAACGCCACATGGACGAGAGGGAGATCGTGGCGGAGCATTTGCCAAGGAACGAGGAAGAGTGACATGACGATTCGATTGGTGGTCAGTTTTTTGGCCGCGTTCGTGCTGGCGGCCCTGTTCGGGGCGGCCTATGTGCCCTGGCTGCGGAAGATCAAGGCGGGCCAGGAGATCAAGGAGATAGGACCGAACTGGCACAAGTCCAAGGCGGGCACCCCCACCATGGGCGGCGTCATCTTCATCGTGGCGGTGACGGCGGTGCTGTTCACCCTGGGCTTCCCCTACATACGGGAGGGCGAGCTGCCGGCGGTGTTCGTGTTGCTGTTCGCCCTGTTCTATGGCGCCATCGGATTTCTGGACGACTTTGAAAAGCTGAAGCATAAGCAGAATCTGGGCCTGTCTGCCCGGGCGAAGTTCCTGCTGCAGCTGGTGGTGGCCATTGCGCTGCTGTACTGGCTGCGGCTGGAGCATTACCTGACCCCCAGCCTTTACGTGCCATTCTGGGGCGTGACCGTGTGGCTGCCGGAGTGGCTGTATTTCGTGCTGGCGGCCTTCATCATCGTGGGTACGGTGAACGCGGTGAACATCACCGACGGCATCGACGGTCTCGCGGCCAGCGTGTCCGTGCCCGTGTTCGTGTGCTACACGGCCATTTGCTTCGTTTGGGGCGCCCAGTACAGGTCCCTCGCGGTGTTCTGCGCCGGGCTCACCGGCGGGCTTTTCGGCTTCCTCGTCTACAACTTCCACCCGGCCAAGTGCTTCATGGGCGACACGGGCAGCCTCTTTTTGGGCGGAGCCGTGTGCGGCATGGCCTTCGCCCTGGATATGCCCCTCATCCTCGTTCCCCTGGGGCTCATCTTCATCCTGGAGACCCTCTCGGACATCATCCAGGTGACCTATTTCAAACTGACCCACGGCAAGCGCCTCTTTAAAATGGCTCCCTTCCACCACCATCTGGAGATGGGCGGATGGCTGGGCCACAAGTGGACGGAGGTGCAGATCGTGGCGCTGTTCACGTCCATCAGCGTGATATGCGCCGTGGCGGCGTTTTTCGCCTGCGTGGACCGCTTCGCCTAAGCGGCATTTAGGAGGTGTGACCATGGCGTCCAAAACGGATGCGGCCGTGAGCTATGAGAGCCCGCGCCTTGCGGACTATACCAGCGAGACAGAGGCAGACCGGGGCCAGGTGGACCTGCCTTTCGCCCTGTTGAGCCTGCTGCTGCTGACGGTAGGTGTGGTGATGGTCCTGTCGGCCAGCTTTGCCCGGGCCTACTACGACCCATCCAACACCACCGGCGGCAACGCCACCTATTATTTCGTGCGGCAGGCGCTGTTCGCCCTGGTGGGCGTGGGCGTGATGTTCCTCTGCTCCCGGTTCCCCATGGGCTTTTATAAGCGCATCTCCTCCACGGTGATGCTGGTGAGCCTGGCGCTGCTGGTGCTGGTGCTTGTGCCCGGCATCGGTGAGAAGGCCAACAACGCCCGCCGGTGGATCAACCTGGGCTTCACCACGTTCCAGCCCTCGGAGATCGCCAAGATCGGCATCATCATGTATTTCGCCCTGCTCATCTGCAACAACAAGGATGGGCTGAAAAACCTCAAGAGCCTCATCCCCTTCGGCATCTGCCTGGGGATGGTGTTCGTGCTGCTGGTGCTGGAACCCCACATGTCCGCCATCATCATCATCGCCGCCATTGGTCTCGTGATGCTGTTTCTGGGCGGGCTGCCCCTGTATTGGTTCGTCGGCGGCGGCGCCGCGGCGGCGGCCGTGCTGGGCGTCGGCTACGCCATGTTCGGCTATGTCCGGGACAGGTTCAGCGCCTGGCTCAACCCCTTCGCCGACGCATCCGACGCGGGCTTCCAGATCGTGCAGAGCCTGTACTCCATCGGCTCCGGCGGCCTGCTGGGCCTGGGGCTTGGAAACTCCCGGCAGAAATTCCTGTACCTGCCCGAGGAGCACAACGACTTCATCTTCTCCGTGGTGTGCGAGGAGCTGGGCTTCATCGGGGCCATGCTGATACTGGCCCTGTTCGCCCTGCTCATCGTCCGGGGCTACTGGCTGAGCATGCACGCCCGTGACCGGTACAGCGCCCTGGTGGGCGCGGGCATCACCACCCACCTGGCCATGCAGGTGCTGCTGAACGTGGCCGTGTGCACCAACTCCATCCCCTGCACGGGCATATCCCTGCCGCTTTTCAGCTACGGAGGCACGGCGCTGCTGCTGCAGATGGCGGAGCTGGGCATCATATTGTCCCTATCAAGAGATATACCGGAGAAACGATAAAATGAGAGTCTTGTTCACCTGCGGCGGGACCGCGGGACACATCAACCCCGCCCTGGGCGTGGCGGGGCGCATCAAGGAGCTGCTGCCCGAGGCGGAGATCCTCTTCGTGGGGGCCGAGGGCCACATGGAGACGGAGCTGGTCCCCCGGGAACGGTATGAGATCAGGACTGTCCGGGTCTCCGGGTTCCAGCGCTCCTTCAAGCCGAAAAAGATCGCCGAGAACGTCCGGGCCGTGGGCAGGCTGGTGAAGGCCTGCCGCCAGGCCAAGGGCTATATCAAAGATTTCGCCCCCGACGTGGCCGTGGGCACCGGCGGGTACGTGTGCTACCCGGTGCTGAAGATGGCCTCCGGTATGGGCATCCCCACGGCGGTACACGAGTCCAACGCCGTGCCGGGGCTCACCACCAAGATGCTGGCCGGGAGCGTGGACCGCATCCTGGTGGGCCTGGAGGAGAGCAAAGAATTTTACAGCCACCCGGAGAAGGTGGAGGTCACCGGCACCCCCGTGCGGGTGGACTTCCTCAATACCGACAAGGCCCGCGCCCGGCGGGAACTGGGCCTGGACCCGGACCAGCCGGTGGTGCTGGCGGTGTTCGGCTCTCTGGGGGCGGACTATATGAATAAGGCCATGGTGGAGTTCATCGCCCGCATGCAGGGGGATTTCCGCCTCATCTACGCCACCGGCAAGCGGTATAACGAGGCCGTCATGGCGGAGCTGAACGGCAAAAACCTGGTCGGCCCCGGCGTGGACGTGCGGGAGTACATATACGACATGCCCAAGGTCATGGCCGCGGCGGACGTGGTCATATGCCGCAGCGGCGCGTCCACCATCAGCGAGCTCACCTATCTGGGAAAGCCCGCGGTGATGGTGCCCAGCCCCAACGTGGTGAACCACCACCAGGAGAAGAACGCCCGGGTCCTGGAGAAGGCCGGGGCGGCGAAAATGCTCCTGGAGGGCAAATTCACGGGGAACGATCTCTATGACACGGTGACGGCGCTTTTGAATGACCCCGCCGCCATGGCGAAGATGCACGTGGCCAGCCTCAGGATGGGCGTCAACGACGCCACGGACCGGATCACATCCATCGTCCTGGGCCTGGCCGAAAAGGGAAAGACGAAGTAATCATCCGCCCGGTGTCACGTCCGTGTCCCGGCGCATAGTATGGTGTATCGTGAGAGCACATACTGTGCCGGAGGGCTGGACATGAGCATTTGGCGCATCCGGGGCGGGAGAGAGCTGGACGGGAGCCTGACCGTCCAGGGCTCGAAGAACGCCGTGCTGCCGCTGCTGGCGGCGGCTATACTTACAGGCTGCGAGACGGAACTTTTCAACGTGCCGGCGCTGCGGGACGTGGACGCGTCCCTGGCCATCCTGCGCCGCCTGGGCTGCCGGGCGGAGCGGGAGAGGGACAGAGTGTACGTGGACGCCCGGCCGGCGGACGGCTTTGTCCTGGGCCGGGACCTGGCGGGGCGGATGCGCTCGTCCGTCATCTTCCTGGGCGCGGTGCTGGGCCGCTTCCATGAGGCGCGCATCGCTCTGCCGGGCGGCTGCGAACTGGGACCCCGGCCGGTGGACCTGCATCTGCAGGTCATGCGCGCTCTGGGCGCGGGAGCCGATATGGACGGCAATGACATCGTCTGCCGGGCCGAACGCCTTCAAGGCGGATATATCCCGCTGCCCTTTCCCAGCGTGGGGGCTACGGAGAACGCCATGATCGCCGCCTGCGGGGCGGAGGGACGGACCGTGCTGGACGGCGCGGCCCGGGAGCCGGAGATCGTAGAGCTGGCCGGTTTCCTCCGGGCCATGGGCGCGGATATCACCGGCGCGGGTACGAGCCGGATCATCATCGACCGTTTTGAACCGAAAAAATATGTCCGCTGGTCTGTTATGCCGGACCGCATCGCGGCGGCCACCATGCTCTGCGCCTGCGTGTGCGCGGGGGGCGACGTGGAGGTCCGGGGCCTTGTCCCGGAACATGTCGAAGCCGTCACGGACAGCCTTGCCGCCATGGGGGCGGAGCTGGACATCCACGGCCGGCGGGCGCGCATCCTGAGTCATGGCCGGCCATACAGCCCCGGGGTCATCCGGACGGAGCCCTATCCCGGCTTTCCCACCGACGCCCAGCCCCTTCTGATGGCGGCGGCGCTGCAGGCCGGGGGCGCGGCGGTATTCGAGGAGAATATCTTCTCAGGCCGGTTCCGCCACGCAGCGCAGATGGCCCGCATGGGTGCGGATATCCGCCTGGAGGGCCGCCGGGCCGTGGTGACAGGCGTGGAGCGCCTGCACGGGGCGGAGGTATCCGCGGAGGACCTGCGGGGCGGCGCGGCCCTGATCATTGCGGGTCTGGGCGCGGAGGGGGAGACCCTGGTGACGGACCCGGGCCATGTGGACCGGGGATACGAAAGACTGGACGGGGCGCTTTCCGCCCTGGGAGCGCACATCGAGAGGATATAGCAAAGATATAGCGAGGTAACTGCATTGGCACGAGCTGCACGAAGAGACCGCTACGGCGTAGCGCGGAAGAAAAAGAAGAAAAACGCCCTGTTTGCCCCGCTGGCGTTCCTGCTGGTGGTGGTGGCGCTGGTGTTCGGCATGGGCGTGTTTTTCCGGGTGCAGACCATCGAGGTGGTGGGCGCCACGGAGTATGCCCCGGAGGAGATCATCGAGGCCTCCGGCATCGGCGAGGGCGACAACCTGTTCTTCATCAACCAGGCCTCCGCCGTGAGCCGCATCAACGCCCGGCTTCCCCTGATCGAGTCCGCCCGGGTGGAGCGGAGCCTGCCCAACCGCATCGTCATCACCGTGGAGGAGAGCAGCGCCGTGGCCTACGTGGACTGGGAGGGCCTGGGCTGGATATTGTCCGGCAGCGGCAAGCTGCTCAGTTCCGCCCCGGTGGACCAGCTGGCGGGGCTCATCCACGTGGGGAATCTGACGCCGGTAAATCCGGAGGCGGGGGCCCTCATGCAGGTGTCGCCTGCCGACGAGCTGAAGCTGAGCTATCTGAAAAGCATTTTGAGCAGCATCGAGGAGCTGGGCATCGCGGCGGACGTGAAGGAGCTGGACGTGTCCAACCCGGCCAATCCCACCTTCCGGTACCTGGACCGGTTCACGGTGCGCATGGGCTCCAACGACAACACGGACTATAAACTGCGCATGCTTCTGAGCGCCGTGACCACCATGGACGCCACCGAAGTGGGCACCTTCAACCTGTCCGACGGACTGCATGTTTACTTCACGCCGGACTGATGATGAAAAAATTTTCGCCGTTTGACATAATATTTTTGAATAAACTATTGACCTCCGCTGTTTTTCGTAATAAAATGTACTAAATATTGTGGATACCTGTGAAGGGCGGAACAGCGCGCCCACTATATGAATACGCGGGAGGCAAAGAAGATGGCAGCACATTCGGTCGAGACCGGCCCCGAGAATGTTGTGACCCTGAAAGTCGTCGGCATCGGCGGCGCGGGCGGCAACGTAGTGAACAGGATGGTCAGCTCCGGTACCAGCGGCGTGGAGTTCATCGCCGTCAATACGGACAAGCAGGCCCTGAGCATGTCCACGGCGGACCAGAAGATACAGATCGGCGAGAAGCTCACCCATGGACAGGGCGCGGGCAGCGACCCCGGCGTGGGCGAAAAGGCTGCCGAGGAGAGCCGCAACGAGGTGGCGAAAGCCATGGAGGGCACGGACATGGTGTTCATCACCGCCGGTATGGGCGGCGGCACCGGTACCGGCGCGGGCCCCGTGGTGGCGGACATCGCCCGTGAGGCGGGCATCCTCACCGTGGGCGTGGTCACCAAGCCCTTCGGCTTTGAGGGCAAGAAGCGCATGGACCAGGCCATGAAGGGCATCGACCAGCTTCTTGGAAAGGTGGACAGCCTGTTGGTCATCCCCAACGACCGCATCAAGTACGCCACCGACCAGAAGGTCACCTTCGCCAACGCCTTCGAGATCGCCGACGAGGTCCTGCACGAGGCCGTCACCAGCATCTCCAGCCTCATCAAGAACACCGGGTTCATCAACCTGGACTTCGCGGACGTGTGCACCATCATGCGCGGCGCCGGCTTCGCCCACATGGGCGTGGGACATGCCGTCGGCAAGGGCAAGGCGGAGGACGCCGCCCAGATGGCCATTTCCAGTCCCCTGATGGAGACCTCCATCAACGGCGCGCACGGTGTGCTCATCAACATAACCGGTTCCGAGGATATGGGCCTTGACGATGTGGAGACGGCGGCGAACCTGGTCCAGGCTGCGGCCCATCCCGACGCCAACATCATCTTTGGCGCCTCTTTCGACAACACCATGGAGGACGAGATCCGTGTCATCGTCATCGCCACCGGCTTTGACGAGGGCACACCCACTGCCAAGGCGGTGGCCACCAACGCCGCTCCCGCCGCTTCTGCCGCCGCCGGCCCCGCAGCCGCCGCGGAGAAGCTCTTCTCCCAGGCGGAGAAAGCCGGGGAGGAGGAGAAGAAGCCCGCTCCCGCCGAGCCCGAGGAAGAGGATCCCTTCGACAGTATCTTCCGCATCTTCAACTCCAAGTAAGATAAGACAATAATATGACCGGCGTGGCAGACGATGCCACGCCGGTATTTCTATGCCGTTTTGCACCGGGCTATTCCATGGTCCTCTCCAGCTTCCGGGCCAGGGCCTCCAGCCGCCGCACCGCGGCCCGGTCCCCGTCCAGCCCTAAGGCGCATTGGTCCGCCAGAGGCGCCAGGTGGACCCGGCCGTGGGCGCCGGTGACGGTGAGGCCGTCGGTGAAGTCCGCGCCGAATTCCGCTAATGCCTCGCCCATGGCCCGCATGAGCTTTGCCCTGTCCCGGCAGGGGACCACCCGCCGGGGGGCTTTCTCCCCGCCGGGGAGATGGAAAAGCCCGTCCAGGGCGTCCATGTTGCACTGGTAGTAAGCCCGGGGCGTGCCGATGTCGCACCAGTAGCCGTCCATCACCGTGCCCCTGATGGGGATGCCCATGGCCAGCAGCCGGGGGAACAGGTCCTTGGCGAAGTCGTAGGTCTCCCCCTTGGGTATGAGGGTGAGTATCTCGGGGTTCAGCACGTAGATGCCGGTGCTGACCCGGTCCGTCACCACCTTCTCCCAGCCGGGCTTTTCCAGAAAGCCGGTGACGTGGCCGTCCCGGTCCGTGACCACCAGGCCGTAGGGGAGGGGGTCCGCCTGGGCGGCCAGGGCGATGGTGACGCCGCCCCGGTGGCTGGCGATGAGTTCCCCAAGGTCGAAGTCGCAGGCGCTGTCGCCGCTCATGACGAGAAAGTCCTCTTTGCCCACGAAGTCCGCGCAGTTGAGCACGGCCCCCGCCGTGCCAAGAGGCGCGCACTCCTCCCTGTATTCGATATGCACGCCGAACTGCTCTCCGTCCTGGAAGTGCTCCCGGATCAGATCTGTCTGATGGCGGAGGGTCATACACAGTTCGGTAAAACCGCTGTCCCGCAGCATGGCCACGGTGTACTCCAGCAGGGGCGTGCCCAAAATGGGCATCATCGGCTTGGGAAGTCCGCCGGAAATGGACTTCAGGCGCGTGCCCTCGCCGCCGGAGAGAATGACTGCTTTCAATCCTTTCACCTCGCCTGTATTGTTTGCGGGCGGCGGGAAAATATGTGGCCGCAGACACGGGAAAAATGTGTTTGTAATATGATGGTTTATCTGGTATAATTACAATACATTTATTTTGGAGCAGTATACCATGAATAAACTGACAAACCGTCTGGGCAGCAACGCCTCCCGCGTGTATATACTGTGCCTGTTGATATTCGCCGCGATCACGGCGGTGTTTTTTCACGTCTATCCCCTGGCCATCGCCGAGGCCGCGGCGTCAGTCGTCCTGCTGATCGTGCATATGGCGCTCCAGCGCCGGCAGCAGCGGGAGCTGATGGAGTATATCCAGTCCGTGACCTACGACACCGAGGCGGCCCGGGACAATGCCATGATGAACTTCCCGCTGCCTATGGTGGCCTATTTCGCCGACTCCCAGCGCCTGGTGTGGGGCAACCAGGAGTTTTTCGCCATCTGCGGGCGGAAGGAGCCTCTGGTGAACACCGTCATCACGGACCTGGTCCCCGGTTACCAGGGCAAGTGGCTGCTGGAGGGCAAGGTACGCTGCCCCGGCCTCGTGGAGGTGGGCGGCCGGCGATACCAGGTCCACGGCAACCTGGTCCGGGGCAAGGACGGCGAGCGTGTCAGCGGCACCATGGGCATCACCTACTGGGTGGACGTGACGGAGTACGACGACATCCGTCTGGAATATGACGCCTCCCGTCCCGTGGTCATGCTCATCATGATAGACAACTACGACGAGCTGATGAAAAACATCCCCGAGCGGACCCGCAACGAGATGCGGGGCCTGGTGGAGGACAAACTGGCCCAGTGGACCGAGGACAAGAAGGGCTTCCTGCGCCGGTACGACCGGGACCGGTATATCTACCTCTGCGAGCGGCGATATTTTGACCAGCTAGCGGCGGAGAAGTTCGCCGTGCTGGACGCGGTGCGGGAGATCAAGAACACCTCCGGCATCCACGCCACCGTGAGCATCGGCGCGGGCCTGGACGGGGCCAGCCTGGAGGAGGACTTCAACTTCGCCTCCATGAGCGTGGAGATGGCCCTGAGTCGGGGAGGCGACCAGGCGGTCATCCGCAACCGGGTGAACTTCGAGTTCTACGGCGGCAAGGCCACCGAGGTGGAGACCCGCACGAAGGTGAAGAGCCGGGTGGTGGCCAACGCCCTCAGCGCCTTCATCAAGGACGCCTCCACTACCTACGTCATGGGCCACCGGTACGCGGATATGGACGCCCTGGGCGCGGCGGTGGGCCTGTGCTCCATCGCGCGGGCGGCCGGCCGGCGGGCGAAGATCGTTCTGGGCAGCGGCCCCAACGCCTGCGGTATCATGATCGCGGAGCTGAAAAAGCACAAGGAATACGAGGATATCTTCATCACCCCCAAGGAGGCCATGCTCCAGGCCAACTCCCGGAGCCTTCTGGTGGTGGTGGACACCAACCGGCCGGAGCAGGTGGAGGACGAGGCCCTTCTGCAGACCATCAGCCGTCTCGTCATCATCGACCACCACCGCCGGGCGGCGACGTATATCGACAACGCGGCCCTCACTTTCCATGAGCCCTACGCCTCCTCCGCCTCGGAGCTGGTGGCGGAGCTGATGCAGGAGCTGGTGGACCAGGACGACATCACCCGTTTCGAGGCGGACGCCCTGCTGGCGGGCATGGTGACGGACACCAAGAACTTCACCATCCGCACCGGAGAACGCACTTTTGAGGCGGCGGCGTTTTTGCGGCGCATGGGCGCCGACACCGTGGCCGTCAAGCGCATGCTCCAGAGCGACATGGCCCACACGGTGGGCCGCTACGCCATATTGGAGAAGTCCGAGATCTACCGGGACAACATCTGCCTCGCCGTCATGGACCACGAGGTGGACCGGGTGGTGGCCGCCCAGGCGGCGGACGAGATGCTGAACATCTCCGATGTGGAGGCGTCGGTGGTGCTCTACCCGGTGGGGGAGGACGTGTACCTCTCCGCCCGGAGCATCGGCAGCATGAACGTGCAGGTGGTATTGGAAAAGCTGGGCGGCGGCGGAAACACCTCCGCGGCCGGGGCCCAGATGCACGGCGTGTCCGTCCGGGAGGCGGAGACGCGCCTCAAGGCCGCCATCGACGAATATCTGGCATCATAAGGAGGATACATCCATGAAAGTCATATTGCAGCAGGACATAAAGGGCCAGGGGAAGAAGGGCCAGCTGAAGGAGGTCTCCGACGGCTACGGCCGGAACTATCTGCTCCCCCGGGGGCTGGCTGTGGAGGCCACGGCGGACAACCTGAACACCATGCGCCTGAAGGACAAGGCCCGGCAGGCCCAGATCGAGCGGGAGCGGGCCCAGGCGCTGGCATACGCCGAGCAGCTGGGGGCCGTAGTGGTGCACCTGAAGGCCAAGGCCGGCGCCGGCGGGAAGCTGTTCGGCTCCGTCACAAGCAAGGAGATCGCCGAGGCCCTGGCGGCCCAGCATGGCATAAACGTGGAGAAGAACCAGATCGTGCAGACCGACCCCATCAAGCAGTTCGGCACCTATCAGGTCAAGTGCAAGCTGGGCTATGAGATCACCGGCACCATCAACGTGATGGTGACTGAGGAGAAATAAGTTTTTTAGGAGCGCGGACTATGGACGAGCTGCTGGGGCGGCAGGCCCCCTATTCGGCGGAGGCGGAGCGGGCCATTCTGGGCGCCATGCTCATCGACCCCGCGTGCATCGCCGACGTAGTGGGCAGCGTCAAGAGCGGGGATTTCTATATCGACGGCAACCGGGATATCTTTGAGACCATGTATGCCATGTTCGGCATGGGCTCCAGGATAGACCCGGTCCTTGTGCTGGACGAGATGAAGTCCCGGGGCGTGTGGAAGGAGACCTCCGCCCAGTATCTGAAGGAGCTCATGGACGTGACGCCCACGGCGGCCAACGTGCTGCAGTACTGCGCCGTGGTCCGGGACCGGGCGCTGCTGCGGGCGTTGGGCACCGCGGCGGGGGAGATCACCGATCTGGTCTACCAGAACGGCTCCACAGGCCGTGACGGCCCGGAGCTGGTGCGGCCCCAGGACGTGCTGGAACTGGCGGAAAAGCGCATCTACGCCCTGCGCAAGCAGAGCGCCTCCGGCGGGCTCATGCCCATGACCCAGGTGCTTCTGGACGTGCTGAGCCAGATCTCCCAGGCCGCGGCCGGGGGCGGTCAGCTGCCCGGCATCACCACGGGCCTGGCTGACCTGGACGCGGTCCTGCAGGGCTTGAGCGCCGGGAACCTGGTGGTCATCGCCTCCCGCCCCGGCATGGGCAAGACATCCATCGCCCTGAACATCGCCGCCGCGGCGGCCAAGAGCACCGGCAAGACCGTGGCCATCTTCTCCCTGGAGATGAGCCGCCAGGAGTTGGTCATGCGCATGCTCTCGTCGGAGAGTCATATCGACCTGGAAAGTCTGAACCTGGGCCGGCTCAGCGCCGACGAGTGGAAGCGGCTCAACGACGCGGCGGGCGTGCTGTCCACGGTGGATATCCGGGTGGACGATAACCCCACCATGACGGTGGCGGAGCTTGCCAGCCAGTGCCGCCGGATCGATAATCTGGGCCTGGTGGTAGTGGACTATCTGCAGCTGATGCAGTCGGCGGGCAGCGGCAACTCCTGGGCCGACGAGAGCCGGACCCAGGCCGTGGCGGACATAAGCCGCATGATGAAGATCACCGCCAAGGAGCTGGGCGTGCCCATCATCTGCATGAGCCAGCTGAACCGTGCCAACGAGGCCCGCAAGGACAAGCGCCCCATGCTCTCGGACATCCGGGAATCCGGCGCCATCGAGCAGGACGCGGACGCGGTCATCGGCCTGCACCGGGAGGGGTACTATGAGCGGGAGTGCGAGGACCCCAACGCCGCCGAGGCCATCATTCTGAAGAACCGCCACGGCCGGACAGGCGTGGTGTATCTGCGGTGGATCCCCGAGTACACCACCTATGTGAGCGACGAGCGCCGCCACGACGAGGATGGATACTGAACTGTTGCCCCGGGACGGGCTCATTTTGTGCGCCGTCTCCGGCGGGGCGGATTCCATGTATCTGCTGGCCCGGCTCCTGGAGCTGGGCTATCGCGTTGCCGCGGCCCACTATAACCACGGTCTGCGCGGCGCGGAAGCGGACAGGGACGAGCGGTTCGTCCGGGAATTCTGCGCCGGGCGGGGCATCGCTTTTTTCAGCGAAAAAGGGGATGCGGCCGCCTTCGCGGCGGAAAACGGCATGGGCATAGAAGCCGCCGCGAGGGCGCTGCGCTACGATTTTCTGGAGCGCGCGGCGGACCGGGCGGGCGCGGCCGTGATCGCCACGGCACACACCGCCGGGGACAACGCCGAGACGCTGCTGCTGCATCTGGCCCGGGGCACGGGCCTGAAGGGCCTGGGAGGCATCCCGCCCCGGCGGGGCCGCATCGTCCGGCCTATGCTCCATGTGACCCGCGCCGAGATAGAGGAATATCTGAAAAGCCACGGTATTGATTTCGTGATCGATTCCACCAACAGCTCGGAGGCGTACGCCCGCAACCGGGTGCGCCGCGGGGCGGTGCCCGCCCTGGAGTCGGTGAATCCGGCGTTTGCCGCTGCCGCCGGAAGGACGGCGGAGCTGCTGCGGCGGGACGAGGCCTACTTGACGGAGCTGGCCCGGGCGTTTTTGGATGAGCACGCGGACGAAACGGGCGTGGACGCGGCGGCACTGGCGGCCCAGCCCTGGCCCGTGGCCTCCCGGGCGGTGCGCCTGCTGGCGGGCCGGGACCTGGCGCTGGAGCACGTGGAAGCGGTGCTCAAGGCGGCGGGAGAGGGCGGCGCGGCGGACGTGCCCGGCCTTCGTGTCGCCCGGTCATGCGGGAAGCTGGTGTTCGGCGCGGAGGAGGCCCCGGCCATCCCGGAACGGGCGCTGCCCGTGCCGGGAGCGGTGGCCGTACCAGAGGGGGGCTGCCTCGTCCGGGCGGAAAAATTATCGGAATGTCCACGGGATGTTCACAAATCGTACAACATTTTTTTCTTCCAATGTGAGAATATATGTGGTAGTATATCTGTCGCCGGCCGCCGGCCGGGGGACGCGTTCCGTCCCGCGGGGCGGGGCTGCACAAAGAAATTGAAGCAGCTGTTCCGGGAGGCGGGCGTGCCCGCCTGGGAGCGGGATGGCCGGATCGTCCTCCGGGACGAGGAAGGCGTTCTCGCCGTGCCCGGGTTCCCCGCCGCTGAGCGGGTCTGCGCCAGGCCCGGAGACAGGGACATCATAGAGATAGAGGTCCGGCCCCTGCCGGGCGAGGGAGGATAAGGTATGCATTCGGATATTGAGCGGTATATCGCCACAGAGGAGGAGCTGAAGAGCATCGTGGCCCGTCTGGGCCGGCAGATCACCGCCGACTACAAGGGGAAGAACCCTCTGTTCGTGGGCGTGCTGCGGGGCTGCTTCATCTTCATGGCCGACCTGGTCCGGGCCTGCGACATCCCCTGCACCATCGACTTCATGGTGGTATCCAGCTACGGCGCGGGCACCAAGTCCACCGGCGCGGTGAAGATCATCAAGGACCTGACCGAGGACATCCAGGGCCGGGACGTGATCATCGTGGAGGATATCCTGGACAGCGGCAATACCCTGAACTATCTCAAGAACTATATGATGGCCCGCAAGCCCGCTTCCATCCGCATCGTGACCCTCCTGGACAAGCCGGAGCGGCGCACCGCGCCCATCAAGGCGGACTACGCCGGGTTCACCATCCCCGACGCCTTCGTGGTGGGCTACGGACTGGATTATGACGAAAAATACCGCAATCTTCCTTATATCGGCCTTCTGAAGCCGGAAATCTATTCCTGAGGTAGATAAATGGATAATAAACCAGGCAACAACAATAACAATACCCCCGGACCGGGTGGTCAGGGCGGCCCCAACAGGACCCCCGATCGCGGGCCCAACCGGGACGGGCCCAACCGGCGGGCCAGGGACATCGGCTTTTACGCCCTGGTCCTGGTGATATTGCTGGCGGCCATCTTCTCCCTCACGGGGAACGACCGGTCCGTGGAGCTGCCCTATTCCACGGTCATCGACCTGTTCGAGGCCCGGAAGGTGGAGTCCTTCGTCATGAGCGGCAACGAGCTGACGCTCTACCTGCGGGAACCCTATGAGGGCCAGCGGGAGCTGACCAGGACCATCCGGGACGTGGATATGTTCTACGACGACCTGGGCAACACCATCAAGGAACAGAAGGACGCGGGCATCCTCACGGAGTATGACGACAACCAGGGCTTCGTGGCCCCGTGGTGGCTGTCGTTCCTGCCCTACCTCATCGTGGTGGTCGTCTTCGGCATCCTGTGGTACGTGATGATGAGCCGGGCCACCGGCGGCGGCGCCGGCGGCGTGGCCAAGTTCTCCAAGGCCCGGACCAAGGTGGCCGCCGAGGGCCAGACGAAGAAGACCTTCGCCGACGTGGCCGGGTGCGACGAGGAGAAGGAGGAGCTCCAGGAGATCGTGGAATTCCTCAAAAACCCCGCCGCCTATACGGCCATGGGCGCCCGCATCCCCAAGGGCGTGCTTTTGGTGGGCCCTCCGGGCACCGGTAAGACCCTGATGGCCAAGGCCGTGGCCGGCGAGGCTGGAGTGCAATTCCTGTCCATCTCCGGCTCCGACTTCGTGGAGCTGTATGTGGGCGTGGGCGCCAGCCGCGTCCGGGACCTGTTCGACCAGGCCAAAAAAGTGGCGCCCGCCATCATCTTTATCGACGAGATCGACGCCGTGGGCCGTCAGCGCGGCTCCGGCCTGGGCGGCGGCCACGACGAGCGCGAGCAGACTTTGAACCAGCTGCTCGTGGAGATGGACGGCTTTACCAACAACGAGGGCGTCATCGTCATGGCGGCCACCAACCGTGCCGACATCCTGGACAACGCCCTGCTCCGGCCCGGCCGCTTCGACCGGCAGGTCTATATCGGCCTGCCCGACGTGAAGGGCCGCGAGGAGATACTGCGCGTCCACGCCAAGGATAAGCCCCTGGGCGACGACGTGAACCTCAACTCCATCGCCCGGGGCACCGCCGGTTTCTCCGGCGCTGACCTGGAGAACCTTCTCAACGAGGCGGCATTGCTCGCCGTGCGGCGGCACCGCCGGTTCATCGTCAACGACGATATCGACGAGGCCATTTTGAAGGTGGCCATGGGCCCGGAGAAGAAGAGCCGTGTCATCACCGACAAGGAGCGGCGGCTCACCGCCTACCACGAGTCCGGCCACGCCATCGCGGCCAAGTACCTGGAGCATGTGGACCCGGTCCACTATATCACCATCATCCCCCGGGGCCAGGCGGGCGGCTTCACCCTCATGCGCCCCAGCGAGGACAAATCCTTCCAGGCCAAGAGCGATATGTTCGAGCAGATCGTCATGGCCCTGGGCGGCCGCACGGCGGAGAAGCTGTTCCTGGACGACATCTCCACCGGCGCCTCCGGAGACATCCAGCAGGCCTCCAAGATCGCCCGCGCCATGGTCATGCAGTTCGGCATGAGCGACCGGCTGGGCCCCATCAGCTTCGATGACTCCGGCCATAGCCTGTTCATTGGCCGTGACTTCGGCACCACCAAGAGCTATTCCGAGGAGACCGCCGGCATCATCGACGAGGAGGTCAAGCGCATCTTCGACGAGGCCTCCGCCAAGTGCGAACAGCTCCTCACTGAGCACAAGGATACCCTCATCGCCGTGGCGGAGTATCTGCTGGTGCACGAGTCCATGGACGGGGCGGACTTTGACTACTTCTGCGAGCACGGCTGCCTGCCCTCCGGGGAGGGCGCGGCTCCCGCGGCTGCCCAGAACAGCGCTCCCGCCGGGAAGAAGCCCGCCGAGGAGGAGTTCGACTGGGGCGAGAAGCCCGCTCCCGCCGACGCGGTGGAGGACAGCAGCCCGAAGCCGGACCAGCCCGCCGGGGAGGAGAAACCTAAGGACGAAAAGCCGCCTTACTGGATCGACGACATCCGCAAGTAAAATTTTACGCGCAGGGCGGGCTCATTGCCCGCCTTGCTGATTGGAGAGAAGCATGAAGCTTGGCATAGTGGGACTTCCAAATGTGGGCAAGAGCACCCTTTTCAACGCCCTGACCAACGCCGGCGCGGAGTCGGCCAACTATCCGTTCTGCACCATCGATCCCAACGTGGGGGTGGTGGCCGTGCCGGACGAGCGGCTGGACTTCCTGGCGGAGATGTACCAGCCCAAGAAATTCACCCCTGCCACCATCGAGTTCGTGGACATCGCGGGCCTGGTGAAGGGCGCCTCCAAGGGCGAGGGCCTGGGTAATAAATTCCTGGGCAACATCCGTGGCACGGACGCCATCATCCACGTAGTCCGCTGCTTCGACGACGCCAATATCGTCCGCCACGAGTGCTCCACCGACCCCAAGGGGGACATCGAGACCGTGGACCTGGAGCTCATCATGGCGGACTTGGAGATGGTCCAGCGCCGCTTTGAGAAGGCCCAGAAGTACGTAAAGAGCGGCGACAAGAAGTACGCCAAAGAGGCCGACCTCATGGAGCGGCTGGCGGCCTGGCTCAACGAGGGCAAGTCCGCCCGCAGCTTCCCCTGCGAGGGGGACGAGGCGGAGATGGTGGCCCAGTCGGACCTGTTGAGCCTCAAGCCCGTCATCTACGCCGCCAACATGGACGAGGACGGCTTCGCGGATGCCGAGCAGAGCGAGTATTATAAGCAGGTCAAATCCATCGCCGACGCGGAGGGCAGCATGGTCCTGCCCGTGTGCGCCCGGTTCGAGCAGGACATCGCCGAGCTGGACGACCCGGCGGACCGGGAGATGTTCATGGAGGAGCTGGGCATCCGGGAATCCGGCCTGGAGCGGCTCATCAAGTGCTCCTATGAACTGCTGGGGCTCATCAGCTTCCTCACCTGCGGACCGGACGAGTGCCGGGCCTGGACCATCACCAAGGGCACCAAGGCCCCCCAGGCCGCGGGGAAGATCCATACCGACTTTGAGCGGGGCTTCATCCGGGCCAACATCATCGCCTTTGAGGACCTGAAGGCATGCGGCAGCGAGGCCGCCGCCCGGGAGAAGGGCCTTCTCCGGGCCGAGGGCAAGGACTACGTCATGCAGGACGGGGACGTGACCCACTTCCTGTTCAATGTCTGAGCGCATCCGCTGGCTGGACGGCTGGCGGGGGCTCGTCTGCTGGCTCATGGTCGTGTACCATTTTATATTCGACCTGGCCATGTTCGGCTGGCTTCCCTATACCATTACGGAGCGATGGCCGCTGTATATCCTGCAGCGGTCCATCGCTTTGAGCTTTATCTTTCTCGCCGGGGCCAGCGCCTATTTCACCCGCTCCAACCTGCGCCGGGGGCTCGTCACTGCCGGGGCGGCGTTGGCCGTGGTGGCGGCGAGCTACGTGGTGGACGCCCCCATCCGGTACGGGATGCTGGAGTTCCTCGCCTGCGCCATGGTCTTATGGCACTTCGCGTGGAAGTATATAGAAAAGGTGCCGGAAAAGCTGGCGCCCTGGCTGTGGGCGGCGCTGTATATCGTGACCCGTGTGGCGGCCTACAGCGCCTATGTGGGGCCGAAGTGGCTCTACCCCTTGGGGCTGCGGGCTCATGGGTTCCAGTCCTACGACTGGGTGCCCTTTTTCCCCAATATCTTCATGTTCTTTCTGGGCGCCTGGTTCGGGCGGAAGCTTCTGGCTTTGCCTTCAGACAGCCGCCTGCGGACCCTTGGCGCGCCGAAGGCGCTGGAATGGACAGGGAGGAGGACACTTTTCATCTACCTTGTCCACCAGCCGGTGCTCTACGGGGCCTGCTGGGCGGTACACGGCATTTTATCTTGACAACGGTTTTTTGCCGTGCTATATTGCATAGGACAAAGGCGATGACGGGAATTGCGCCGGGAAACGACCGCCAGAGAGGGAGAGCCGTAGGCTGGAAGCTCTCCTGGGAGACGACCTGAACGCTGACCATCCCCGAGCCGCGGGACCCAAAGGAAACGAGTAAGCCCCGCCGTGCGGCGCGCGTAAAGCGTTTTCGAGTGAAAGTTTAGGGTGGGACCGTGTGTATTTTACGCACCCCTGACGAGACGTCAGGGGTGTTTTGTTTTTACGGAGGAGGACACTATGGAATTCAACTTCAGCGACGCCGAATACAGAAAGATGTATCGGCATACCACCAGCCACGTCCTGGCCCAGGCGGTGAAGCGCCTGTACCCGGAGGCCAAGCTGGCCATCGGCCCGGCCATCGAGGACGGGTTCTACTACGATATCGACATCGAAAAGCCCTTCACCCCCGAGGACCTGGAGGCCCTGGAGGCGGAGATGCGCAAGATCTGCAAGGAGAAGATCAAGCTGGAGCGGTTCGAACTGCCCCGGGAGGAGGCCATCGCCTTCATGCAGGAGCGACAGGAGCCCTACAAGGTGGAACTCATCCAGGACCTGCCCGAGGACGCCGTCATCAGCTTCTATAAGCAGGGCGATTTCACAGACCTGTGCGCCGGCCCGCACCTGGATTCCACTGGCCGCATCAAGGGCAACGCCATCAAGCTCACCACCGTGAACGGCGCCTACTGGCGGGGCGATTCCAGCCGCAAGATGCTCCAGCGCATCTACGGCACCTGCTTCCCCACCAAGGCGGAGCTGGACGACCACCTGGCCCGGATCGAGGAGGCCAAAAAGCGGGACCACCGGAAGCTGGGCCGGGAGCTGGGCCTGTTCGCCTTCCGGGACGAGGCCCCCGGTTTCCCCTTCTACCTGCCCAAGGGCATGGTGCTGAAAAACACCCTCATCGACTACTGGCGCCAGGTCCATAAGAAGTGGGACTATCTGGAGATCAGCACTCCCCAGATCATGAAGCGCACGCTGTGGGAGACCTCCGGCCACTGGGACCACTACAAAGACAATATGTATACGACGGTGATCGACGAGGAGGACTTCGCCATCAAGCCCATGAACTGCCCCGGCAGCATCCTGGTCTATGAGCTGGAGCCCCACTCCTACCGTGACCTGCCCCTGCGCTACGGCGAGCTGGGCCTGGTCCACCGGCACGAGCTGTCCGGCGCCTTGCACGGCATGTTCCGCGTCCGCTGCTTTACCCAGGACGACGCCCACATCCTGCTGGCCAAGGACCAGATCAAGGATGAGGTCATCCGCATCGCACAGCTCTTCGACGAGGTCTATACCCTGTTTGGCCTGCCATACACCATAGAGCTTTCCACCATGCCCGAGGACCATATCGGCTCCGTAGAGGATTGGGACATCGCCACCGCGGCTTTGGCCGACGCCATCACAAGCATCGGCAAGAGCTATGAGATCAACCCCGGCGACGGCGCTTTCTACGGCCCCAAGCTGGACTTCCACATCGAGGACTCCCTGGGCCGTACCTGGCAGTGCGGCACCATCCAGCTGGACTACCAACTGCCCGGCCGGTTCGATCTGGAATACGTGGGCGCCGACGGGGAGAAGCACTGCCCAGTCATGATCCACCGGGTGGTATTCGGCTCCATCGAGCGGTTCATCGGCGTCATCACCGAGCACTTCGCCGGCGCGTTCCCTACCTGGCTCAGCCCGGTGCAGGTGAAGATCCTGCCCATCACGGACCGGTCCATGGACTACGCCAAGGACGTGGCCGCGAAGCTGGAGGCCGCGGGCGTGCGCACCGAGGTGGACGAGCGCAACGAAAAGCTGGGCTTCAAGATCCGGGAGGCCCAGATGGAGAAGGTGCCCTACAAGCTGGTGGTGGGCGACAAGGAGGCCGAGAGCGGCACCGTGGCCGTCCGCACCCGGGACGCCGACAAGGGCGCCATGTCCCTGGACCAGTTCATGGCCAAGCTCCAGGAAGAGATAGCTACTAAGTCCAATACTTCGCTTTTTTGACATAGCATAATCGGACAGGCTCCCTCGTAGACTAGTGATAGTTTGCGAGGGGGTTTTGTCGTTATGAGTCGAGCACGAAAGAAGCTGTGCCTGTCGCTTGTCATATTGTTTGCGCTGAACATCCTGGTCATCGTCCTGGCCCAGCAAGCCCAGGCGGTGACCTATCAGAAGGGCTCCACCGGGTCTGTGGTCACCACCATCCAGGAAAAGCTGTCCCGCTGGGGGTATTATTCCGGGAAGGTGGATGGCGTATACGGGTCCAAGACCGTGGAGGCTGTGAAGTATTTCCAGTGGAAAAACGGTCTTTCCGTGGACGGAAAGTGCGGGCCCAAGACGCTGGCGGCCCTGGGGATCAATGTGAGCACCACCAATCAGAGCACGTCGGGAGACGTGGACCTGCTGGCGCGGCTCATCTCCGCCGAGGCGAGAGGGGAACCCTATACGGGCCAGGTGGCCGTGGGTGCGGTGGTCATGAACCGGGTCAAGAGCCCGGCCTTCCCCAACTCCATCTCCGGGGTCATCTATCAGTCCGGGGCCTTCTCCTGCCTCCAGGACGGACAGTTCTGGAAGCCGGTGGCCGACAGTGCCTATCGGGCGGCCCGGGACGCCCTGAACGGGTCCGATCCCTCCGGCGGCGCTATCTATTATTTCAATCCGGCGACCGCCACCAGCAAGTGGATATGGTCCCGTCCGCTCATCACCGTCATCGGCAAGCACCGGTTCTGCGCCTGACCCTCCCGCAGGGAGGGTCGTTTTGTTTTCCACAGGCAGAATTTTTTCAAAAAAGCCGCGAAAAGGTGTTGACAAACGGCAGTTTGGATGGTATATTAGCAAAGCGCCTCGCGGGAGGCCCCGCGGGCGCGCGTGTACCTTGTAAATTAAACAATGCAAACAAG
>CANRNF010000033.1 GCA_947631865.1 uncultured Oscillospiraceae bacterium | reverse complement strand
TCAAACAATATGAAAGAGCTTGGTGTCGATCCGTATGCGCTGTCTGAATACAAAGAAAACTTTGTGTTCTATTATGATGAGGCCGGAAACTCCGCTTCCATCGAATACCCGGACTACGTTGATCTGGACACCGGGGAGCTTAAAGATGGTGTCGCCTTTGTCCTTGTGGATATTACCGCTACAAATGTAGATGCCACCTCCAAGACTGTGGGCGATGGTTCCGGCGATTTTTCCAGCGATTATATGTTCCTCCCGTCATCCTTCCATTTAAGCAATTTGGCCCAAAAGGATATGAGCGGTGGAAAGGAGCAATCCACTTATCTGACCGTAAGCTCAAAATGGTACAGCAAGCAGGCCGATGGGTATATGTATGAACTGCGTCCCGGCGAGAGCCTGACCTTTCAGATCGGCTTCCTGGTCCGCTGTGGCAGCGAAAACTACGGTTCGCTCTATCTCACGAATGTAAGTATGCTTGATCTGCGGATTCCCAATTTGGTGCTTGTTGACCTGGGCCTGGGAACAGACGGCTGAACACGGGGCCATTATGATGGGAAAAGAACTACGCATCGAATGTCAAAAGATGATAAAAAGCCGTACTCTGGCTTTTTCTATCCTGTTTGGCGTTGCGATCTCTATGATAAATGTCATTGAGAACTTCACTCTCAAACAATGGTTTTTAGATGTCCCAGCCAAGATGCCCGGATATGCCACATTGAGCATTTTCACAAATTGGATAGACGGCAGCCAAAGCACAGCCGGAGAAATGATCTTCTTTACCGTTTTCCCGCTCCTTGCCTCTTTGCCCTTTTCCTGGTCGCTGCTGAATGAAAAAGCGAGTGGATACACAAATCACATCCTCACAAGGTCAACCAGGATAAACTATCTGTCTGCAAAGTTTATCGCCGTTTTTCTCTCCGGCGGGATCGTTATCTCCACAGCCATGTGCCTCAACTTTGCTATTAACGCCTGGGTGCTGCCTGTGACACCGACAACACCGCAGCTCATCGCGTCCGGCGACAGCTATTTCCTGTCTGTGCTGCTTATAAATTCACCCATCATTTATGTGGTGATCCGCATACTGACAGGTTTTGTGTGGGGCGGGATACTGGCGTGTCTTTCTTTGGTCGTCAGCCTCTTTCTGCATAACACGGTCCTGACGGTGCTTTCCTCGTTCATCCTGATGTTTGGCGGGTCCATTTTGAGCGAAACACTGTCCCACTCGACTTCCGGGCAGACAGGGCACCTTGAAACAAGCCCGTTGCAGCTTCTTCATGGTATTACATTCAATTACAACCCAGCGTGGTATGTATGGACGATCATGCTGGGACTGCTGGCAATAGAACTATCGGTATATTTTGTACGAGGGACAAGTGATGAGATGGTATAGGCTGCTTAAATACGATTTTCAAAACGGCGTCCTCCACAACTGGACGTTCTGCCTCGCTCCATTTGGGGCACTTCTTTTGTGCCGTCAATGCCATCAAATCCTTTCCTTATATGGGCTGAGCGGCACCTGGGCCACCTATCTCATGTATTGCTTCAAGGGCTTGGAAACTATCTCCCGGCAAACCCTGTCAGGGGGGCTTCAAGTACCGATCCTTTGGATGATGATATTGATCCTCCCGCTGCTCATTTGCCTTAATTATCCCTATCAGGACATGAAAACCGTTGGGCCGCAAATCCTCATGCGGAGCGGCAGCCGGATTCATTGGTGGTGCGCCAAATGTGTGTGGAATGTCAGTTGCACGGTCATTTACTTTCTTTCTATATATCTGACGGTCGCGCTGTACTGCCTTTGCAACAAGATTCCGGTTACTATGGCTGTTTCTGCCCAGCCTATTCTGGCGCTGTTCTCGCAGGCGGAGATCACAGACAGTGTGCAAGCCCTCACCGTAGGCCAGATTGCATTTGTTGCGATTCTTTTACCGTTCCTGGTGGCTGCGGCTTTAGATATGCTGGAAATGCTTTTGAGCCTGTTTTTCCGTCCGGCGTATAGCTTCCTGCTATGTGTTGCGGTCGTGGCGGGATCAGCTTATGCCACCACTCCCGTGCTGATCGGGAACTTCGCCAACCTTACGCGCTGCGGCTTGTTCGTCAATCACGGCTTGAACAGCAAGGTAGGGATCATCCTTTGCCTGGGCGTTCTTGTGGGCTCGGTTGTGAGCGGAGTGGCATTTTTCCACAGGCAGAACATTTTGCCGGATTATAAGGAGCTTTGACATGGAAATCATTTTGGACAACGTAACAAAAACGTTGCATGGGGCTACGATCATAAACAGGGTGAGCCTCCGGCTCACTGGCGGTCATGTGTATGGTCTGCAAGGGTATAACGGCTCTGGCAAGACTATGCTCATGCGCTTGATTGCGGGATTGCTGCTCCCTACCGACGGTTCAGTGCAGATCGACGGCAAAACGCTGGGAAAGGATATGGACTTTCCGCCGTCCATCGGTGTACTGCTGGAAAACCCCGCATTTCTGCCCGGCTATACAGGCGTCGAAAATTTGCAGTTGATCGCCTCTCTGCGCGGCGTCGCAGATGAAGCGCAGATCAAAGCCGCGATCAGCCGCATGGGACTTGACCCGGAGGACAAGCGGAAATACAAAAAATACTCCCTGGGCATGAAGCAGCGGCTTGGTATCGCCTGTGCCGTATTTGAAAAGCCGGACATCATCATCCTGGACGAGCCTACCAACGCGCTGGACACGGACGGCGTGGAACTGGTGGCAAAGGTCATTTCCCAGGAACGGGCACGGGGGGCACTCATTGTCCTTGCGTCCCATGAAAAGGAGTATCTTTATGGACTCACGGACGAGATATACACGATTGAAAATGGCCGTATCACTGGAAGCATGAGAGGCGGCATAACTGCATGAAAAAGGGTATCAGGCTATTATTGATCCTTCTTTTTTCTGCCGGATTCATTGGGCTGACAGTGTGGCGCAACCATCAGATCGTGGCCGCGTTGGATGCTGAATATGGCATCGAAACACGCTATCACATGATGGGAGAGATCATCCCATTCGGAGAAAACCACCAGGATTATGACGATGAGCCAAAAGACGGCTATTCCATCCGTGTGGACAACGCAGAAATCCTGTCATACGACGAGCTGCTTGTCCGCTTTGATTTGGATGACGAGGATGTTCGTGGTCGCCTTGGCAGCATGGCGTCTATGCTGCCGGAAAAAGTATGCCTTATCTCTGCGACGATGTTCAATGAAAACAGCTTGTCCGACACAGGCCCCAGCCTAGCCCTTATATCCTGTTCCGGGGTCAACTATGATATGTACCAGGACGGAGCTTTGACGATCATGGTCAACGAGAGCCTCCGTGATATTTACCAGGATAACCTAATGGCCAACGCCGCCGCCCCGCTGGAGTTTACGTTGAAAGCTGGCGAGGGAGAAGCTGTTTACCTCGTCTATGACTATTACCGGGGCTTTTTCAATGCCCGCCATTGGGAACGGTTGACGGATGACACGCTGAATCTGGATCTAACGTGGTATCCCGTGAAAGAGCGTGTTTCCATACATTTTTTGCGAGGGTGATGAACTATGAAATATCGGATCAAACAAATCAACTACATACCTCTGGATATGGATTCTGAAGAACAGCGAGAATTTGATGAAGCCTTCAGCGAATTGGTGCGCGACGCCTTCTCTGACATAGTTGCCCCGGCCGATACCGTCAAAAGAGTTTTGGAGAGGATAGAACGCGATTCTCGATAAACCGACAGTTCAGCCTGGTCAGAGGGGAGGACAAGGGATGGACGACACGACATTTTCAAGGCGCTTACAAGAATTGCGAGAGGCAAAAAATCTTGATAGAAAAACACTGGCCGAGCTGTGTGGGCTATCCAAAGATATGGTCGGCCAGTATGAGCGGGGAGAGCGGCAGCCGTCCGCCAAATCGTTGATAGCATTGGCCGACTATTTTGACGTGTCGGTTGACTATCTGCTGGGACGCGAAAAATAATTTGTGGTAAACCCGCAAATGCGGGACTAATTGGGAAAACCTGTGTTATAGTTACAATAAGTTACATAATCGTGTGCCTATCGGAGTCTCTAGAATAGGAGGTATCAACTAATGAGCAAGAAATGGATCAGTATGCTTTTGGCAGTGATAATGCTGCTCGGTCTGGCTGTTCCCGCCTTTGCGGAGGGAGAGCAGGAGGCCCCGCCCACGGCGGAGATCGTGGAAGAAGCTCCCCAGGCAGAAGAAGCGCCTCCGGCCTCTGACGAGACAGCGCCCGCCGAGGATGCCGTTATAGAGGAAACCGTCGTTGAGGAAGCTCCCGCTGAGGAAGTTCCCGCCGAGGCAATCATCGACGAGCCCATGACGGTCGCCGCTGGCGGCGTGACAGTGAATTTCACTGGCCTGACAGATGGGGTCGCTATGTACGTCTGGCACGGGCTGGACGGAGTGGAGTATTCTACCAGCGAGGGTGGTACAGTGTACTACTATTACGCTACTCCTTCTTCTTATGGCAAGCAGGTCCTTGTGACCAAGACGGAAACCCTACAGACCCAAGTGACTGTGACCCCCGGCGACGAGATGTGGATGTTCCTTGGTGAGCATTATAACGTCGAAGTGGAAAACGGTACTATCACCAACAATGAATTTCTTGGCGGTACTGATAGCCGGCGAGTGGATGTGAAGTGCCCGAATAGCGGTACTGTTACAATAAGAATTGTACCCACCGATGGCTATGTCCCGGAAACCGTGCCTCTCACGTTTTATAACTGGGACGAAGCTCATGGTGTCGTGGGTGGATTGAGCCCCAATGATGGCTACTATGCCCTCAATGCGGGGGATGAAACGGTAATCACTGGCGGCTACTTTGAAATCTGGATGGCCCCTGGCTATGAGATTCAAGTGCTGGAGGGCGGTTCTATAACGAGGACAAAATCCCCCTCTGGCCCGGCAGCAAATTCCGTACCTGCGGGCACAGTCAGTTATGAACTGTATGTAGACTTGGGGGCGGAGAGATTTGTGATCGCCGCTGTAAAGCAGGGCGAACACTTCCAGGCGCCCGATACCAACGCGCCCCAGGCCGAGACGCCCCCGCAGACTGATGGCACGTTCTCCGATGTGACCTCCGGCGTGTGGTACGAGGACACGGTCATGAGCGCCTATGAGAAAGGCATCGTCAAGGGCGTCACTGAAAACACGTTCAGCCCCAACAGCACCACCACGCGGGGCCAGACCGTGACCATGCTCTATCGGGCCATGGGCTCCCCCGGCGGGGCCAATGTGTTCTCCGATACCAGCGGCGAGGTCGGCTCTGCGGCGGGCTGGGCGTCGGCCAATGGCGTGACCAATGGCGTCAGCGCCACGGCTTTTGCCCCCAACAGTTCCATCACCCGTGAGCAGCTTGTCACCATGCTGTATCGCTTGGCAGGCAGCCCGGCGGTGAATACCAACATCCTGGCGACCTACTCTGACGGCAGCGCTGTCCAGAGCTACGCGCAGAACGCCGTGGCCTGGGCCATCACGAATGGCCTTCTCACCGGCTATGGCGACGGCACCATCCGTCCTGCTGGCGTGGCTACCCGCGCCGAGGTCTGCGCCCTCATCATGCGCTATGTTGGATGAAACAACCGAATCGTGACGTGGATGAGCCGATGGCATAAACCATAGAACGACCCCCGCTTGCGGCCCAGCCGCAGGCGGGGGGTATTTCTTTGTCCTAAAATACGATTTATGGCGAAGCACATTATCAAACAGATGTTTTATTCATAGGGCGGACAGCAAAAGAATCATGCTCTGTCCTCCTGCATGGGGGGCAGAGCAAATTAAGCGCCCAATAATTACAAAAAGTTTCATTTATTGCTTTTTGTTTACAACTCCTTATACAACAAACTGACATGGACAAGCCGCTGGCGACCCCATAGAAGTACCCGCCTGCGGCTCTGATGCAGGCGGGTACTTCATATTATCCAGACGCCACCAAAATACGTCTCGTGGTGAGACGCATTTTGACGCGATAGGCCAGTCACTTCGCCTCCATTTCTTTGCCCCTTTTTAGGGCCTCTGCCGCCGCCTCTATCACCATAAGCTCCTTTTCCCCCAGCGACGACAGCAGTATGTCAATGTGTTTACGGCGGCTGTCCTCCTCCTGCTCACTCTTAAATAAGAAGCCATCCACAGATATATTGAGCAAGGTAACGATCCGAACAAAGGACACAAAGCTGGGGGGCTGTTTCTGGCTCTCTATGTTTGTGACTGTCTTGCTGACAAGACCGACCTTTTCCGCAAGCTGCGCTTGTGTCCAGCCTTTTGCGTTCCGGGCTTGCTTCATCGCCTGCCCAAAACCATGAAAATCAAAGCCCTCTATGGTCCTTTTCATTTCATACATCACCCAAGGTCATTTTACATTTCCTATGACCGTCTGAAAATCCATCATAAAATTACCTTATATCCTTTTTTATATCCCATAAGGAACCAACGAATACCTGCTCCTGACAAAAAAACGATCTGCCCGACGGCAGAAAAGAAAAAACCGCCGTCGAGCAGACACATCGTTATACCTATATGCCCCATCGCGGCGGTTTTGAGAAATCAAGCCGTCGTGTTCTGTTTTTCCGGGCCTTTGGCTGAAATCTTTTATTACGGCGGCTTGTGGAGGTAGTCGCTGTGATCTCAACATCATATCGGCCTGGGCAAATGAGGGGCCTCCCGTCAAAAAAAGCCTGTGCGCCTCCAAGGGCTACTGCAACCATCAGGCGGAAGTTTATAAGGATATAACTACATATTACAATTCCCTCGCTTGCATAGCATCACGCTATGCAGGCGATTTTTCTGTCTATGAGGGCCTTTTCCAGAGCAGAGAGCCTTTCATAAAAAATTTTTTCTCCCTCCCGGTTGCCAAAATCGGATTTTCACCATTACCCAGGCAAAAGGGAGAAAAACACCACCCCGCCTTTGCGGACGCGAAGGGAGGTGAGTAACGTGAAAGACTCCATTGAGCCGCGTATTCAGAACCAGTTCGGCGCCTTCTGCGCCAAGGTTTTGAAGAATGAGGCCGGGTGCATCCGCCGCGAGTACGCGCACCGTCACGACCTGGAGAAGTCCTTTGACGATCTGACATCCACCGAGCTGGAGCAGACCGCCACCCTGGACAGGTATTTCGATGATGAACACATCTTTGAAGTGCTGGGCATCCCCGTGGTCGTATGCGGCGATCTTCTGGCCGAGGCGCTGGCGCAGTTGCCGGAGGGCAAGCGGAACGTGATCCTCTTGTCCTACTTCCTGGGTATGACGGATCGTGAGATCGGAGAACGGCTGAACGTCGTCCACCAAACCATATCCAAGCGGCGGCTCGTAACGCTGAAAGAACTGCGCGAGTATCTGACGAAGGAGGGGTTTGAATGGCCGGACGAGTAGCGCCTATCCCGGTGCCCGTGATCCTGGCCGCCACAAACGGGGACGACGAAGCGATTGCCGTTGTTGTGCGGCACTACCAGGGTTACATACGGGCCCTTGCCACAAGACCGCTCAAAGACGCCTACGGGAACGAATACCTTTGCGTCGATGAAGATATGCGGCTGCGGCTGGAGACAAAGCTGATCCACAGCATCTTGACGGGCTTTAAGGTACTCTCGGCGTAAGCCGGGGGGACAAGTTTTCTCCCCTTTCTTGTCCCCCAGTCCCGGCCCACGGCCTGACGGCCACCTGACAAAGAAAGCGGCGTAGCGACTGACGGCGCAGTATAGGGCGAATCAGACACGTTCCATGTGCGTCGGAGCCATACGGCGAGTGCGCCACAACGCCCCAGGCGGGCAGAGCGAGAAACACCGCGCCGCACACAGCTTTGGCAAAGCTGTCGGCCATGAGGCGTACATGGGTCAGATACTTGCGTCGGCTATGCGTCACAGCGTAGGACGCCCCGCCATGAGCATGGGGGGAGGCTCACAACCTATGGAGCGGCTTGCCAGCCGCCGCCTGATCTTGTCCTGAATATCAATCACCAAGCGGAAAATGCGTCTCACCATGAGACGCATTTTTCTGCTTCACAATAAGTCTCATGGTGGGACACATTTAGGGGATGATGAAATGCACCAAAGCAATTCGGATATTCGTATTACAGGAATTGACGCCGAGCATAATACAGTGCATCTGTCCGTCAATGGATACTCCGTCACCGCAGTATGCGCGGAAAAGGAAAACACAGAGGTCTATGACAACATCCGCCGGATCTTGATAGGGACGCTTGCTGACGCTTACCGAAAGGGCTTGACAATATTCGACAAAAAACCGCAAACGTGAGATAATATACATGGGGAACGCCCCATGTACCTTGACAATATCATATTGGGAGGGTCGATTCATCATCTCATTTTAATATGAGAGGACGGATTGACTGTGCAAACAAGCATTCTCCCAAATAATGATTTCGATAAAGCCACCGGCTGGCGGCTGAATATGCCCCAATGGATAGCACCGGGAACGAGCGTACTTTGCCTATACCGTGTTTCTACTGATAAGCAGTTATACTACACGGAAGAAAACGACGCCGACATTCCCATGCAGCGCATACGCTGTCACGCCTTTTGTGAGCAAATGGGCTGGACGATTGTATGTGAATTGCAGGAAGAAGGTGTCTCCGGCCACAAAGTCCGGGCAGAGAAGCGGGACAAGATACAGCTTATCAAGGACTATGCCAAACAGGGCCGCTTTGACATCCTGCTCGTTTTCATGTTTGACCGCCTGGGCCGTATCGCAGACGAGACGCCGTTTCTGGTGGAGTGGTTCGTCCGCAACGGCATCCGGGTCTGGAGTACCCAGGAGGGCGAACAACGGTTTGAAAGTCATGCGGACAAGCTGATGAACTACATTCGTTTCTGGCAAGCTGACGGCGAAAGCGAAAAGACCTCCATCCGCACCTCCAACAGCATGGGGATTTTGACGGAGCAGGGATGCTATACGGGCGGCAGGTTGCCTTACGGCTATCAGTATGTAAAAACGGGCCGTACCAATAAGCGAAAGCAGGAAGTCAACGACCTCGCCGTGTGTGAGGATGAAGCCTTTGTTGTACGGACGATATTCAAGCTGGCCGCCAATGAGGGCTACGGCGCACAGAGGATCGCCAATTATCTGAACGAAAAGGGTATCAAGAATCACACCGGGAAGAACTGGCACCCGGCCTCTATTCAAGCCATGCTGAGGAATGTCCTATATACGGGCATTCTCCGAAGCGGCCAGAGCCGCTCCCCGGTCCAGGAGGCATTACGCATTGTGGACGATAAAACCTTTACGACCGTACAGAACCTACTGAAAGCCCGGTCAAGGGAAACCGAGGCCATACGCTCCGTGCCGTTGAACACTCGCGGAAATTCCCTGTTATCGGGAAATGTATTCTGCGGGCATTGTGGGGCGCGGCTGTGTATCACGACCAGCGGAAAGGGCAGACCGAACCGGGAGGGCATTGACGCTGTGCGTATGCGCTATACCTGCCAGACCAAGAGCCGCACCCACGGCGACTGCGACGGACAGACGGGCTATACCGTTCAAAAGTTGGACGGCATCGTAGAAGCCACCGTCCGCAAGATATTTGACCAGGTAAGGCAGGTGAGCCGTGACGACGTTTTGGACGCCAGCTACCGCTCCGACCACCGCGCCCGACAAGCCCTGGCGCAAAAGGCCAAACGGGACTACGACAAGGCAGAAAGCGATTTACAGCAGTTGAAAGCGGAAATCGTGAAAGCGATCATCGGAGAAAGCGCCTTTACCCCGGAACTGCTGAACAGCGCCATCCACGACCAAGAGACGCTCTGCGAAGAACTGCAGCGGGCCTATTCCGAAGCCGCCAAAGCCGTCACCGAGGGGGCCGCTCAACACCCTGCCATCGACCAGCAATATAATGAGCTTGTAGAGTGTGCCAGAGCATACGACAACGCCACCATCGCCGCGAGGAAAATGATTATCTCACAACTGATAGAGCGGGTGGACGTATATAGGGACTATCGGCTGAAAATCACGTTTCGTATCAATATGCGCCAGCTTATAGACGCCCTGGAGCGGCTGGGCGAGTACAAAGCCTCTTGACGGGAAAGGGCCGACAGAGTATAATTGATGGCAGAAAAATGTGGATTTCTTTCGGTGGGGGCATAGAAATCATTATTTGGGAGAGCGCTTGAATGGCATTCAAGAGGTCAGCGGTTCGATCCCGCTTATCTCCACCAAGATTGAGAAATCCGAACTTGATTCCAATAGGAAACGAGTTCGGATTTCTTATGTATATTGAGGACATTGAGGTATAAAGTGTTGTGGTAGACGATCGCGCTGTGCTTTCGTTGTGTCACCAGTGACGGCACAAATGATAACAGCACCGGCTGTAAAGTGGTCGAATTTGACCACTTTAGGAGCAAAGCCGGTCGCACAATTACCCTCAATGCAAAAAAAGGATAGAAAAGACAAGCGCCATCTCTTTCTTTTGAAATAAACCGGCACAGAAACGGAGTCGTCATTTCTCCACTTCTGTGCCTTGTTTCTGTTGTATGCTCTTGGATTGGCCGGTTTGCGCGTCACGGGGTTGATGGTCCAGGTGCCGCGCCGTTTGGCGTCCAGCTCCCGCTTTTTCTTCTTCGAGAGCTTGGAATACGGTATGAACTTTTCCATGTTGAACCTTCCTTTCTTATCCCGTTGTGGATCGCATCTCAGTTGTATCCCACTATAGGGGATAAATCCCCTAATGTCAACTGCCCGTTGACCGCTCTTGAAAGAGCGGTCATTGTTTTTCCCGGGAAAAGGCGTATCATAAGGGCACAGGCCTGAAAAACAAGAAGGAGCCGAAACAATGGATATAGGCAAACAGATCAAGGCCCTGCGGGTCCGCCGGGGCGTGACCCAGGAGGCCATGGCCCAGCGCCTGGGAGTGAGTCCCCAGGCGGTCAGCAAGTGGGAGCGGGGCGCCGCGACTCCGGACATCGCCATGCTGCCGGAGCTGTCCGTCTATCTGGGGGTGACCGTCGACGAACTGTTCTCCCTCTCCGACGACACCCGCATGGAGCGGATACAGAACATGCTCTGGGACACCCGCACCCTCGGCGCCGCCGACGCGGACGCGGCCCGGGCGTTCCTGCTGGACAAGGCCCAGCGGGAGCGATCCAACGGCGCGCCCCTGGCCCTCCTGGCCGACATGGAGAACCACATCGCGGGCAGCCACCGGGAGCTGGCGGCAGAGTACGCCAGGGAGGCGCTGCGCCGGGACCACACCCTCAAGCAGGCTCACGGGGAGCTGACCCTGGCCATGGGCGGCGCGGCGGACTGGTGCGTACAGAACCACTGCGCCCTCATCGAGTTTTACAAGGACCTGGCCGCCTGCCATCCCGACGACCGGCGGATATACTGGTGGCTCTTAGACCAGCTCATTGACGACGGGCGGCTGGCCGAGGCGGAAGAGTATCTCGCCGCGCTGGAGAAGCTGGACGACAGCTATCGCCCCCTGCTCTACCGCTGCCGCGCCGCCGCGAAGGCCGGGAAGAAGGCCGAGGCGGCCGCCCTGTTCCGGCAGGTGGAGGAGCGCTGGCCCGACGACTGGGCCGCGGCCTTCGACATGGGGGACGTGATGGCCCGGGCGGGAGAATACGAGGCGGCCAAGGGCTATTACCGTGCGTCCATGGAAAAGCAGGTCCCGCCCCGGTACACGGACGGCCTCACCTCCATCTCCCAGATATGCGAGATAGAAGGCGACCTGGCCGGAGCCATCGCCGCCGCGGAGGAGGAGATCGCTGTGCTGGCCTCCGACTGGAACACCACCGCCGGGGACAGCGTGGACCAGCACCGCCGCCGCATCGCCGCCCTCCGGGAGCGGATGGAAAAACGCTGACCAAACGATACACATCAAGCAAAAGCACACCGCATTGGCGGTGTGCTTTTGTGTTGGAAAGGTATCCGCCCTCACCAGTCGATGGTGCAGGCGGTGGCGATCTCATCCATGGTGTTGGTGCAGCCGATGGACCCGTCGGGCCGGCGCTTGCAGATAAGGGAGGGCTCCGTGAGCTCGGGGATATCGTCCACCGCGCCTGCGGCGAAGTCCCGCATCTTGTCCTCCGCGGTGGCCAGCCGCGCCATGACGCCGCCCAGCCGGACCTCGATGACCTCGAAGCCGTTGGGCTTGTTGGTGCTCTCCCAGAGCTTCCGCCAGATATGGCGCAGAGCCTTGAAGGCCTCGATGGTCTCGGGCACGCCGTCGGCCAGCTTCCCGGCCATCGCCCGGTCCCCGGCGCGGACGGTCTTGGCGGCGTTTTCGTGCCAGAGGCACTTCAGGGCCAGGGCCCTGGCCAGGGCAGTGTAAAACCGGAACAGCAGCCCGTAGGCGGGGTTTTCCTGCTCATATTGGGCGTAGAGGGGGACCAGGGAGGCGAAGTGCTCCGCCAGATGATAGCCCTCCGTGTCCGCCTCGAACAGCTCCACCAGCGGGTCCTGCCACAGCATGAATTTGCAGAGGTTCGCCGGGTCGGAGGGGAGGTTCTTTATTTCCGGCGTGTAGTTCAGGCGGCTCAGGTCCAAAAACGCCTGGGCGTCCGCGCCGCAGCAGCGGCGGAACCGGGCGGCCAGCGCGTCCGGGTCATATGCGCCCGTATAGGTCATCTCGCCGTAAAGCTGCATCCCCAGCAGGGCGGCCTGCAGATTGCACTCCGCGCCGTTGTCGCCCCAGGCGGTGGCGAGGACGGTGTCCACATCCGCCTTCATGCAGGCGGTGAGGCCCGCCACGGTGTTTTCGATGGCCAGGGGATAGACCGGGGCCGGTCCGGGCCAGGTCCAAAGGCCCCCGGCGAATACGGTGGGCACGCCGAACACGGCGTGCTTTTTCAGCGCCCAGGCGTACTGCTCCTCCTTGGCGTGGTAGTAGTCCCAGTAGACCAGGCTCACCCGTTTGTCCACCGCCGCGATGGCCTTTTCCGAGGGCATATTTTCGCTGTGATAGCCGCCGCCGTCCAGGTGGAAGTACATGTCGCTCCACATCATGGGCTGCAAGCCGTACTTGTCCGCGATGTCCAGCACCCGTGAAAGATGCCGGCCGATGACAGAGCGGGGGTCCTCGTAGCCGAACCGGGCCAGGTGCTCGCCCAGGCCCACGCCGTAGGCCTCGTCCATGCCGATGTGGATGCGCCGGGAGCGGAAGGGGGCGCTGGCGGCCCGGAGCATCTCGTCGATGAGCTGGTATGTCTCGTCCACGTCCGCCAGCAGCACCTCGGCGTTGTCCCGCAGGGCATGGAACGCCGGCCAGTGCAGCACCCGCTTCAGGTGGCCCAGCACCTGGATGCATGGGCACAGCTCGATGCCGAACAGCGCCCCGTAATCGTCCAGGGCCTTCAGCTCGTCATAGGTGTACCGGCCCCGCTTGTAGCCGAAAAAGGGCCGCTGGGGCACCTCGTAGGTGTCCTCGGTGTACAGCATGGCCAGGTTCAGCCCCATCAGCGCCATCCGGCGCAGGAACATGCGCACCGCCTCGGGCTTCAGCACTGCGTTGCGGGAACAGTCGAACATCACGCCGGAGGAGGCGAACCGGGGCTGTTCGTGGATGGAGCAGGGGGCCAGAGGCAGGGGGATGAGACTTAACGCTCTGTAAAACTGTATGGGCTCCGCCCAAACAAGGCGCACCCGCGCCCCGTCGCTCTCCACGGCCAGGCAGCCGCCCTTTTCGCAGGAGACCTCTATCCCGTCCTCCGCCGGCATGAGGTCCAGCTCCTCCCGGAGCTCCGCCAGCGCTTCCTGCCAGTTCTCCGGCATCCGGCCGGTCAAATGTATTTTCTGCGGCATATCAACACGCTCCTTTTCGCCATATCTTTTTGGGCCGGCGGCCGATGGCTCCGGCCTTCCACCTCATCATAACAGGAGAGAGGGCCCCGGGGAAACAGAAAAACGAAATAATTGGAAAAAATCGGCAGTTCTCACATGCCGGCCCGGTAAGTTTTATGCAATTTAACGTATAAAAGTGGGATTTTAAGGATGTTTTTGCGCAAATTTATAAAAATCTATCTTTTTGATATTATAAAATGACTTTTAGTAACTATATATCAAATGGCACAAAGTGTATAATCATTATAATATTTGTTTTTGTTTGTTTTGTCAACTTGAAGGGGAGCTTATCAAAATGAGTGATTTGGAAGTGAAAAAGGAGGAGGCCGTCCAGGCGGGGCCGGGACCGAAAAAACGGCGCAGGTGGACCAAGGACGACACGGAGCTGACCCTGCTGGCCGCGCCCACGTTCATATGGTATGTGCTGTTCTGCTATCTGCCCATGTTCGGCGTGATCATCGCCTTCAAGAACTACAAGATCACCCCGGGCGCCAGCTTTCTGACAAGTCTTTTGAAGAGCGACTGGAGCGGGCTTGATAACTTTAAGTACTTCTTTGGCCTGCGGGACTTTCCCCAGATATTGCGCAACACCATCCTCTACAATGTGGCGTTCATCATCCTGGACATCGTCCTGCCGGTGCTGTTCGCCATCATGATCAGCAACATCTACTCCAAACGCAAGAGCAAGACCTACCAGACGCTGATGTTCATGCCTCACTTCATGAGCTGGGTGGTGGTCACCTACTTCGTGTACGCCTTCCTCATCACGGACAAGGGCCTGCTCAACTCCATGATCCGGGCCTTCGGCGGGAAGAACATCAACTGGTATTTTGAGCCGAAATACTGGCCCTACATACTTATCATCATGCACATCTGGAAGTCCATCGGCTACAGCATGGTGGTGTATCTGGCCAGCATCACCGGCATCGACTCCACCCTGTACGAGGCGGCGGTGCTGGACGGGGCCAACAAATTCCAGCAGGGCCGGTATATCACCCTGCCCGGCCTGAAGCCCATCATCATCATGATGTTCATCCTGTCGGTGGGGCACATCTTCTCCTCCGACTTCGGCCTGTTCTACCAGGTGTCCCGGGGGGCCAACCAGCCCCTGACGCCGGTGGTGGCCACTTTCGACGTGAAGATCTACCAGATGCTGACCTCCAACTCCGTCAGTCTGGGCAAGACGGCGGCGGCCAGCCTGTTCCAGTCCGTGATCGGCTGCATCACCATCCTGATCGCCAACGGCATCGTGCGCAAGGTCGACAGGGCCAGCGCCCTGATCTGAGGAGGTGGGTCAAATGGCAAGAGAAAAGAAAATGCAGCTCAACGAGGGCGTGACCCGCCTCAATCGCATCAAGCCCGCCACCAACGCGGTCTTCAACATTTTCTTCCTGATCCTGGCGCTGGTGTGCTTTTTGCCCATCGTCTTCATCTTCATCATCTCCATCACGGACAACGACGTGATCCGCCGGCAGGGGTACCAGATCTTCGTCACCGCGGAGACCTTCTCCGGCGACGCGTATAAATACCTCTGGGGCCAGCGGCAGACCATCCTCCACGCCCTGTGGGTGTCGGTGTACGTCACCGCCATCGGCACGGTGCTGGGCGTGATGCTCACGTCCCTCATGGGCTACGTCCTGTCCCGGCGGGAGTATAAGCTCAACGGCTTCATGGCCATCGTGGTGTTCATCCCCATGATCTTCGGCGGCGGCATGGCGGCCTCCTACATGGTCAACTCCCAGATCCTGCATCTGCGGGACACCATGTGGATATTGATCCTGCCCCTGGCGGTGAGCAGCTTCAACGTGACCATCGCCCGGACCTTCTTCCGCACCACCATCCCGGACGAGGTGATAGAGTCGGCCAAGATCGACGGCGCCTCCCAGTTCACCATCTTCTCCCGGATCGTGCTGCCCATCTCCAAGCCGGTGCTGGCCACCATCGGCCTGTTTCTGGCCTTCGGCTACTGGAACGACTGGTTCCAGGCCCAGCTTTATATCAACAAGGACAGCCTCCGCTCCCTGCAGGCCATGCTGAACGCCATGCAGAATAACCTGGAATACCTGACCAAGAACCCCACGGCCCTGCTGGCTACGGCCACCGACCTGAAGAGGAACATGCCCCAGGAGAGCGTGCGCATGGCCATCGCCTTCGTGGTGGCGGTGCCCATCGCCTGCGTATACCCCTTCTTCCAGAAGTACTTCATCTCCGGCCTGACCGTGGGCGCGGTGAAGGGCTGACGGCCCGCTTTCGTATTGTTACGGCCGGCAGGCCGTGTCAATAGAGCCTAAAAAATAATTTGAAATAGGAGGAATCACAACATGAAGAAGACTCTGTCCCTGCTCCTGGCGGTCGTGATGGTGGTTTCCATGTTCGCGTGCCTCGGCGGAAGCGCCCTGGCCGACGAGGAGATCCCCACCGTCGTCTGGTACATGGTGGGCGGCGGCCAGCCGGCCAACTATGACTCCTGGAAGGCAAAGGTAGACACCTACCTGGAGGAGAAGATCGGCGTCCATCTGGACATCCAGTGCATCTCCTGGGGCGACTGGGGCGACCGGCGCAGCGTGATCGTGCAGACCAACGAGCCCTATGACATCATATTCACCGACTCCGGTTCCTACATCAGCGACGTGAATATGGGCGCCTTCGCCGATCTGAGCGAGCTCATCAAGGAGGTCCCGGCCCTGACCGACGTCATCCCCGAGGATTACCTGAAGGCCTGCGAGATCGACGGCAAGCTGTACGCCATCCCCGCCTACAAGGACTCCTCCATGACCCAGTTCTTCGTCTGGACGAAGGAGTATGTGGAGGACCATCCCGAGTATGCCGACGCCCACACCATCGCTGACATCGGCCCCATCCTGGAGGCTGTCCACGAGGAGACCGGCGACGTGTTCCTGATGAACAAGGACGGCATCTCTGCCATCATCGGCGACAAGTATGACAACTTCGGCACCGGCCTGGCCACCATCGGCATCAGCTATACCAGCGGCGAGAACAAGATCGTCCCCGTTTTCGAGCAGGAGGACGTGCTGGCCGATCTGCGCCTGATGCATGAGTACTTCAACGCCGGCCTCATCAACTCCGACGCCGCCGTGGCCGACGAGGCCACCGGCATGTGCGCGCTGGGCGTGGCCCAGGGCTGGCCTTCCGCCGGCGACACCGTCTGGGGCCCCGGCCGCGGCTGCCCCGTGGTGGTGAGCCAGTTCGAGGACACCGTGCTGTCCAACGACACCGTGCAGGGCTCCATGGCCTGCATCTCTGCCTCCTCCGAGCACCAGCTGGAGGCCCTGAAGGTCCTGGAGCTGGTCAACACCGACAGCTGGCTGCGTGACGCGCTGGCCTACGGCGAAGAGGGCGTGAACTTTGAGTATGTCCAGGACAAGGACACCGGCGAGACCGGCGTTTATAAGCTGAACAACGACTGGACTCTGGCCGCCTATACCCAGGGCACCTTCTTCGACATGACCCTGGAGGCCACCAAGGATGAGGACGCCGATACGTACACCGTTCCCGAGAACTACTACGTCAACGAGGTCCAGGTCCAGAACGAGGAAGCCACTCCCTCCCCGGCGCTGGGCTTCATCTTCAACGCCGAGCCCGTGGCCGACGAGCTGGCCGCCTGCCAGGCCATCTTTGCCGAGTACAAGGGCCTGATCCAGACCGGCACCGGCGACCCCGACGTGGAAGTGCCCAACATGATGGAAGCCATGCGGGCCGAGGGCTTTGACGACATCGTCGCCGAGGCGCAGAGCCAGTTCGACGCCTGGCTGGCCGCTACCCAGGCGTGAGCCTTCCGGCAACGGACAAAACCAAGTAAGACCCTGTGGGGCCATTGCGGCCATTGGCCGCAATGGCCCCACCTCTTGTTTATCCTCTGACTATCCTATATAATGCCCACGTGGACTTTGTCCCCATGCCGTTGGGAAACGGCCCGGGGACAGTGCCCATAACGTCAAACCGGGAGGTATCGCGTATGTATTTCATCGACCAACGCATCCGGGTCATATGTGACCAGCTGGAGCGGCTGCGCTTTCTGGACAGCACCCCCCTCACCCGCTGGCAGTATAAGCGGGGGCTCTACTTCCGCCCGGAAGAGGCGGACCGGAGCGGTCCCGCCTGGGGCCCCTTCGACAGCGAGACCATGCGCTGGTACGCCGACTACGCCGGCACGGACCAGTTCGATGGCAAGTTCAAGGGCCACGGCGGAGACTTCCATGGCATCCCCGGGGAGCACTACTGGTTCCGGGCCCAGGTGACCATCCCCGAAAAATACGACGGGAAAAGCGTGTGGCTGCGGATAAAGACCCAGATCGAGGAGTGGGACGACGGGAAGAACCCCCAGTTCCTCATCTTCCTGGATGGCGTGCCCGTCCAGGGCGCGGACATGAACCACCGGGAGGTGCTCCTGGACCGCCATGCCCAGGGCGGCCGGACCGTGACCGTGGACGTGCAGGCGTACACGGGCACCCTCCACCGGGAGTTCTGCTTCCTGGCGGAGCTCTACACCTTGGACGAGGACATCAACAGGCTCTATTGGGACCTGCTGGTGCCCCTGCAGGGCTTCGACCGGCTGGGACCGGACAGCAAGGTACGGCTGGACACACAGACCGTGCTGAACGATACCATAAACCTCTTGGACATGCGCCAGCCCTATTCCGAGGCATTTTACACCTCTTTGGCAGCGGCTCAGGGGCATATCACCAGAGAGCTCTATGAAAAGATGGGCGGTCACGACGAGGTGATCGCCACCTGTATCGGTCACACCCACATCGACGTGGCCTGGTGGTGGACGGTGGCCCAGACCAGGGAGAAGGTGGTCCGCTCCTTCGCCACGGTGCTGAAGCTGATGGAGGAGTATCCCAGCTACAAATTCATGTCCAGCCAGCCGGTGCTCTATTACTTCCTCAAGCAGCGCTACCCCGACCTGTACGAGCGCATTAAGGAGCGGGTGGCCCAGGGCCGCTGGGAGGTGGAGGGGGCCACCTGGCTGGAGATGGACACCAACCTGACCTCGGGGGAGAGCCTGGTGCGCCAATTCCTCTACGGCAAGCGCTTTTTCCGGGAGGAGTTCGGCTATGACTGCAAGATCCTCTGGCTGCCGGACGTGTTCGGCTATTCCGGCGCCCTGCCCCAGATCATGAAAAAGGCGGGCGTGGACTACTTCATGACCACGAAGCTTGCCTGGAACCAGCTGAACAAGATACCCAACGACACCTTCATCTGGCGGGGCATCGACGGCTCGGAGGTGCTGGCCCACCTGATCACCACCGTGGGCGTGGGCCAGGACCCCAAGACCAGCTTCTTCACCACCTACAACGGCTTTCTGCACCCGGACGCCATCATGGGCGGCTGGGAGCGCTACCAGAACAAGGAGATCAACAACGATATCCTGGTCTCCTACGGCTACGGCGACGGCGGCGGCGGGCCCACCCGGGCCATGCTGGAGACGTCGGAACGGATGGAGAAGGGCCTGCCAGGTATGCCGAGAGTCCGCCAGGAGACCGCCCGCGTCTATTTCGACGAACTGGCTCAGCGCGTCCGGGGCAATAAGCGCCTGGAGCGGTGGGAAGGGGAGTTCTACTTTGAGTACCATCGCGGGACTTATACCTCCATGGCCCGGAACAAGCGGGGCAATCGGAAAAGCGAGCTGGCCCTCATGGACCTGGAGCTTCTGGGGGTGCTCTCCGGGGACTATCCCGCCGAGACGCTGACCCGCCTGTGGCGGGACGTGGTGCTCCTGAACCAGTTCCACGACATCCTGCCGGGCAGCTCCATCGGCGAGGTGTACGAGGTCACCAAGGCGGAATACGAAGGGCTCCTGGCCGAGACGGGCGCGCTCATCCATGACCGCATGGAGGCTCTGGCCGGGCCGGGCCAGGCCGTGACCGTGTTCAACACCCTGGGCTTTGAGCGGGACGACGCGGTGTGCCTGGGGAACGTGAAGGCCGCCGCCCTCCGGGACGGCGCGGGGCATGTCTATCCCGTCCAGCAGACGGCGGAGGGGGCGGTGGCCTACTTGAAGGGCCTGCCCTCCAAGGGCTGGGCCGCCTTTACGGCAGCGGAGCTCCCGGCGGTGGAGAGCCCCTTCCACCGGGCGGACGACTGCCATCTGGAGACGCCCTTTTATAAGGTCACGCTGGACGAGCATGGCCACATCGCGTCCCTGTACGACAAGCAATTCGACCGGGAGCTGGCCCTGCCGGGCGGGAAGCTGAACCAGCTGCGGCTTTATGAGGACAAACCCATCTACTACGACAACTGGGACATCGACATGTTCTACACGGAGAAGAGCTGGCCGGTGGACGAGCTGGTGTCCATGAACTGGACGGAGGAGGGGCCGGTCCGGGCCGCGGTGGAGCTGGAATACAGGTGCAGCCGGAGCGTCATCCGGCAAAAGGTGTGCTTCTACGCCGATACCCGCCGCATCGACTTCGAGACCTGGGCGGACTGGAAGGAGCACCAACACCTGCTGAAAGCGGAGTTCCCTCTGGACATCCACACCGACGAGGCCACCTTCGAGGTCCAGTTCGGCTCCGTGAAGCGGAAGGTCCACACCAACACCACCTGGGACAAGGCCCGGTTCGAGAGCTGCGCCCAGAAGTGGATGGACTGCTCCGAGGGCCATTACGGCGTGAGCCTTCTGAACGACTGCAAGTACGGCCACTCCGTGCTGGACGGGGTGGTGTCCCTGACCCTCATCAAGTGCGGCGTGGAGCCCAACCCCAACGCGGACGTGGAGGAGCACCGGTTCACCTACGCCCTCTATCCCCACGGGGGTTCCTGGCAGGAGGCCGGCACGGTGCGGGAGGCCTGTAAGCTGAACCAGCCCGCCTGCGCCGTGGACCACGGAAGACCCGGGACCAGTTTCAGCTATACCGCCGTGAGCCCGGCCAACGTCATTCTGGAGACGGTGAAAAGGGCGGAGGACGGCGATGGGGTCATCCTGCGGCTCTATGAGAGCGAAAACGCCCGGACAAAGACCGCGCTGACCCTGCCCAAGAACAGCAAGAAAGCTTACAGCGTGAACCTGCTGGAGGAGATCGAGGAGGAACTGCCGGTGGAGAGCGGCCAGGCACGCTTCACCATGAAGCCCTTCGAGATCAAGTCCATACTGGTGAAGTGAGGGAAATAAAAACACAAAAAGGGCGCGCTTTTCAGCGCGCCTTTTCTGATGGAAAGGCCCCTTTGTTCCCGGGCGATCACCTTGCTCCGCCGGACTGAGCTCTCGCAGAGACCTCAAACCCCATCGCTCCCATATTCCCGCTTGACATCCAGATACAAAGGCGGTATGTTGTTTCCAACAGCATCGAAGGGAGGAACGCGCCATGCCGCTGGTCATTGAACGAAACGATATCACGAAAATGGCGGTGGACGCCATCGTGAACGCTGCGAAGCCTACGCTCCTGGGTGGGGGCGGCGTGGACGGCGCTATCCACAAGGCCGCCGGCCCGGGGCTTCTGGCTGAGTGCCGGACCCTGGGCGGCTGTGAGCGGGGCCAGGCCAAGCTCACGAAGGGCTATGACCTCCCCTGCAGGTATGTGATACACACGGTAGGGCCCGAGTATGTGGACGGACACCACGGGGAGGAGCAGGTGCTGCGAAGCTGCTACCGCTCATCCCTGGCCCTGGCCCGGGAACACGGGCTCCACACAGTGGCTTTCCCGCTGATTTCCGCCGGGGTGTACGGCTACCCCAAGGACCAGGCATTGCGGGTGGCGGTGGACGCCATCAGCGGCTTTCTGCTGGAGAGTTCTGACCCGGAGGAGTTGCGGGTGACCCTGGTAGTGTTCAGCCCCACGCCCACCCTCTTAAGTAAAAAGCTGTTCGCCGACGTACACGAGTACATCGACGACCACTATGTGGACACCCACTACGACGCCTGCGCCTCGCGGATGCGCGCGGCTCAGTTCAAGGCGCATACGGGGGAGTTCGCCCCGCCGGACGTATTCGCCGCTGCCGCGACCGGCGCCATCCCTCAAAGCGCCCCCCGCCCCTTCCGGACGCTGGAGCGGCTGCTGGGGCAGATCGACGAGAGCTTCTCCCAGATGCTCCTGCGGAAGATCGACGAGAAGGGCATGACGGACGCCCAGTGCTACAAAAAGGCCAACATCGACCGGAAGCTGTTCTCCAAGATACGGGGCGACGTCCACTACAAGCCCAGCAAGGCCACGGCCCTGGCCTTCGCTATTGCCCTGGAGCTGTCCCTGGACGAGACGAAGGACCTGCTGGCAAAGGCGGGATATGCCCTGTCTCCCGCCAGCAAATCCGACGTGATCGTGGAGTACTTCATCTGCAGGGGCGACTACAACATCTTCGAGATCAACGAGGCGCTGTTCGCCTTCGACCAGAGTTTGCTGGGCGCTTGAAAATGTCGCCTCCCAGGCGACCAAACACACGGAAAAACCTCCTATACTGTGACCATCAAAACACAGTACAGGAGGTTTTCATCATGAAGAACGACATCACAGAACTGGTATTCATCCTGGACCGCAGCGGGTCCATGAGCGGCCTGGAGGGAGACACCATCGGGGGCTTCAACTCCATGCTGGAAAAGCAGAAGCGGGAGCCGGGGCAGGCATACGTGTCCACCTACCTCTTCGACAACACCTCGGAGCTGGTCCACGACCGGGTGCCGGTGAAGGAGGTGCCCGCCATGACCGGGAAGGTGTACTTCGTCCGGGGCTGCACGGCGCTACTGGACGCCATCGGCGGGGCCATCGACCACATCAAGGACATCCACCGCTACGCCCGGCCGGAGGACGTGCCGGAGCACACTCTGTTCGTCGTCACCACCGACGGCATGGAGAACGCCAGCCACCGCTACTCCGCCGACAAGGTCAAGGCCATGATCAAGCACGAGAAGGAAAAGTACGGCTGGGAGTTCCTGTTCCTGGGCGCCAACATCGATGCGGTGGCCACGGCGGGCCACATCGGCATCGGCGCGGACCGGGCCGTCACCTTCCGCAACGACAGCCAGGGCATCGCCACCAACTACGCGGCCGTGGGGGCCGCCGTCTCGGCGGTACGGTCCGCCAAGCCCCTGACGGAAAACTGGAAGGAGACGATCGAGAAAGACCACCGGGACCGGAGTTGATAGACCGCCGGCGGCCGCCTTGTTCCTTGACATTTGGACCGGAGACTGTATAATTCAATTGTATGAGAGCAACAAGCAAAAGGAGGTGGTCCCTATGCCATCCGGCGAGAGGACAGGCGGAAAGACGCTCCGGCGGGATACGGACACGCTTTTTGACATATTGGAGCGGTCCCGGACCCTTACCGGCGCGCTGAAGACCCTGGACGGGGACATGGACGCGCCCTCGTTCACCCAGTGCCTGGCCCGGTACATGGAGGAGCGGGACCTGAACGCCACGCAGCTGAGCGAGGCGGCGCTTTTGAGCCGGTCCTTCACCTATCAGCTCTGCAGCGGCCAGCGCCGGCCCAGCCGGGACATCATCCTGCGGCTGGCGCTGGTGCTGGAGCTGTCAGTGGATGAGACCCAGTCTCTTCTGCGCACGGCCCAGCGGGGCGCCCTCTACCCCCGGGTGCTGCGGGACGCGGTCATCATCTTCGCCCTGCAGGATCAGATGGACATCATGGCCGCGGACGAACAGCTGCTGTCCCGGGGTCTGGCGGGGATACTATGACGATGGAAAACAGCGCGCTGGAGCGCTTTTTGCCCCCGGAGCTGGCGGAAGACTACGAGCCGCTGGCCCTTTTAAAGGAGGGCGCGCAGCGGCAGACGCTGCTCCTGCAGGACCGGCGCACCGGTGAAAAGCTGGTGCTCCGGCGCATGGTCCGGCCGGCGGAGGACACGGAGAAAAAATTCGCCCTTCTCTCCCGCCTGGCGGGCAGCGGCATACCCAAAATGCACCGCTATTTTTGCCGCGATGGGGTGGGCTACCTCCTGCGGGAGTATGTAGAGGGCGAGACCCTGCTGGACCTGGTGCAGAAGAAGGGCCCCTTCTCCCCGGAGGAGACGGTCCGGACCGGCCTGGCCCTGTGCCGGACGCTGGAGACGCTCCACAGCCAGGACCCGCCCCTCATCCACCGGGACATCAAGGCGGAGAACGTCATCCGCACCCGGTCGGGGGAGTATGTGCTCATCGACTTTGACATCTCCCGGTTCTATGACGGGAAGGAAGACCGGGACACGGAGCTGCTGGGCACCGCCTTTTCCGCCCCGCCGGAGCAGTTCGGCTACCGCCAGACGGACCCCCGGTCCGATATATACGCCCTGGGCGTGCTGCTCCACGAGCTGTCCACCGGGGAGAGCCGGCTGGAGGAGGGCGAGGCGCCCGCGCCCCTGCGGGCCGTGGTGCGCCGGTGCACCCGCTTCGATCCCAAGGACCGCTACCAGAGCGCGGCGGCGCTGGAGCGGGCGCTGGAACGGGCCCAAAGCCCCTGGAGCAGGCTCCGCGGATGGACGCTGGCTCTGGGCGCGCTGCTGGCCGTATGCGCCCTGGCGGCCGCCATCGCGCTGCCTTCCCTTCCGGTGAAAGCCCCTGTGGAGGGGGCCTATACCTTCCACAGCCCCGCCATCGAGGCGGAGATCTGCCGCCAGCTGGGCAAGGGACCGGGCACGGTGACCCAGGACGACCTGGACCAGATCACCCATCTGTTCCTCTGCGGAGATCAGCATTTTGACGCCTGGGGGCAGATGGACGTGCACGGCGCGGAGCTGACCATCGATGGAGACCCGGCCCCCGAGGGAGGAACGGTGGACACCCTGGAGGATATCCCCAATCTCCCCGCCCTGCAGGAGCTGGCCCTTTGCAACCAGCGCATCACGGACCTGTCTCCTCTGAAAGGGAAGTGGGTAGTGCGCCTGGCCCTGCATGGCAATGAGATCACGGACCTCTCGCCCCTGGACGACTGCCAGCATCTGCTGGATCTGTATATCGGCGACAACCCCATCCGGGACCTGACGCCGCTGACGAAATGCCGGGAGCTGTGTACCCTGTGTGCCGGCGGCACCGATATCACGGACCTGAAGGCGGCGGCCGCCATGCCCCGGCTGCAGTATCTGCGGATCATGGACTGCCCGGGGCTGACGGACCTCAGTTTGCTGAGTTCCATGGACGCTCTCCGCTGCCTGTTCATCCGGCCGGCGAAAGCCGGGGACCTGGCGGTCATCGGCGGCATGGAGGGGCTGGAACAGCTGTACCTGTGGTGCAGCGAGCCCGTGGAGGACCTGACCGCCCTCTCGGGGCTGACGAAGCTGCGGCAGCTGTTCGCGGACATGCCGGTGGCCAGCCTTGAAGGCGTGGAGACGATGAGGGCGCTGGAATTTCTGGATGTGCGGGGCACCCCGTCCCTGGACCCCGCGCCCCTGCGGGGGCTGCCGGCCCTGGAGCAGCTGAACGTGTCGTATCTGGACATCCAGGCGCTGGAGGATGTGTTCCCGGAGCTGCCCTATCTGCTGTGGGTGGGCTGCACCGCCGATCAGGAGGACACTTTGCGTCAGATGCTGGCCGACCGGTCCCAGGTGGGGATATCTGTCTGGGAATGACAGTTTTTTGACATTTTTAGAAAAATCCGCTGTCTGCGTACCAAAAACACTTTGGAGTTATTTATAATGGCCCCAGGGTGTTTTTGCAATAAACAGCCCGCCGCGGGCGGCTGTTCCGCTTCCATAAGGAGGAAGAAAGATGCATGTGAATCCTTCCCAGAAGCCCTATGCACCCTGGACGGGGGACATGGTCCCCCGGGCGGCCGGTCCGGGCAAACGGATCGAGCGCTCCGGCGGCGGGGGTTATTCCTCCAGCAGCACTGTCCGGCTGGAGTGGGCCAGCCGCCGGACGGACGCCGGGGGCGAGCCCCTGCATGTCCGCAAGCCACTGGGCGTCCCCCTGTTCTTCCCGGCGGCGTGCTTTATGGCCGCGGGCCGGCCCTATCTCAGCCTGTCCATGTTGACTGCCCGCCGGGAGGAGGGAAGCCCCTGGGCCAAGGACGTATACGGCCGGGATGTGCTGGTGCTGACGGAGCGGTTCCCCTGCTTCGACAGCGCGGACCGCAGAAACGAGCGCCGGTATTTCCGCTGGTATTTTCTGTGCCATAAGGGCAAGCTCACCTGCGTATACCACACCGACAAAACGTCCACTGTCACCGTGACGGAAGACGTGCGGGACCTGGAGGAGGACGTCTGGGAGCAGATGCAGGCGCTGGGGTGCTTCGGCCCCCGGGAGGAGACGGCACCACCGGCCCCGCCGGAACCGGCTCCTGCGCCCGCAAAGCCCCTCCGCTGGTCCGGAGGCGCAATGGTCCCCCGGGAGACGGGACCGGGTAAAAATATCGAGCACGCCGGCGGCGGCTATATATGCTGCAGATCTGTCCGCCTGGAGTGGGTGAGCCGCCGGTCGGACGCAGAGGGAAAGCCCTACCGTGTCCGCACTCCGGAAAGCCGCACCGAGATCATGCCCAAAAACGCCTTCACCGCCGCGGGAAAGGAGTACACCCGCGTCAGCCAGCTCGTCGCCCGCTGGGAGGAAGACTCCTGGGCCACGGACAGATACGGCCGGTTCGTGCTGATGGTGGCGGAGCGGTTCCCCTGCTTCGACAGCTCGGATTATCTCTATGAGGACAGGTATTTCCGGTGGTTTCTCCTGTGCCTGGACGGAAAGTTCACCTGCGTCTATCACACGGACGGGACGGACACCGTCACCGTGACGGAGGACGTTCTGGACTTGGAGGAGCCCTGCTGGAAGGAGATAAACAGACTGAAATGCTTTGAGAGGGACGAGACCGATGCGTGAACTGAACAGATTCAAGGGCTGCCTCATAGGCGGCGCGGCGGGGGACGCCCTGGGCTACCCGGTGGAATTCATGTCCGCCGCGTCCATCTTCCACCGGTACGGCAAGAGCGGGATCACAGAATATGAGCTGCGCCATGGCGCGGCGGAGATATCCGACGACACCCAGATGACCCTGTTCACCGCCACGGGGCTGCTCCTGGGCACCACTCGGGGGATGACCCGGGGCATCATGGGCCCCTATGAGGGATACATCGGACCCAGCTACCTGGACTGGTACCGGACCCAGACGGAAGCTTATCCCCTGCAGGAGGGATTTCACTATTCCTGGCTGGTGAACGTCCCGGCGCTCTTCAGCCGCCGGGCCCCGGGCAACACCTGCCTGTCCGCCCTGGCGGCCGGCGGGAACGGGACCATGGAGCGGCCCCTGAACCACAGCAAGGGCTGCGGCGGCGTCATGCGGGCCGCGCCCATCGGCCTTTATTTCAACGACCGCCCATACTTCCAGGAGGAGACAGACCGACTGGGGGCTAAGGCCGCGGTGCTGACCCACGGCCATGAGCTGGGGTACCTGCCCGCGGCCATGCTGGCCCACATCGTCTCCCGCGTCTCCGGCCACGGCGACACGGTGGCCGCGGCGGTCCAGGACGCCATGGCCGCCCTGCCGGCCGTCTTCCCAAAGGCGAAGCACGTGGACGAGCTGCTGGTCCTGATGAAAAAGGCGGTGGACCTGGCCGGGGAGGGCGGGGACGACCTGGCCGCCATCCGGCAGCTGGGCGAGGGCTGGTACGGGGACGAGGCCCTGGCCATCGCGGTGTACTGCGCAGTGAGATACGCCGGTGATTTTGAAAGGGGCGTCATCGCCGCGGTGAACCACGACGGGGACAGCGACTCCACCGGCTCCATCGCGGGCAACATCCTGGGGGCCGCTCTGGGCTATGACGCCATCCCGCAAAAATTCCTGGATAAGCTGGAGCTGCGGGGCGTGATAGAAGAGGTGGCGGAGGACCTTTGGCGCGACTGCCGGGTGGACGACGATGACATGTGCGACCCGGTGTGGGAGAGCAAGTATGTCTCCATGACCTACAGCCCGGAGCTCACGCGCGGCTCGGCCTGACCGGCCTTCGCCCCTCTATTGATTCTTTGACAGTCTGCGGCGGCCCCCTCGTCAGAGGGGGCCGCTTGTCTTATATCCTCGCTGCGTGGTATAATAGCGTTGAAACCGCTATTATACCACATGATACCGGTCGCGCTCCCGGCTGACGCCGGAACCGCGCGACATGGTATAATAACAATATACGATAACGGGAGGAGGACGAGCCCTATGGAGCATCTGCCGGAAGGTCTTGCCGGGGCGCTGCTGCCCTGGTACGACGCCCATGTCCGGGACCTGCCCTGGCGGCGGGACCCCTCCCCCTACCGGGTGTGGGTGTCGGAGATCATGCTCCAGCAGACCCGCATCGAGGCCGTAAAGGGCTATTTCGACCGCTTCATGGCCGCCCTGCCCACGGTCCGGGACCTGGCGGCGGCCCCGGAGGAGACGGTGCTGAAGCTGTGGGAGGGGCTGGGCTACTACTCCCGGGCCCGGAACCTGCACAAGGCCGCCAAGGTCATCGTGGAAAAATACGGCGGGGAGCTCCCCGCCGACGCCGGCGCTCTCCGCGCCCTGCCCGGCATCGGGGACTACACCGCCGGGGCGGTGGCCTCTATCGCCTTCGGACTGCCTGAGCCCGCCGTGGACGGGAACGTGCTGCGCATATGCGCCCGGCTCACCTGCTGCCCCGACGGCATCGGCGATGCCGCCGTAAAGACTTCCTTCCGGGAGGACCTGCGGTGTCAGTACCCCACCCACCGGTGCGGGGACTTCACCTCCGCCCTCATGGAGCTGGGGGAGACCGTTTGCCTGCCCGGCACCCCGGACTGCGACGCCTGCCCCCTGCGGGACCTGTGCCGGGCCTGTGAGGCGGGGACACAGACAGAGTATCCGGTAATGCCGGAAAAGCGGCCCCGGAAGGTCCAGGACCGGACGGTGTTCTTATTGGAGCACGAGGGCCGGGCGGCGTTGGTCCGCCGGCCGGACAAGGGGCTCCTGGCGGGGATGTGGGAGCTTCCCAACGTGGAGGGCGCTCTCTCGGAAGCGGAGGCCATGGCCCAGGCGGCGGCCTGGGGCTGCGGGCCCCTGTCCGCCGCGCCCTGCGGGGAGGCGGTGCACATCTTCACCCACCTGGAGTGGCACATGACCGGCTGGCGGATACAGTGCGCCGCAGCGCCGGAGCGGTTCGCCTGGACCACCCCCGCCCAGCGGGCGGATACATACGCCGTGCCCGCGGCGTTCCGGGCCTACAAGACCCTGTTATGAAGGAGCTGGAACCTATGAAGCGTTTTATCTGGATATTGGCGCTGGCGCTGTGTCTTGGGATGCTGGCCGGGTGCGGCACGGAGGACGTGCTGGGGAATATGATGGGGTCCCGGGTCCCGGAGCCCACTCATACGCCGGCCCCCACGGAGCAGCCCATCTGGACCCCGCCGGGGACGGCGGCCGCCGCGACCGCCACGCCTGTGCCCTCTCCGCTGCCAGCCCCCGGTGAGGAGGCCCCGGCGTCAGCCGGGGGCGTACCCAACTACGCCTCCCTGACGGTGGCTGACTGCATCGAGGACGGCTGGACCTATCCCGGCGTCATCGCCCACATCAAGCTGGACTGCCCCGGGGCGGCGGCCATCAACACCGCTATCGACGAGGCCTTCGTGGGCCTGGCGGAGGACCCCATGTTCGACGTCCACTACGAGTGCGCCATCGCGGGAAACCGCATCCTGAGCATCCTCATGGTGGAGCAGATAAACGACGACCTTTTCCATACCGGCTACAACCTGGACATGGCCACCGGCCAGGCTGTCACCGGCCCGGAGATCCTGGCCCTGCTGGGCCAGGACGAGGCGGCCGTGAAGGCCCGGGAGCTGGAGACGTTGGGGGAGGAGTTCACCCACCAGTTCGGCTTCGTCAAGGACCAGACAGACCCGGACTTCTACGACCAGCAGTACACCCGGACCACCGCCATCGGCAACGCCGACACGGAGAACCTCTGGTTCAGCACCGACGGCCAGCTCTACTTCCCTGGCCGCTTATACGGCATGGCCGGGGCGGAGTACTACGAGATCGCCCTGCCCACGGGCGTGTTCTTCTGAGTTGTAATTGCGTCTTCCCCATGTTATAATGAGACACTATCGATCGAACAGAAAGGACGTTGAGCTATGGCCCTTATGACCGGCGAGCAGTACGTGGAGAGCATCCGCGCCCTGCACACAAGGATATATATGTTCGGCAAGCAAATAGCGAACGCCGCGGACGACCCCATCCTCCGGCCCAGTCTCAACTCCGTGAAGATGACCTACGACCTGGCCCAGGACCCTCAGTACCAGGACCTGATGACCGCGACGAGCCATCTCACGGGGGAGCGCATCAACCGCTTCTGCCACATCCACCAGAGCCCTGACGACCTGGTGAAGAAGGTAAACATGCAGCGGCTGCTGGGCCAGAAGACCGGCGCCTGCTTCCAGCGGTGCGTGGGGCTGGACGCCTTCAACGCCGTGTACGCCACCGCCTACGAGGTGGACAAGGCCCACGGCACCCACTATTTTGAGAACTTCGAGAAGTTCCTCCGCTATGTCCAGGAGAAGGACCTGGTGGTGGACGGGGCCATGACGGACCCCAAGGGCGACCGGAGCGTGGCGCCCCATGCCCAGGCGGACAAGGACCTGTTCCTCCGCGTGGTGGAGCGCCGGCCGGACGGCATCGTGGTCCGGGGGGCCAAGGCCCACCAGACCGGGGCCTCCAACTCCCACGAGATCCTGGTCATGCCCACCCAGGCCATGAAGCCGGAGGATAAGGACTACGCCGTGGCCTTCTCCGTGCCCATCGACGCGGATGGCGTGTTCATGATCGTGGGCCGGCAGAGCTGCGACACCCGCAAGACCGAACCGGGCACCATGGACCGGGGCAACCCCACCTTCGGCGGCATGGAGGCGCTGGTCATCTTCGACGATGTGTTCGTGCCCAACGACCGTATCTTCCTGAACGGCGAGACGGAGTTCGCCACCGTGCTGGTGGAGCGGTTCGCCAGCTACCACCGCCAGAGCTACGGCGGCTGCAAGGTGGGCGTGGGCGACGTGCTCATCGGCGCGGCGGCCACCGCCGCGGACTACAACGGCGTGCCCAAGGCCAGCCATATCAAGGACAAGCTCATCGAGATGACCCATCTCAACGAGACCCTCTACTGCTGCGGCGTGGCCTGCTCCGCCGCGGGGCATATGACCGAGGCGGGCAACTGCATGGTGGACACGCTGCTTGCCAATGTGTGCAAGCAGAACGTGACCCGCTACCCTTACGAGATCGCGCGCCTGGCCGAGGACCTGGCCGGCGGGCTCATGGTGACCTGTCCCTCTGAGGCGGACCTTCGCGACCCGGAGCTGGGCCCCTATGTGGACAAGTATCTGAAGGGCCGGGCGGACGTGCCCACGGAAGACAGGCTTCGCATCCTGCGGCTCATCGAGAACCTGACCCTGGGCGCCGCCGCGGTGGGCTACCGCACCGAGAGCCTCCACGGGGCGGGCTCGCCCCAGGCCCAGCGCATCATCATCTCCCGCCAGAGCGACCTGGAGGGGAAGAAGAAGCTGGCCAAAGACATCGTCGGCCTGAAAGAGGACAAGTGACATGGCAAAGCTGAACCCCTATTACACCAACAAGGAGCTGAAGGAGATCGGCTTCAAGGCCCTGGGCCGGAACGTGCTCATCAGCCGCACCTGCCGCATCTACACCCCGGACCAGATCTCCATCGGCGACCACGTGCTCATCGACGATTTCACCATCCTCAACGGGGAGATCAACATCGGCACCCACGTACATATCAGCTCCAACTGCGAGTTTTACGCGGGGGAATCCTCCATCACCATCGAGGATTTCGTGGGCATCTCCTCCCGCAACGCCTTTTACGCCACCAGCGACGACTTCTCCGGGGCCAGCCTCAACAACCCCACCGTGCCCCGGCAGTTCCGCTTTGAGAAGAACCTGCCGGTGGTGCTGCACAAGCACGTGCTCACCGGCACCTGCTGCTCCTTCATGCCCGGCGTGGACGT
>CANRNF010000032.1 GCA_947631865.1 uncultured Oscillospiraceae bacterium | reverse complement strand
TTCTCACCCCTTTCCTTCATTCTAGCACAAAAAGATGGTAGGCACTTTCGTGTCTACCATCTTTTTACCACGTCACTCAAAAGTGCGTCTTTTTGTTATTTGTCGGGTTCAATCGAAATACTTCCGGGTATAGTATTTCTTGTCGAGAAATACGCTCAGCTCCGTGAGCACCCTGGTCATGCCGTCAGCCCGGTAGCGGGTCATTGGCGAGTTCAGGGTCATGTCCCCGGTCTGCTTGTAGGGGATGGATATCCGCACGGACAGCCCCTTGCCGGGGCGGCTCTCCAGGATCATAGAGCCCCCATGGCGCTCGGCGATGCCCCGTGCCAGGAATAGGCCCAGTCCCGCGCCGGCCTCATCGTTCATGCCCTCCTGGGAGAGGACGGAGGCCAGCTTTTCCGGGGAAATACCGCTGCCCGGGTCCTCTACCGCCAGGACGAACCGGTCCCCCAGCCGGGACAGACCCACCCGGATGGTGTCGCCGGGGCGGCAGTGGGTGATGCTGTTGGTGAGAAGGTTGGCCAGCATGGACTCCAGAAGGTCCACGTCCGCCATGGTCAGGAGCATCCCGTCGTCCACCCTGAAGGTGATGGCGATGCCCATGTCCTCAATGAGCCGGCCCACCGTGTCGCACATGTCCCGGCAAAGGACGGCCAGATCCACGCACCGGGGGGTGAAGGGGAGGGAATCCCCCTGGATGCCGGCGGCCATGGCCATGTGGCGGCAGGACCGGAGCATCCGGTGGTACTCCCGGTACAGGGTCTGGGTGGTCTCCTGCAGGGCGGGGTCCTCCTCCGCCCTGGTGCGGCACACCAGGGCGTCGATGGCCATGCGGACGTTCATCAGCGTGGCCGAAAGCGTCTGCAGGGCGCCGGTCTGGGCCGGGGCGGGGGGGAGGACCGCCGCGGGGGTAAACTTACACACCGCCGCGCCGCCCATCCGGGTCACGGACATGGTGAAGCTCCGTCTGCCCGTCCGGAAGGCGGCTATGAACCGCTCCGAGGGGTCGGCCAAAATGTCCTCCGGCACCGCGTCCCAGGCGCTGTCCCCGGGCCCCAGGCCGAACAGCGACGCCGCGGCGGGGTTTATGAAGAGGATCTTTCCGCTCTCGTCTACGCCCAATGCGGGGTCGCGGTCCAGCTCGAACAGCGCCCCCAGGTCCTCCGGCAGCAAGCTCATATCTTTACCCATACTCTCTCTTTTATGTGGTGCGGCTTGGTCATATTCACAGGGCCGTTTCCCTGATTTACACACATATCATATCAAATCCTTTTGAAAAGAGCAATCCCTGCGGGAAAAAACCGCCCGGCCCATGGCTGGCGGAAAAACTGTAACGGATTTGTTGCCCTTTTTTTGTGAAAACACTGGAAAAGCAGGGATGAGTAGTGTATAATACCTATGCTTGGCTATCTATGGCCGGCGCTAAAAAGTTCTAAATTACTTTTAGGAGGATACAATCATGATCAAAGTTGGCATCAACGGTTTCGGCCGCATCGGCTCTCTGGTCTTCCGGGCTGCTATCAAAGCCGACGACGTCGAGGTCGTCGCCATCAACGCCCCCGGCCATCCCGCTTCCCAGCTGGCCTACGCGCTGAAGTATGACACCGTTCACGGCCGCTTCAATGGCACCATCGAGGCCGATGACGAGGCCAGCTGCCTTGTTGTCGACGGCAAGAAGGTCACCGTTCTGGCTGACGCCAAGTACCGCGATCCCGCTCAGCTGCCCTGGGGCGAGATGGGCGTCGAGTACGTTCTCGAGTGCACCGGCCGTTTCCTGGACAAGGCCTCCGCGCAGGCCCATATCGACGCCGGCGCTCAGGTCGTCGTCATGTCCGGCCCCGCGAAGGACGACACCCCCATGTTCGTCTGCGGCGTGAACCTGGAGAAGTACACCCCCGATATGCAGTTCGTCTCCAACGCCTCCTGCACCACCAACTGCCTGGCTCCCATGGCCAAGGTCCTGAACGACAACTTCGGCATCATCGAGGGCCTGATGACCACCGTGCACGCCTCCACCGCCACCCAGGCTGTCGTGGACGGCTTCTCCAAGAAGAACTGGCGTCTGGGCCGCTCCATCTACGGCAACATCATCCCCACCAGCACCGGCGCCGCCAAGGCTGTGGGCAAGGTCATCCCCGAGCTGAAGGGCAAGCTGACCGGCACCTCCATGCGTATCCCCGCCGCCGACGTGTCCATCGTTGACCTGACCGTCCGCCTGGATAAGCCCGCCTCCTACGACGCGATCTGCGCCGCGATGAAGGCCGCCTCCGAGGGCCCCATGAAGGGTGTCCTGGAGTATGTGGACGAGGAAGTCGTCTCCTCCGATTTCCAGACCGATCCCCACACCTCCATCTTCGATGCCAAGGCCGGCCTGGCTCTGAACGACAACTTCGTGAAGCTAATGGCCTGGTACGACAACGAGTGGGGCTTCAGCAACAAGATGCTTGACCTGACCCGGCACATCAACTCCGTCCGTCACGGCAAGTGATCAGCCTTTCCTTTCACAAGGGCGGCGAAAGCCGCCCTTGTGTTCTGCTATTTTAGCGCGGCGTCTTTTGGGGTTCATCATATAAGATGTCCCGGCATATATTCGTTTATCCGGCAATGACAAGGAGCATCTATGGCTGAGAAGAAGGGACAAAACTTTTTACACGGCGCGGCCATCTACACCATCGGCATCGTCCTTGTAAAAATATTGGGCGCGGTATACAAGATACCCCTGGGGAACATCCTGGGGGACGATGGGTATACCCATTTCGGCATGACCTACCGTATCTACAACTTCTTCCTCACCATCTCCACGGCGGGCTTCCCCGTGGCCATGAGCCGCCTTATATCCGAGTCCGACTCCCTGGACCGGGACAACCAGGTCTACCGGGTGTTCCGGGTGGGCCTCTGGAGCTTCCTGGCGCTGGGCGCGGTGGGCACCGTCGCCATGATGGCCTTCCCCGCGGAGATGGCGGCCATGGTGGGCGACGTGCAGGCCGCCCGGTCCATCTTCATCATGGCGCCCAGCGTCCTGCTGGTGTGCGTCACGGCCACCTACCGGGGCTATGCCCAAGGCCACTCCGACATGATCCCCACCACCGTGAGCCAGGTGGTGGAGACGGCGGTGAAGGTGGTGGTGGGCCTGGGCTGCGCGGGCGGGCTCTATAAGATGGGGTACAGCGTGGAGATCTGTGCCGCCGGCGCCATCCTCGGCACCACGGTCAGCTCTCTCGCCGCCATGCTCTATATGCAGATCGCGGTCCACCGCAAGTATCAGGTCAAGCCCAGCCCCAAGGCCACGGACGAGCCGGAGCCCTACAAGAAGATACTCTGGGACCTGATCCGCATCGGCATCCCTATCACCATCTCTACCTCCATCATGAGCGTGATCCAGCTGCTGGACGGCGTCATCACCCTGAACCAGCTCCAGCATGCCGCCGGCTACACGGACACCGCGGCCAGTACGCTGTTCGGCGTGTACGACAAGGCCATGACGGTGTACAACGTCCCCTCGGCCTTCGTGGTACCCTTTTTGGCCAGCGTGGTCCCGGCCATCGCCGCCGCCCGGGTGCGCAATGCCCGGGAAGAGGTGTGCAATACCGCCGAGAGCGCCATGCGCATGTGCACGCTTTTGTGCCTGCCTATGGCGGTGGGCATGGCGGTGCTGTCCGGCCCCTGTATGCGTGTGCTCTATCCCGAGTCCGCCAGCCAGGGCGCGCTTCTTCTCTGCGAGCTGGGCATCACCTGCTACTTCATGACCATGAGCCTCATGACCAACTCTATCCTGCCGGCCAACGGCAACGAAAAGCTGCCCCTGGTGGCCATTCTGCTGGGCGGCGCGGCGAAGGTGATCGTCACCTATGTGCTGGTGGGCAACCCCGACATCAATGTCTACGGCGCGCCCCTGGGTACTCTGAGCTGCTATGTGGTGATGCTCGCCGTGAACCTCATCAACATGGCCCGGCACATGGCCCGACCCATGAACCTGTGGCGCATCGTGGGCCGCAGCGGCATCAGCTGCGCCATTATGGGCGTGGCGGCCCGGGCGGTGTGGAGCCTGCTCCACGGCCTGATGGGAGGCGTTACCGCCTCTGTGGCAGGCCGGAACCTGAACGTGCTGCTGCCTTTCTGCGCGGCCGTGGGCACCGGCGTGATCGTGTACTGCGTCATGGCCATCGCCCTGCGGGCGATCACGCTGGAGGACATGAAACTGTTCCCCAAGGGGGAGAAGATCGCGAGGATCCTTCACATCCGGTAAAAGCGGATACAAGTAAAAAGGCTCACAAAGTATAAAAAACTCACAAAATATCAGCAAAATGCGCAGGTAATACCCGTATTTGTAAATTTTGTTATTGCAGTTTATAGAATAATATGATAAATTTTGAATACAAGGATAAATACACCCTGGAAGATTTTCGGACCATTATGGCTATACTCCGGGGAGAAGACGGCTGTCCGTGGGACAAGGTCCAGACCCATGAGTCCATCCGGCGGGATCTGCTGGAGGAGGCCTATGAGACTGTGACGGCCATCGACGCGGGGGATATGGAAAATCTCCGGGAGGAGCTGGGCGACCTGCAGATGCAGGTCTTGTTTCACGCCCAGATCGAGGCGGAAAAGGGCGGCTTCACCTTTGACGACGTGTGCGACGGCGCCTGTAAGAAGCTGATCCGCCGCCATCCCCACGTGTTCGGGAAGCTGGAGCTGGATACCCCGGAAGAGGTGCTGGTCACCTGGGACGAGGTAAAGCGCCAGGAGAAGGCCCAAAAGTCCACCTCCGAGGCCATGAAGAGCGTGGCCGCCGGCCTGCCGGCCCTGTGGCGGGCGGAAAAGGTCCAGAAGAAGGCCCGGAAGGACGGCTTCGACTGGCCTGACTGGCACGGCGCCCGGGACAAGCTCTCCGAGGAGATCGGGGAACTGGACGAGGCCATCGAAAAGGGCGAGGGGATAGAAGAGGAACTGGGAGACGTGCTGGCCGCGGCGGTGAATCTGGCCCGGCTGCTGAAGATAGACCCTGAGAAAGCCCTGAACGGCTCTGTGGACCGGTTCGTCAGCCGGTACGGGAAGATGGAGGCCCTGGCCGCCAAAGACGGCCAGTCTCTTGACGCGCTGACGCTGGACCAGCAGGAGACCCTCTGGCAGCAGGCGAAGAGAGCTGAGTGAACGAGGGAAAAGCTTTGCTTCGGCAAACTTTTATATATATTATTACTGCGCAAACAAAAGAGGCGGGAGACTGCCAATAAATTAGGAGGATTACTATGAACAAAGCAGAACTCATCGCGGCTGTGGCGGAAAAAGCCGATCTGTCCAAGAAGGATGCTGAAAAAGCTGTCAACGCTGCTGTTGATGCCATTACCGACGCTCTGAAGAAGGGCGACAAGGTCCAGATCGTGGGCTTCGGCGCCTTCGACGTGAAGGAGCGCGCTGCTCGTGTGGGCCGCATTCCCCGCACCAAGCAGGAGATCACCATCCCCGCGTCCAAGGTCCCTCAGTTCAAGGCCGGCAAGGCCCTGAAGGACGCTGTGGCGAAGTAAGCGTTTTCATTCATACCGGAGCGGCGTGGGTACAAACCCGCGCCGCTCGGCATTTTCCGGAGGAGATACCCATGCGTCTTGACAAGTTTTTGAAGGTGTCCCGCCTCATCAAGCGGCGCACCGTGGCCAACGAGGCCTGCGACGGCGGGCGGGTGACTGTGAACGGCGCCCTGGCCAAAGCCTCCCGGGAGGTGAAGCCCGGGGACATCATCGAGATACGCTTCGGCGAGCGGACCACAAAGGTGGAGGTGCTGGCTGTGGCGGAGGCCGTGGGCAAGGCGGACGCCCCGGCCCTGTATCGGGAGCTTTGAGATATATTTCGACGGGCTTCGACCGAGTTTTGCTTATTTCGCCGCGCCCTTTGTGTAAAAGCGTGTTGAGGTTGTAAAAAGAAGGGCTTTTCCGGGCGGATGGTCCGGGCCTGTCATAATCTGGGCCATGCCCCCATATCCATGGTGATATGGGGGTGTCTTTATGAGCTTTTGCAAGAAAATACTGTCCTTTATCCTGGCGGCTGTGGTGCTGACCACGCCGGCCATGGCGATGGAGACCCTGCCGGCGGACGCCATCACCATCGAAGCGCCTTACGCGGTGCTCATGGAGAAGAGCACCGGCACGGTGATCTATGAAAAAGAGGCCCATGCCCGCTGCGCCCCGGCCAGCGTGACGAAGGTGATGACCATGCTGCTGGTGACCGAGGCGCTGGAGTCCGGGGTCATCGGCAAGGAGACGGTGGTCACCGCCTCGGAGACCGCCTGCTCCATGGGCGGCAGTCAGATCTGGCTGGAGCCGGGGGAGCAGATGACCGTGTCGGAGATGCTCAAATGCGTGGCGGTGGTCAGCGCCAACGACTGCGCCGTGGCCCTGGCGGAGCTCATCGCGGGCTCCGAGGAGGCCTTCGTCCAGCGGATGAACCAGCGGGCGGGCCAGCTGGGCATGGCCGATACCCATTTCACCAACTGCACGGGCCTTCATGACGACGATGACCACTATACTTCCGCCTACGACATCGCGGTCATGAGCCGGGAGCTCATCCGCCACGACCTCATCAAGGAGTACACCACCATCTGGATGGACACCATCCGGGGCGGCGAGTTCGGCCTTTCCAATACCAACCGCCTCATCTACGGCTACGAGGGGGCCACGGGCTTGAAGACCGGCTTCACCTCCAAGGCCATGTACTGCCTGGCCGCCACGGCGGAGCGGGATGGGGTGGAGTACATCGCCGTGGTGCTCCACGGCCAGACCTCGGAAAAGCGGTTCAACGACGCCCGGACCCTCCTCAACTACGCTTTCGCCAATTACGCCCTGGCGTCTCTCCGACCGGAGCAGGCCCTGCCGCCGGTGGCGGTGAAGCTGGGGGCGGCGGACTGCGTCCAGCCCATATTCACCGGCGGGGAGACCATGCTCCGGGAGAAGAGCGGCATGGCGGAGCTGAGTTACGATATATCCCTGCCGGAACAGGTGACAGCCCCGGTGACGGAGGGGCAGGTGCTGGGGTCCATGACCGTCCGGTCCGGGGACCAGACCCTGGCCCAGGTGGACATCGTGGCGGCGGCCCAGGTGGACCGGTTGGGCTTCTGGGCGGTGTACGGCCGACTTTTTGGGATGCTCATCGGCAGAAAAGTGGGATAAGTCCCCCATTTTGAGCTTATTTTCTCTAAAAAATGGGTATGCTCGCCCCACCGCCTTTGGGAAACGGCTTGAAAAACCGGCAAAAATAGACTATAATAAACCATAACGCGGGCGAGGCCCGCCATCTATACAAAAGACAACAGGAGGTCTGCGGATATGGTTAAAGTGGATCTGTCGGGTGCTCTGCAATTCATGGACAGCACCGGCCCGGATTACGGCGCTGCGGGCCAGGCCCATCGGACCCTGGCGGAAGGCACCGGCGCGGGCGCGGATTTTACCGGCTGGCGTGAGCTGCCCCGCCGGGTACAGGGCGAGGAGCTGAAGCAGATCATCGCCGCCGCGGAGCGCATCCGCGACACCAGCGAAGTGCTGGTGGTGGTGGGCATCGGCGGAAGCTACTTGGGCGCCCGGGCGGGCATCGAACTCATCAAGCCCAAGAACGGCCCCCAGGTGATATTTGCCGGCACGGGCCTGTCCCCGGACGACCTGAACGACAAGCTGGAGCTGCTGGGCGACCGGGACTTCTCCGTGAACGTGGTGTCCAAGTCGGGCACGACGCTGGAGCCGGCGGCGGCCTTCCGCATCTTCCGGGGCCTGCTGGAGAAGAAATACGGCGCCAATGCCCGCAAGCGCATCTACGCCACCACCGATAAGGCCCGGGGCGTGCTGAAGTCCATCGCGGACAAGGAGGGCTATGAGTCCTTCGTGGTGCCCGACGATGTGGGCGGCCGGTTCAGCGTGCTGTCCGCCGTGGGCCTGCTGCCCCTGGCGGCGGCCGGCTGCGATGTGCGCACCATCGTGGGCGCGGCGGCGGAGGCCCTCTATCAGCTGGACCTGCGCAGCCCCGATAACCCCGCCTGGCAGTATGCAGCGGCCCGCAACGCCCTTTACGCCAAGGGCAAGCAGATCGAGATCCTGGCCAGCTATGAGCCCGCCTTCCGCTACATGGCGGAGTGGTGGAAGCAGCTCTACGGCGAGAGCGAGGGCAAAAACGGCGTGGGTATCTACCCCGCCAGCGTGGAGTACAACGCGGACCTGCACTCCATGGGCCAGTACATCCAGGATGGCCCCCGCACCCTCATGGAGACGGTGGTCAGCTTCGACCGGCCCCGCCGGGACTATGAGATGCCCTTCGCCATGGGCGACCCGGACGGGCTCAACTATCTGGCCGGCCGTGGTCTGGGGGAGATCTCCCATGTGGCCATGGAGGCCGTGAAGGCGGCCCACATCGCCGGCGGCGTGCCCAACATCGGCGTGAGCGTGCCCCTGCGGGATGAGGAGGGCTTCGCCGACCTGGTGTGCTTCTTTGAGGTGGCCTGCGGCATCAGCGGCTACATGCTGGGCGTGAACCCCTTCAACCAGCCCGGCGTGGAGGCCTACAAGAAGAACATGTTCCACATGCTTGGAAAACCGGGAGCCTAAGTCGAAAGACCTCTGAAGATTCATAGTCCTTGCAAGCAAGGCCTATTCATCGGTCAGAGGTCTTTCTCCTTTTCCGAAACGGGTCACGCTCAAGCCGCCTGCTCGGTTGCAAGCGCCCTCGCAACGGCTTTGTTTCGCTACCAACCCGTTTCGGGTACGGGGAACAAGGTAGAATGATCTCATTTTATTCATGAGGAACTCCCTTCAGAAAAAATTAACACCTTTTATCATATTTCCCGTTGCAGGGCGGCGGGAAAAATGGTAGAATGGCTTCAACCTAAGAAGGGAGCGTGATGATCGCTTGATAAAACTGATCATGGGCATGAAGGGCACCGGCAAGACAAAGCAGCTCGTGGAACTGGTGCGCAAAGCGGTAGACGAGGAGCATGGCGACGTCATATGTATCGAGAAGGACAAGGTCCTTACATACGACATCCCCTATCAGGCGCGGCTGGTCCACGCCTCCCAGTACGGGATCAACTCCATCGACCTGATGCGCGGTTTTATCAGCGGCCTGGCCGCCGGGAACTTCGACATCACCCATGTGTTCATCGACAATCTCTTTAAGATCATCCGGCCGGCCTCTCAGGAGGAGTTCGCCGGGTTCCTGTCCTGGCTGGACGGTTTCGGCCAGTCGGAGAGCATCGCCTTCACGGTGACCGTCTCCGCCGACCCCGCCACCTTCGGCCCGGAGATCACCAAGTATCTGTAAAGAGAGCCCACACAAAACGATCGGCGTCCGGCCAAAAGCCGGACGCCGTTTTTTGCTTATCGTTCAGGCCGCGGGCGTGAAGACGTATTCGGCGCCGTCCAGGTCCGTCGCGGTGATGCTATTCACCCGGTCCGCGTCCACAAATCGGTCGAAGGTGATCGTATACTCTCCGGTGCGGTCGTTGATGACGCAGGAGACCATATTCTGTTTGAGCCCTTCATCGTCGAGGTAGGCGAGCACATACTCGCCGCCGTCCTCGTAGTGGACAGTCATTTCCGACAGACCGCCGCCGTGCCAGACCGCGTTGGCGAAATAGGAGGCTCTTTCTTCCTCGCTCATGGCGTTCAGTTCCGCCTCGGAGACCGGCGGCGGGCTGATGGTGATGCTCAGCGGCGAGAGCGCGGCTGTCAGTTCCCCACAGGTCAATCCGACGGAGGGGGCGCGTTTTTCCGCGGAGATCTGGATGGGGTCCTGCGGCCGTTGGGGCGCACGGTCCGCGCCCCAGGCGATGAGGGAGAAGAGGAGCGTGTCGTCCGCGGCTAGGCCGCCGGACTCCATGGCCATGGGATGGAAGTAACAGACCCCGTGCAGGACGGTGTCGGCGGTCTCTGCGTCGTTCAGGATATAGAAGCAGAGGGGGATGAGCCCGCTCTTGGTCTCCAACGTGACGTACATGCCGCCGCTTTTGTCATCCACCTTGTACTGTCCCGGGGACCAGGGGTCCGCTTTGATCGCGGGCAGGCCCGCCGGCCGCTCCACCGTATAGGAGATAGCGCCCACGCCGTTTTCGTCGATAAGGCAGTCTTCCGCGGTGAGCGTGAAATCTGCCGCCGTCACGGATCGATCTACCTCCGTCACATCATCGCCCAGAGCGGCTTCCGCCGCGTCTGGGTCCGCGTCCCCAAAGATGCGCGCAAAAAAGCCCGCATGGCCGCCCACCGCATAGGCCGTGACCGACAGGGCAAGCACCAGCGCGGCGGCGACGGCTGTCCGGACCGTGAGATGAAGTCTCCGGCGCTTTTTGGGTGCCGTGAGAACGCCCCGTTTTGCAAGGTCATCCATGATCTGCCCGGCGTCCACCGGGGCCGGGTCCAGACTGACGCCCAGTGTATCCAGGTCAAGTTCATCCATCAATTCCGCGATATTGACATTCATTTTCATCGTGTTTGATCCTCCTCGTCAAACATTCGTTGGAGCTGTTTCCGGCCCCGGCTCAGCCTCTGGCGTACCGCCTCCGGGCTCATGCACAGACGCCGGGCGATGGTGGGCGCTTTTTCACAGAGATAGTAGGTGCGCAGGAATATCTCTCGGTCCGTGCTGTTCATGCTCTTGAGGTAATGGCGGAGAAGCTGCCGGCTCTCCTGCAGCAGGATCTCCCGCTCCGGTGTGTCGGCGCTGATCACCAAAGTGTCGTCCTCCAGGGAGATGTCCTGGCCGGCCTTTCGCAGCCGGTCGATGGCCCGGGTGCGGGCGACAGCCCCAAGGTAGCTCTTCACCTTCCCTGGCTGTACTCTGTCCCGGCTGCGCCATAAGGCCAGGAACGTGTCCGAGGTGACCTCCTCCGCGTCCTGTGCGCCCAGCCGCCCGCTGAACACGCCCCATACCACGGCGCTCACATAGGGCGTATACCGCCGGATCATCCATCGCAGCCCCTCCTCGCCGCCCTCACGCATCAACGCGAGGGCGGTCTGCTCGTCCATTTGCACGGCGGTCATCCGCCTCCTTCCTGAGAGCTCTCGCTATACAAAACGGGGAAAACGGCCAAGTGTGACGGCGGAACATGAAAAAGCGGCATGACGAAAGTGTCATGCCGCCGGTATCTTGCTCCGTCACAGGGCTTTATAAAGATTTTTGCGTGCCTGGATAAGACCCTGGCAGAAGCCGTCCGCGTCCTCCTTGGTGGTGAAGCGGCTGAGGGATACCCGGATGGCCCCGTCGATGACCTTCGCGGGCAGGGCCATGGCCTCCAGCACATGGCTGCGGGCGCCCCGCTTGCAGGCCGAGCCCTTGGATACGCATATGCCCTGGGCGTCCAGGAAATTCAAAAGCACCTCGCTGCGGTAGCCGGGCAGGCTCAGACACAGGATGTGGGGCGCGCCGCCGCCGATGACCTGCATATCCGGCAGTGCGGGGGAGAGGGCGTCGACGATCCCCTGGCGCAGGGCGGCCATGCGCTCCATGGCGTCCTTGTCCGCTAGGGCGGCCTCCGCCGCGGCGGCAAAGGCGCATATGCCGGGCATGTTCTCCGTGCCGGAGCGCTTTCCGTCCTCCTGGCCGCCGCCCAGCACCAGCGGGGGCAGCCGGAGCCCGGAGCGGACATATTGGACGCCAATACCCTTGGGCGCGCCGATCTTGTGGCCGGAGAGGGTGACCATGTCCGCCCCCAGGCTCTTGACAGTGAAGGGTATCTTCATATATGCTTGTATGGCGTCCGTGTGCAGCAGAGCGGGACTGCCCGCCGCCTTGATGGCCTTTGCCACGGACGGTATATCCGTCACCGCGCCGGTCTCGTTGTTCACCAGCATCAGGCTCACCAGCGCCGTATCCGGCCGCAGGGCGGCGGCCACGGCATCGGCGCTCACGGCCCCGTCGGGACCGGGGGCCAGGCGGGTCACCTCCCAGCCCTGGCTCTCCATATAGTCCAGGCTCTTTCGCACCGCGTCGTGCTCCGTGAGGGAGCTTATGATGTGCTTTCCCTTGTGGCGCATGAGCCGGCAGCCGTCCCGGATGGCCCAGTTATCCCCCTCGGTGCCGCCGGAGGTGAAGAACACCTCCCCGGGCTGGGAGCCCAGGGACTTTGCCACCGTCTCACGGGCAGAGGCCAGCTTCTGCCGGGCTTCCCGGCCGGGGGCGTGGGTAGAGCTGGGGTTGCCGAAACCGGCCGTCATGGCCTCCAAAGCCGCCTGGGCCGCCTCGGGGCACACCGGCGTGGTGGCCGCGTTATCAAGATAGATCATAATATCACCATATACGTAAAAATTGATGCTGACAGTATAATAGACTGTCAACGAAAAAATAGAGGAAAGCGAAGCCCGGTCAGGGCGAGCCGCGCGGCATTCCCGCGCGTCAAATTCAAAACCACAGAAAGTCAGGTTTTGAATTTCTGCCGGGGGAATTCATTTCTCCCGAGCAGTTTTAATTGAGTATATACTGGGAAAGAGGAAAAGGCAAGAGATGAAGTACGCCGTGTACACCCTGGGCTGCAAGGTGAATCAGTACGAGACCCAGGCCATAGAGGCGCTGCTCCGGGAGCGGGGCTTCGAGCCCGCCGAAAAGGACGCGGACGTGGTCATCGTGAACACCTGCGCCGTCACGGCGGAGAGCGGGCGCAAGTCCCGCCAGGCCATCCGGCGCTTACAGTCCAAAAATCCCGGAGCGCTCACGGCGGTGTGCGGGTGCTTTTCCCAGCTGGAGCCGGAGGAGATCTCCGCTCTGGGAGCGGACATCGTCTTCGGCAGCGGGGACAAGCGCGCCTTCGTGGACGCCATCGTGAAGGCCATGCCGGCGCGGAACGTGGACGACCCCTTTCGGCGGCGGGTGTTCGAGCCTCTGCCCGCCGGGGCGGTGTCCGGCCGGACAAGGGCCATGCTGAAGATCGAGGACGGGTGCGACAACTTCTGCACCTACTGCGTCATACCCTATACACGGGGGCGGGTCCGGTCCCTGCCATTGGAGGACTGCGCCAAAGCGGCCGGGGACCTGGCGGCCCGGGGCTTTAAAGAGATCGTGGTCACAGGCATCGAGATCGCCTCCTATGGCAAGGACCTGCCCGGCAAGCCGGGGCTGGCCGACGCCATAGAGGCTGCGGCCCAGGCCGCGCCGGAGGTCCGCATCCGGCTTGGGTCCCTGGAGCCTACGGTGGTGACGGAGGAGTTCTGCCGGCGGCTGGCCGCCCTGGGGAACGTGTGCCCCCACTTTCACCTGTCCCTCCAGTCCGGCTGTGACGACACCCTGAAGCGCATGAACCGAAAGTATGATACCGCCGCCTTTTACGCGGTGTGTGAGCGCCTGCGGAAGTATTTTCCGGGCTGCGGCCTGACGGCGGACCTTATATGCGGCTTTCCCGGCGAGAGCGAAGCGGATTTTGCCGGGACGCTGGCGTTCATTGAAAAATGCGGCTTCCTCTTCGTCCACGCCTTTCCCTATTCCGTCCGGCCGGGCACCAGGGCGGCGGACATGCCGGACCAGCTGGACCGGGCAGAGAAGGAGGACCGGGTCCGCCGGGCGGGAGAGGTCATCGCCCGGATGCGGCGGCGCTATCTGGAGAGCTGGGTGGGAAAGTCTGTGGAAGTCCTCTTTGAGAACGTCCACATGGGACACAGCGGCCAGTATTGTCCGGTGCGTGTGGAAGCCGCCGCGGAGCGGGGTACCGTCCGGTCCGTGCATGTGACGGGCACGGACGGGGAGAGCCTCTTCGGGAAGCTCGCGGACAGTTGATTTTTGGAATGTAAGTGATATAATGTCAGTTGCTTTTATTAAAGTAAAGTAAGCGGAGGAGACCCAAATGACTAGGGAAGAAGTCTTCAACTTTTCGGCGGGGCCGTCGGTGCTGCCCAGGGAGGCCCTGGAGCGGGCGGCGGCGGAGATACTGAATTACAACGGCAGCGGCATGTCCGTCATGGAGATGAGCCACCGCAGCGCCTTTTTCCAGGAGATATTCGACAGCACCAAGGCAAAGCTGAAAAAAGCCCTGAACGTGCCGGACAGCCATGAGATACTGTTTTTGCAGGGCGGCGCGTCGCTGCAGTTCTCCATGGTGCCTATGAACCTGATGGAGGAGGGGACCGCGGACTACGCCGTCACCGGCAACTTCTCCAACATCGCCATGAAGGAGGCCAAGAAGTACGGCACGGTCCATATCGCCGCCTCCTCCCAGGACGACAACTTCTCCTACATCCCGTCCCAGGCCCAGCTGGACCTGAGCCCGGAGGCCAAGTATTTCTACTACTGCTCCAACAACACCATCTACGGCACCGCCTGGAACTATGTGCCCGAGACGCGCGCGCCCCTGGTGTGCGACATGAGCTCGGAGATATTGTCCCGGCCGGTGGACGTATCCAAATATGGCCTCATCCTGGCGGGCGCCCAGAAGAACATGGCCCCCGCCGGCGTGACCGTGGTCATCATCGACAAGGCGCTGGCGGGCAGGGAAGTGCCCTATACGCCGCTGATGATGAGCTACAAGACCATGATCGAGAAGGATAGCATGTACAACACCCCGCCCTGCTGGTGCATCTATATGCTGGGCCTGGTGCTGGACTGGCTGGAGAAGCAGGGCGGCGTGGCCGGTATGGAGGCCATCAAGCACGAGAAGGCCCAGATGATCTACGACATCCTGGACAACAGCAAACTCTATAAGCCCCACGCCCGGCCCGACAGCCGCAGCGACATGAACGTGACCTTCCGGACCGGGGACGCGGACCTGGACGCCAAATTTGCCAAGGAGGCCCAGGCCCAGGGGCTCATGAACCTGAAAGGCCACCGCAGCGTGGGCGGTATGCGCGCCTCCCTCTACAACGCCCAGCCCATGGAGGGCGTGAAGGCGCTGGCGGCATTTATGAAGAAGTTTGAGGTGGAAAACCATGTATGAGATCAAGACCATGAACAACATCGCCCGGCAGGGACTCAATATCCTCTCGGCCAAGGGCATGATGATCAACAACGACGCCGCCGATCCCGACGGCCTGCTGGTCCGCTCGGCCAAGCTCCACGACATGGAGTTTGGCGACAGGCTCCTGGCCATCGCACGGGCGGGCGTGGGCACGGACAACGTGCCCGTGGACCGCTGCACGGAAAAGGGCATCGTGGTGTTCAATACCGCCGGGGCCAACGCCCAGGCGGTGGTGGAGCTGGCCGTGTGCTCCCTGGTGCTGGCCTCCCGGGATATCCTGGAGGGCGCCATCTGGGCCAAGTCCCTGGCGGGCCGGGACGACGTGGAGGCCGCTGTGGAGGCGGGGAAGAAGGCCTTCGTGGGCCCGGAGATCCGGGGCAAGACCCTGGGCGTCATCGGCCTGGGGGCCATCGGCGCCCGCATCGCCAAGACGGCCATCAATCTGGGCATGGAGGTCATCGGCTACGACCCATACCTGTCCGTGGAGGCCGCCTGGCACATCCACTCCGACGTGCGGCAGGCAGAGGACCTGGCGTCCCTTTATAGAAATTGCGACTATATCCTCATCCAGATCCACCACAACGAAAAGACCCATCACACCCTGAACGCCGACGCCCTCGCCCAGATGAAGGACGGGGTCCGCATCATCAACCTGGCCCGGGGCGGCCTGGTGGACGAGGACGCCATGCTGGCGGCCCTGGCCAGCGGCAAGGTGGCCCGGTACGTCACCGACTTCCCCAGCGCCAAGCTGGTGGGGAAGAAGGGCGTGGTGGCCTTCCCCCATCTGGGCGCCTCTACCCCCGAGAGCGAGGAGAAGTGCGCCGTCATGGCAGCCCAGGAGCTGGCGGACTATCTGCTCAACGGCAATATCCGCAACTCCGTCAACATGCCCCAGCTCAGCCTGGAGCGGGCCGGCGTGGCCCGGCTGTGTGCCATCCATGATAACGTGCCCCGGATGCTGAACAGCTTCCTGGACATCATCGGCAGCGAGAACATCAACGTGGAGCACATGCAGAACCGGGCCCGGGGCCAGGTGGCCTACACGGTCATCGACCTGGACAGCGCTATCACCCCGGCGCTGCTGGAGCGCATCGAGAAGGTGCCCCACGTGCGCAGGGTGAGGGTACTTTGATCGAAACTGCTCGGCGAGAGTGGATCCCGCCGGCAGGAAGTCAAATCCCCATGGAGGCCGGAGTTCTCCCCGGCCTCCATATTTTGTGGCCAAAAGGGATAAAATTGCAGAAAAAACGCTATAATTTACATTTTAGATACAAAAATCTCAAATATTACTTGCGCATCATCGGTTTTAGTGGTATAGTGGGCGTATCTATGATAGGGAACAGGCATCCGTATGCGCGAAAATGTGGAGGAACAAGATGGCGATGCTGAAGCGAACGCTGGCGTTCTTGCTTGTCTTAACGATAATACTGTCACTGGGGGAAGGGCTGGTATTTGCCAGCGAGGGCCCGGTGGGGGAGGAGGCGCCGCCTGTAGCGGATGACGCCGGCTCCCTGGAGCCCCCTGCCCCGGAGGAGCCTCCCATGCCTGAGACGACGGAAGAGCCCGCGCCGGAGGCGACGGAGGAGCCTGTGCCGGAACAGACGGAGGAGCCCGCGCCGGAGCAGACAGCGGAGCCTGAGCCGCCTGTGGAGACCGAAGTCCCGGCGGCCCCTGAGGAGCCCCAGGATCCCTCGCTGCCCCCCGAGCCGGAGGCGACCTTCGAGCCGGAAGTCAGTCCTGATCCCAACGCGACCCCGGACCCGGAGGCCACGCCGGAGGTGGAGCCCACCGACGAGCCCATGACCGCCGCCCTGAAGCAGTGGGAGTGGACCGAGCCGGGCAACACCGTGGCGGCCATCCTGAACGGCGGCCGGAGCCTGGTGTCCGGCAGCGATTTCTACTATACCGACAACGGCCTGTGGCTGGACCGGAACGGCTCCGCCGCCAAGCTGGGCGATATGTACGCCGAGAACATGAACCTCTCCGGCGGATATCTTTACTACTCCACCAACAACACCGTCTATCGCATGAGCCCCAGCGGCGGCGCCTCGGAGACGGTCTGCTCCGTGCCCGGAAGCCACATCGTGGAGATGTACGTGATGGGCCAGGAGCTGCGCATGCTGGTGGACGGCGCGGTGTATTCCTACGACATGACCGACGGGGCCCTGGAGACCATTCCCGTCCCCGGCGATGTGAAGGGCCTGATCCCCACCCCCTGGGGCAACCTGTTCCTCACCGGCCCGCTTTTCAGCTATGACCTGTGGGCGGGGGACAAGTGCCTCCTCTCCGGCGTGGACAGCGCCTATCCTGACGGGTCCTGGCTGGTGGTGGTGCGGAACGGCGGCACTTACCAGGCGGATATCGCGGGCCTTTTTGAGGGCTACAGCACGCTCTTCGACTACTCCCTGCATCAGGACGAGATCGCCCTGGCGGGCATGACCGAGGAGCAGACGCTGGCCAGCGAGGCCGCCTATCTGGAATCGGCGGAGTATCTGGCCAAGCAGGCGGTGATCTATCCCACCAACGGCGTGGCCCTGGCCAGCACCTCCTATGTGCAGACCAAGACCCTGACGGCCAACCAGCAGAACATCGTCCTCCGTGCCCAGCAGCACGCGGAGGTCAAGTGGACCCCCAAGGCCGACCGGTACGCCTGGGGCGGCAACGACAGTTCTTACGTCACCAGCAAGGGCTCTTATGACTCTGTCTATTCCACGGACGGCGGCAAGTTCAAGGCGGGGAAGACCTACAAGGGCATCCCCTATTCCCAGGCGGTCTCCACCGGCTATGTGGGCTGGGATGTGTCCGTCAAGGGCTTCCTGGACGCGGTGAACAACGCCAACAGCCAGTTCTATAAGTCCTATTCTACCTACTCCAAGACCGCGCCCTATTACGGCAGCGACTGCTCCGGGTTCGTGTCCTACGCCTGGGACCTGCCCAGGCGCTGCACCACCGGCGATATCGTGCCGTTCTCTACCTATATCGGCACGCCCTCCAAGAGCGAGCTTTCTAAGCTGCAGGTGGGCGACTGCCTCAACTACACCGCCGAGCACGTGGTGCTGGTCACCGATATCGGCTACAACAGCGACGGCCAGGTGGTGGCCGTGGAGATCACTGAGCAGACCCCGGCCAAGATGCGGGTGACCTGCTACGCCGAGAACGGAAACTACATCTCCGGCAAGAACTACGACTACAAGAGCCAGCTGAGCTATATCACCAGCTACTATCTGCAGCACGGCTATAAGATCTACCGCCGGAACGACAAGAGCCTGTCCGCGGTGCGCAAGCCCAACGACGACGCGGGCCTGGGCTGGGCTCCCGCGCCCACCATGTCGGTGGCCGCTGTGGGTCCCGCCAGCGCGAGGGTCACCCTGAGCCACTCCCAGAGCAACGCGGTCATCTACTATACCACCAACGGTTCCGCGCCCTCCACCTCCAGCACCAAGTACACCGGCCCCTTCACCGTGTCCAACTCGGTCACCATCCGGGCCATCGCCCAGGTGCCGGGGCACGACAACTGCTTCCCGCTGAACGAGTCCCTGACCATGGCGACATTGCCCCAGCTGAAGGCTGTGGGCGCGTCGGACGGCAGCGGTGTGTTCCTGTCCAACGGCATCTATTACGCCGACCCCTCCGCTAAGCTGACCCTCACCAGCGCGGACAGCGGCGTCACCATCTACTACACCACCGACGGCAGTGCGCCTACGCTGAACAGCTCCAAGGTATCCGGTTCCACGTCCATCGCCGTGAAGGACGGCCTCGTCATCAAGGCCTTTGCCGCCAAGTCCGGCGGCGTGCCCAGCAACCTGGCCACCTTCAGCGTGAAACAGGGCAAGCTGTACACCATCACGGTGGACGACCCCTACGGCTTTGTCTCGCCCCAGGGCAACGCCAGCGTCCTGGAGGGGAGCAGCGTCACCTTCAAGTTCGGCTCCACCAATGGCTATACTCTCGGCAACATCAAGATAGACGGCGCGAGCCAGGGCGCCCTGAAGGAGTACACCTTCCAGAACGTGAAAGCGAACCACACCGTCAGGGCGGAGATCAAGCTGCCCTTTAACGACGTGTCCTCCTCCAGCTGGTATGTGGACTCGGTGGCTTACGTCACCAACAAGGGCCTGTTCACTGGTATCAACAGCAGCACCTTCGCCCCCAACCAGGCTATGAACCGGGCCATGTTCATCACGGTCCTGGGCCGTTTCGCCAAGGTGGGCGATACCATCAAGAACTGGTCCGGCCAGATGGGTCTCACCAACGGCTATGACATCATCATCCGCGCTGATACGACCACCAGCTCCTCCCTGAAGACCACGGTGGCCGCCTCCGGCCAGTACATAAAGGTCACCGGTACCGTGGGCTCCGGCAGCAGCAAGGACGGCGGAACCTGGTATCAGGTGCAGTATAACGGCGTCACCGGCTATATGCGCAGCACCATGCCTTCCAACGGCAAGACGCTGGTGTATGTGTGCAAGTTCAACGACCTGGGCAGTTCCAGCGTCAGCTACTGCAACGGCTTCGCCCAGTGGGCCTATCTGAACGGCATCGTCAGCGGCCAGTCGGACACCAAGTTCGGCGCCACCACCGCCGTGAGCCGGCAGGACATCTGCGTGATGATCTATAACTACCTGACCAAGTATCTGGGCAAGAGCCTCTCCGCCGGGAGCCTGTCCTTCAAGGACAGCGGCAGTGTGTCCAGCTATGCCAGGACCGCTGTGGCCGCCATGGCGAATATCGGCGTCATCAAGGGCGACACCAGCGGCAACGTCAACCCCACCAAGAGCGCCACCCGCGCCGAGGTCGCGTCCATTTTCATGAATCTGGACAAGTACCTGAACGGCTGAGAAAAAACCAGTGACCCCCTCTGCCGGGCCCGCATACAATGGGCTTGAGCAGAGGGGGTATTTTTATGGATCTGGAGAAGTACGCCGGCCAGGTGCGGCAGAGTCCCGGCAGCGGCGCGCTGGAAATGCTGGCCCGTTCCGGCCAGGGGGAGAAGCTCCTGAAAAAGGTAGATGGAGAAAAGCTGGCCGCTGCCGCGAAGGCGGGGGACATGCAGACCCTGGGGCAGATGATCAACGCCATCCTGTCTACCCCGGAGGGCCAGAGCTTTGCCCGCGAGGTAAAGAAGGCGGTGGGCCAGGATGGACGGTGAGCTGGGGGAACGGCTCCAGCAGATATTGTCCGACCCGGCCCAGATGGCGCAGCTGTCCCAGATAGCGCAGGGCCTTTTCGGCGGAGCGACCCCCGGTCAGAGCGGGGAGGAACAGACCCGGCGGGAAAAACCGGCGGACATCCCACAGCCGGACGCGAGGCTCCTGGCCGCCCTGGGCAAAGCCTTTTCCGGCGGCGGTGAGAAGAGCCGGTCCACGGCCCTGCTGGTGGCTATGCGGCCATACATGAAGCCGGAGAAGCAGGAGAAGCTGGACCGGGCCATGCAGATCGCCCGGATGGTACACATCGCGGGGGCGGTGGCGAAGGAATACGGTGACGGCCATGGCCTATAGCGGCGCGTTTCGCATGCAGAATGAGACGCCTCGGGAGCCGTTCACGCCCGCCCGGCGGGAAAACCGCCCGCCGCGGCCCCAGGAGGGGCTGGACCGGGCGGTGGGGGGCATCCTGAAAAAGCTGGAATCCGTCAGCATGGAGACGGACGACCTGATCCTGGCGCTGATACTGTATTTGATGTACCGGGAAAGCGGGGATAAGGACCTTCTCATTATGTTAGCGGCTATGTTTTTATCCTGAACAGCACATAAAAAGGCCCCCTTGTGTAAAGGGGGCTGTCAGCGAAGCTGACTGGGGGATTGTCTGACAACCCCTCCGCCTCGCTTTGCTCGGCACCTCCCCTTGCACAGGGGAGGCTTTAATTTGCTTGTTTTACGCCCTGGGCACCAGGCCGACCTTCTTGTACACCTTCCGCAGGGTCTTCATGGCGATGTAGGAGGCCTTCTCCGCGCCGGTGCGGCAGAGGTTCTCCAGATAGCCCTTGTCCTTCATAAGGCGGGCGGCCTCCTCCCGGATGGGGCGGAGGGTCTCAATGACCGCGTCGCCCACGGCGGATTTGAAGTCGCCGTAGCCGTGGCCGGTGAACTCCGCCTCAATCTCGGCGAAGCTCTTGCCGGTGCAGCTGGCGTAGATCTGCATGAGATTCGCCACGCCGGGCTTGTTCTCCCGGTCGTAGCGCACGCAGTGTTCGTCGGTATCGGAGTCAGTGACGGCCCGCTTGAACTTTCGGGCGATGTCCTGGGGCTGGTCCATGAGACAGACCCGGCCGTTGCCGATCTCGTCGGACTTCGACATCTTGCTGCTGGGGTCTAAGAGGTCCATGATCCGCGCGCCCACCTTCGGGATATAGGGCTCGGGGATCTTGAACACGTCGCCGTACACGCCGTTGAAGCGGTGGGCGATGTCCCGGGTCAGCTCCACGTGCTGCTTCTGGTCGTCGCCTACGGGCACGAAGTCCGGCTGGTACAGGAGGATATCCGCCGCCATCAGGGAGGGGTAGGCGAACAGGCCGCCGTTGATGTTGTCGGCGTTTTTCGCGCTCTTGTCCTTGAATTGGGTCATGCGGGAGAGCTCGCCGAACATGGTGTAGCACTGCAGCACCCAGCCCAGCTGGGCGTGCTCGGGCACATGGGACTGTATGAACAGGGTGTTCTTTTCCGGGTCCAGGCCGCAGGCCACATACTGGGCCAGCTGCTCCAAAGTGCGCCGGCGCAGATCCGCCGGATTCTGGCGGGTGGTCAGCGCGTGCAGATCCGCCATGAAGTAGTAGCAGTCGAAGGTCTCCGCCCGCTCGGCCCAGTTCTTGATGGCCCCCAGATAGGAGCCAAGCGTCAGGTCGCCGGAGGGCTTGATCCCCGAGAGCATCACTTTTTTCTTCTCGTCCATAACTCCACGCTTTCCACGGCACGTATGCCGCATCTTTTTGCTATTACAACTAAATATAATAACACACCCGATTTTTCTTGACAAGCGGACAAGAATAAAATATGCTAATTGAAGTTTGAGAAAACGAGGCTGATACTATGGACGATAAATATTTCGAGGACCTGGAGAGCCGCATCCCCAAAGGGGAGGTGCGCACCCGCTTCGCCCCCAGCCCCACGGGATATATGCATGTGGGCAACCTGCGCACGGCGCTTTACACCTGGTGCATCGCCCGCCACAACGGGGGCAAATTCCTCCTGCGCATCGAGGACACGGACCAGAACCGGCTGGTGGAGGGCGCGGTGGACGTGATCTACCGGACGCTCACCGACTGCGGTCTGGACTGGGACGAGGGCCCGGACAAGGGCGGCCCCGTGGGCCCCTATGTGCAGACCGAGCGCCGGGGGCTGTACCTGCCCTTCGCCCAGCGGCTGGTCCAGCGGGGCCACGCCTATTACTGCTTCTGCGACAAGGCTGAGTCCGAGGAGGACGCGGGCTCCTTCGACCGGGCGGAGGACCCCTGCCGGGACCTGCCGGAGGAGGAAGTACAGCGCCGCCTGGAGGCGGGGATGCCCTACGTCATCCGCCAGAAGATACCCAGGGAGGGCTCCACCACCTTCCACGACGAGATATTCGGCGACGTGACTGCTCCCAACAAGGACCTGGACGACCAGGTGCTGATCAAGCGGGACGGCCTGCCCACCTATAACTTCGCCAACGTGATAGACGATCACCTGATGGGCATCACCCATGTGGTCCGGGGCTCGGAGTATCTGGCCAGCGCGCCCAAATATAACCTGCTCTACGAGGGCTTCGGCTGGGACGTGCCCAAGTATGTCCACTGCTCGCCGGTGATGCGGGATGCCCACAACAAGATGTCGAAGCGCCACGGCGACCCATCCTATGAGGATCTGGTGGAGAAGGGGTATCTCCGGGCCGCCATCGTGAACTATGTGGCGCTGCTGGGCTGGGCCCCCGGCGGGGAGCGGGAGATCTATTCCATCAAGGAGCTGGCGGAGGCCTTCGACCTTTCCGGCATCTCCAAGAGTCAGGCCATCTTCGACATCGAAAAGCTCACCTATTTCAACGCCGAATACATTCGGGCCATGGACCCGGCGGACTTCGCCCAGGTGGCGGAGCCCTACATCCGTCAGGCGGTGAAGGACCCGGCCATCGACCCGGCGGCCGTGGCGGCCCTTTTGCAGCAGCGCACCGAGGTGCTCACGGACATCCCCGGCAAACTGGGCTTCTTTGACGCCCTGCCGGAGTACGACACCGAGCTCTATGTCCACAAAAAGTCCAAGAGCGATAAGGACAGCGCCCTTCAAATGCTGAACGCGGCCCTGCCCGTGCTGGAGGCGGTGGACGCCTGGGACGACGAGCACATCCATGACGCCCTGGTGGGCCTGGCAGAGAAACTGGAAGTGAAGAACGCCAAACTCATGTGGCCCGTGCGCATCGCCGTCACCGGCACGGCCGTGACCCCCGGCGGCGCGGTGGAGATCTGCCGCATCCTGGGGAAGGACGAGACCCTGCGCCGCATGCGGGACGGTATCGCCCGTCTTTCTTGACTGGCATTATTTGATATTCAAAATACACCTCTTTGCGGGGAAACTACCGCAAGAGGTGTGTTTTTATGAAAAAGAGACCCGTAATTCGAGTTATCACGTTTTTGTCCGCGGCGCTGGTGGTGGCGGGGGTGTTCGCCATCCGGGGCACCCGCAAGGCCAACGCCCTGGGTCTGTACGCCAAGGCCAGCACCGAGCGGGCCTTCGATGAGCTGGTGACCAGTGTCAGCGAGCTTTCCAACGACCTGGAGAAGAGCGTCTATATCTCCGACCCGGCGCTGTCCGGCGCCCTGTGCGCCCAGATATTCGGCCGGGCCATGACGGCCCAGACGGCGCTGGGATCCCTGCCATACGCCTCCCAGGAGCTGGAACAGACCGCCAGCTTCGTGGCCAAGGCGGGGGACTACGCCAACGCCCTGGCCCGGAACGTGAGCCGCAGCGGCGGCTATTCCGATGAGGAGCTTCAAAACCTGCAGAGTCTGGCGGACACGGCCTCCGTCATGAAGCTGAACCTGCAGGATATGCAAAGCCGCATGGCTCTGGGACAGCTCTCCCTGGATGAGGTATATGCCCGGACCTCCGCCGCCGAGGGCGGGGAGGACCAGCCGCCCCTGGCGGGGGAGGCCTTCCAGACCATCGAGCAGGAGTTCCCCGAGCTTCCCACCCTCATCTATGACGGGCCCTTCTCCGCCACCATGGCCAGCCGGGAGGCACTCTATCTGGAGGGACGGGAGGAGATCGACGAGGAGACTGCTCTTAAAAAGGCCGCCAAGTTCCTGGATGTGGCCGCCTCGGAGCTGCGTTCCGCCGGAGAGTGCGGCGGCGACGTGCCCTGCTGGATATGCGCCGGACGCATGGGCGGCGGCGAATACACTGTGTACGTGACGAAACAGGGCGGCGAGATATGGTCCGTCATCGGGTCCCGGCCCGTAGGCGAGGCGGTGTACACCGTGGAGCAGGGTCTGGGCATCGCCGGGGAACTGATCCGGGGCTGGAGTCTGAAAGATCTGGAGGAGAGCTATCACACGGTGTCTGACGGCGTGCTACTGGTGAACTTCGAGCACTCCGAGCAGGGGGTGCGCTGCTATCCGGACCTTATCAAGGTGGGCGTGGCCCTGGATACCGGCGCGCTCATGAGCTATGACGCCAAGGGCTATATCACTGCCCATACAAAGAGGTCCATCCCTGAGACCGCCGTCTCCGAGGAGAAGGCGCAGGCGAGCCTGGCCAAGACCCTGTCCGTCCAGGACCACGCCATGGCCATCATCCCCACTGAGGGCGGCCAGGAGCGGTATTGCCACGAATTCCTCTGCCAGGCAGAGGACGGGGACCGATATCTCATGTACGTGAACGCCCAGACCGGCGATCAGGAAAAGATACTCATTTTGCTGGAGGATGAGACCGGGACCCTTACCGTTTGAATAATTTGTAGGAATTTTACCAAAAAAATCGTAAAAAAGTGGATATTGACCGCAAAAAGGGCTTGTATCTTTCTGTAACTTTTGTTATAATTGCGTTACAGAAAGGTGTGATCGAATGAATATCGTACCCAATACGACCTGCCGGCGCTGCCATCGGCAGTATCCTTCGTTCCGCAGCCGCTGCCCCTATTGCGGCACCAAAAAGACAAAGACGGTGCGCAGCGCTGTCCCTGAGACGGACAGCACCGTGCCCAGCACGCCCGCCGCGAAGAGCGCGGCTGAGGCGGTAAATATGCAGATGCTCATCGGCGGCGTTATTTTGCTGGCCGTCATCATCCTCACCATTACCATCGTGTCCGTCAACGTGGGGAAGGATGTGTCTGCGGCGGAGGAGATCCAGTCCCAGATCGACGCCGATGCCCAGATCACCCCGCCCGCGCCTCCCACGCCCTCGCCGTCGCCCCAGCCCTCGCCTGCGCCGCAGATCACCAGCGTCAGCATCAGGGGATCCTACCAGCCCGAGCTGGACTATAACGGCAACGGCTTCTGGGCCAAGGTCGGTGATTCGGATTATACCTTTACCGTGTCCTGGTATCCCGGCGAGGTCGTCAGCACGCCTGAGTGGACCAGTGACAACGAGGAGGTCGCCACCGTGGAGGGCGACGGGCCCGTGGGCACCATCAAGATCGTTGGGCCCGGCGACGTCACCATTTCCGTAAAGGTCAGTGACGATCCTCGGGGCACGGGCACTATCCCCATCCACGTCTACGACCCTAACAGCTGACATTTATATTGGATAAGCCTGCGCCCGGCCGGGCGCAGGCTTTTGAATTTGTCCTTGACAAGGGAGGGGATATGCGATAGAATAAGCAGGCTGAAACGGACGATTGGCGCAGCTGGTAGCGCATCCGCTTGACGTGCGGGAGGTCACAAGTTCGAGTCTTGTATCGTCCACCACCCAAAAAGCCCGGAAACACGGCGTTTCCGGGCTTTTTTCTTCTTTTTATACCGCCCATTGTCTTTACCTTTTGCCCGTGAATTGCAGATAAATGCCTAGATAATTGCGCGTTTTGGGCATAAGTTCGGCGGCCAGTAGATATTCGCCTAGATACGGAGCCCCCGTGTCCGAATTGGACACGGGGGCATTTTCGGCCACAGGATCAGGGGGAGGGCGGCCCTGTTTTTCGCGCAGGGCCGCCAGGGCCCGGTCCAGTTTGTCCTGGAGGTCGCTTATGTGTTCCCGCGTGCCCTCCACGATGTGCTGCAGCTGTTCGGCGTTATATTCGCCGTAGGCTGTCAACTCCCACGGGCGGGCGCTCTCATATCCCGTTTGCAGGCCCCAGTAAAAGGCCAGGGCCGCCAGGATGATTACAGCGCCCACGCGCAGGATCAGGCCGGCGTGGTGCCGGCGAACGTCACGGCCCCCATGGTTTAGTCCAGTTCCCGCAGGACCTTGAGCCAGGTGTCTTTGCCCACTATGCCGTCCTGGGACAGGCCCAGCTGGCGCTGGAGGGCAATAACGCCGGTCTTGGTGGCGGGCCCGAAAGCGCCGTCAACGTCCAGGCTCTTATTGATGCCACGGGCGTAAATGATACGCTGGATGGTCTTTACCTCGGGGCCGGCGCAGCCCTTGGAAAGTTCGTGCAGGCCGATGTCCCGATAGACCACCGCGCCGTACTGGTCCTTTTCGGGCAGGGCCGGATCGTCGCCGGAGGCGGCGGCGTAGTTGGGGCGGACATACTCGCAGATGTATGTATCCGTCAGCAGGTAGGACCGGCGCTTGCACATGTCGGAGCTGTTGCCCTCGTCGGTGTAGACGTATTTATCATCCACCGCATAGACCATGGCGGTATGCACCCGGACGCCGCCCTGCTGAAAGTCGATGATGTCACCCGGCTGGGGCTTCCAGGAGCCGCGCTTGCCCTTCATGCTGGCGGGGGCCGCGTCGTAGACCTGGCCGGCGTTGGTGTACGGCCAGACGCCCCACAAAACCTCTTTGGCCAGGGTCTTATTGTTGCCGCAGGCCTCGTATATGGCCAGGCCGTCCTGCATGGCGCACCAGGCGGCGCCAGTGCCGCCATTTAGGCCGCTGATATGGCCGGCATAGGTCCAGTTATTGTGGCCGGCGTTCCGCGTAAAAACGGACTTGTCCCGGCTGGTGGCGTATGCGGACGTGGCCTTTTCCATATACCCCACCCAGTAGTCCATGGCCGCGACGGCCTGGGCAGCTGTGCATTTACCCATAATATGCCTCCTCGTTCGTATCAGACTGTTTCTTGTGCCCGTCTATCCTGGCCCAGACGGTTTTTGCCACCTGGATAATGCCGGTTATGCCAAACTCGCAGCCGAACAGGCTATAAAAGCCCGTGTTGACGCTGTCCTGGATTTCCCGGCCATTCCAGTTGAAGTATAAGGCCGTCACCGTGTAGGCCAGGACGGTGACGAATACGGCGACAACAAAGACGGTAAGGGTGCCGGCGCCGCGCTTCCCTTCGTGCTTACCCATTGGCGGTATCGGGGAGGCGCTGCTCCGGGGTCTTGTTGGTGTTGGTGCCGGCATACCAGCCTAGCACCATCCAAAAGGCGCTTTTTACCTCCTCGGCGCCCACACTGCCGTTGAATACGCAGTAGCCGAAAAACAGGCACGCAGCCAGGGCCAGGAAGGTGCGCATTTCCAGCAGCGCCGCCAGCTTTTCCGCCAGCAGTTCCAAAAAAGTCTGTTTCATAGGGATACCTCCTTATTTTTCCGTGCCGGCCAGGTGGCCGACGATTGCCTCCAGGTCGGCAATGCGGTGGTTTGCCACGTCCTGCCGCTCCTCCTGAACGGCGGCCTGCTGTTCCAGGGCGTAGGTCCGTTCTATGACGTTGTTATGTTTGTCCACCTTTTCCTCCACCTTTTCCTCCAGCTTTTTCAACCGGTATTCAAGTAGTGCGCTACTTTTCCGGTTGGAAAAGTAGGCCCCCATTCCTGCCCCGCCGATGCTGGCGGCGCCAGCGATAAGGGCCACGGCTATGCCTTCGGTCATACACCCGCCTCCATTTCCGGCGACGTGATCCCGGCCCGGATCGCGTCGGCCTGTTTTAGTTTCGCCATGCAGGGGAGGCTGTCGGCCTCCTCGGCGGTGATGTGTTGCAGCAGAAGCCCGTACAGGTCTGTAATGACGTCGGCCTGCAGGCGCGTAATGGTGCCCAGGGCTTCCACTAGCTGCAGCGGGGGCCGCGCTTCACCCTCGTTCATTCGGCAGCCTCCGGGCGGGGCCCACATATCTGGGCCGCCTGTTCGGCGGTCAGGGGCGGGGCGGGACGATCCACAAGCGCCCATACCTGGGCGGCGGTGATGGCCCCACGGTCGTACATGGACTTGATAAAGGCAAACATGTTTACACCCCCTTACATGCCCACCAGGGCCAGCATGGCGGCCTCCAGGTTCGCCAGGCGTTCGTCCACGGTGGGACTGCTGGCGTCCGGGTCGTAGGCAGCGCCAAAGGACCACCAGGCGGAAAAATCAGCGGTGACGCCCTCCACGGTCAGGGCCCGGTCGGCGGGGACGGTAAAGGCCGCCTCGTCGCATTCCCAGGCCTTGCTGGGGGGCGCGTCGGGGTCGGGGCTGGGGACGTCCACCTGGTGCGCGTTGTCGTGCAGGCGGACGTACTGGCCGCCCTCCGGGAGGCTGTCGATCTCCACGCGGGCCGGCTGTTCGTTCATGGTACAGGTCAGGATCATTTTGCAGGTTCACCCTCCTTTTTTGTTGCCGCGCTTTTTCGCGGTCGTGGTATGCGACGACGTGGCCGGCCAGCTTTTGCAAGTGTTCGACGTTATACTTGCGTTTTGCGCCGGCGGAGGCCGTGTGCTTATAGTAGCCATAATATGAGTTCATACGCCGGGCGCGCTGCACGTTGACGGTGCCGGTGGCCTCGGCGCTCCGGGCGCCGCGCATATAGGACCGGCGGGCCCGTATGTAGATGCGGGGCCGGATGGTGGTATATGTGCGGTGCATGACGTACCCGCCCAGGTCCAGGCCCGGACAGCCCCGCCCGGCGGGCGTCGGCGCCTTTTTCCGCTGGCGTTCTTCCCGGACGGTCAAAAACTCGGTCAAGACGCTGTCGTCCTTCCAGGTCACGCCCAGGTTGGCCTCCATCCACTTGCCCATTTTCCGGGCGGCGCTTTTGATGTCGGCCACACGGCGGCCCATGAGGCCCACGTCGTCCATGTAGGACGGCGCCCTGGCCACCAGGGGCACAGACTTGCCCCGGCGGGTCTTGCGCAGCCCTAGGACGTAGCGCAGCGCGTAGGACATGACGAAATTGAACAGCCAGGCGTCGATATATCCGCCTATGATAAGGTGGCCGCCTGGGGCTATCCGGGCGAACGCTTCCAGGATGGCGAAAATCCAGCGCGCGGAAGGTATTTCCTTCTGCAGGAGCCGGATCACCACACTGTACTGGGTGCTTTGGTATGCGTGGTGTATGTCCTTCTTTAGGGCCGCGTTGATGTGCAGGCTGGTGGCCCGCATATACCGCTCCACCTGCTGCTTTAAGGCCACTGGGCCATGGTCCGGGATACTGGCGTGCTGCTGGGGAAGCAGGCGGGCCTGGAATAGCGGGTCCAGGCCCAGGCGCACCAGGTGGCCGAATATCTGGTGGAAAATGCAGAGGTCGGCAATGTCCCGCACTTTGCCGGTCATGCCGTCACGACGCTGGCGGACGTATACGGGTTCCAGGTCCAGGGCGTCGGGGTCGCCGTCCATAAGGTCCAGGACGCGCTGCTCCAGTTCATAGGCGATATTATGCGCGGCCTCCATCTTGACGTTGAAGTGACCACGGGCCACGTCGCGCATAAGTTCCCCGCGCGTGATTCCGCCGTACTTGTTGACGACGCCCTGGACGTCCTGGCGGTCCCATTTATCCTCAAAGGCATTTATTACCGCCAGGACGCACAGGTCATGGTCCAGGTCTTTATACCGCTGCTTCATATCGTCACCCTTCCCAGGGTTGTGATCTTTCCTTATGTGCAGGGCTTTTCGGTTGACCGGGGACCTTAAAGCAGGAGCCCGGAATATTACTACTAGCCCCCACCAGGCCCACGGCCTGGCGGCCACCTTGCGGCGGTGTCGGTACTACATGATTTTGGCATAAGCCCGGATATTATGACGCTTTGATTGTTCATCTTCGGCGGGTGAAGATCGTACCGTTTGCCCGCCGTGGAAAGCCGGGGCACACCATTCCAGTTGGCGTTGCCGGGCGCATTGTTGCCATTCTCGGCGGCCAGGCCGGCATGGCCCCCATCATTAAGATTGGCAAAACGCCAGGGGCAGCGAACGCCGGCGCCATTCGAGCCGTAAAACGCGGACCGGGCGCGCCATAATACCCTTTTTGTTGAAACTGGAGCAGGGGGCGGCGCCCCCTCTGTCCGGCTTTACGCCGGCCATTCACCCCGCTTTTTGCCCGAGCCGGAAAGCCGGGGCACACCACTCCAGCTGGCGTCGCCGGGCGCAGCGTTGCCATTCTCGGCGGCCAGGCCGGCATGGCCCCCAACATCAAGAACGGCAAAACGCCAGGGGCAGCGAACGCCGGCGCCATACGAGCCGTAAAACGCGGACTTATACCACTGGGTCGTGCTGCCGCCGATGATCTCCGGGAATACCACGCCGTCGTCGTTGGCCACAAATTCCTTCACATACTGCCAGCCCTGGGGCATGTCGGTGAAGGTGATTCCCGTTTCTTCGTACCCTTCGCCGATGGTGGCGGCCAGCTTTTCGGAGTCCCTGCAGACGGCCACCTTGTCGTAAGTCCAGTGCGTGCTGTCGGAGCCGGGCACGACGTTGTAAAGGGGGTCCAGGCCCAGGGCGTAGGCGCCCACCATGGCCTCCACGCCGGCGACGCGCAGGGGATACTTGCCGTTCGTCAGGTTCCCCAGGCACCCGTCCTTATGGCCGGGCACGCGCTCCGTGCTGCCGGTATGCCAGGGCATAGTGGACAGCCAGGAAGTGTCGGGCACGTCGATGGCCGCCGGCAGGTCCAGGTTGATGGCCGTATAAGTCTGCTCTCCCACGGATACCTCGGCTATGCTGGTGATTCGTACCTTGTCGGCCAGGTTCCGCATGTCCGCCTGGCCCCGGTCCCAGTTGCTGTTGACGGAATGGTCGCCGATGGACACGGTGGAGCCCACCACAAGGTTGGCGGCCTGGTTGGCAGCCAGCAGGACGCGGGTCACGCCGTTTTCGGCGGCGGCCACCTGATACTGGAAGTTATAGGTGGAGCAGCCCTCCAAAATGCTGCTGTTTTCCTTGTTCTGGTGGCGCAGCTGCCACATGTCCAGCAGCCATTCGGTGTCGCAGTCGCACCACAGGCCCTCGTATTTGTTCCATTTTCGGACGTCGGCCAGTCCGGCGGTGGCGGACGTGAAGTTCCGCACAGCGCGCCCGGCGCCGCTGGTAAGGTTGCCCTTGCTGTTCAGGCCGCCGTCAAAGGCGGGGTGCCAGGTCAGGGCGCGCTTGGTATTGTCCGGGGCCACGTCGCCCGCGTAGGGCCGAAAATCGGCGGCAGGCGTCGTCCGCCAGCTTTTGGTGGTGTAGCTGCCGTCCCGGACGACGCGGCGCCACAGGGCCAGGGCAAAGCAGTATACCGGCGCCTTTTCGCCGGTCACGTCAAAGTCGGGGTCGATGCCCTCCACCGCCTGCACGTCCATGGTGCCGTCCTGCTTGCTTATGGCGTTGGCCCGCACATACCAGGTCATAGGGTCCTCCTCGGCCCAGTCAGCGCCGCCAGGGGCCACGTCGGTGGCCAGCACGGCCTTGCCCAGGGGCGCCAGGTCGTCAAGGGCGGTCATGGCCGAGTCGGCGGTGGCGGCGGAATAGCCGCGCACCGTGTAGACCTTGCCGTCCCAGGCCTGGGCGGTCATGGTGGCAAAGCGGGCCAGGCGTTCGTACTTGTCCGGGGTGTCGCCGGCGGCCATGGGCCACCATTCCCGGAGTACGGCGGTGGTGTTGGTGCCGTCCAGGGCCGTGCGGAAGGTGGCGTCGATGAAGTCAGCGCCGGCGGAGCCAGCCGCAATGGACGCCTGCAGTTCGGCAATGCGCTCCAGGGCGGCGGCAATGCGGGCCTGGGTCGGGGCTCCATCTTCATGGGCCTTTATCAGTCGGTCCATCTGTTCGCCGTTGGGCAGGATGTTCTCAATGCTCATTTTGTACCTCCATTATGCGGTTTTTTCGTCCGCCACCAGGACAAGGTGGCCGGACTTTATGACAAAGGACGCCGCCCAGGTCTTTGCGTCGTCTTGGTCGTCAATAAGGATAGTGGTCAAGCCCTCCTCCACGATCTGCGCGGCGGCGTTGGCCCGCTCCGCCGCGTCCAGGGCAGCGTCCGTGGCGGCGTCGGCTTCACCCGCCGCGCCAGTGGCGGCGTCGGCGGCGTCCGTGGCGGCCTTTGCGGCGTCGTTTGCGGCGCCCGCTGCCGTGGTCGCGTCGGCGGCAGCGGTGTTGGCCTTGCCCGCTGCAGTATCAGCAGCAGTCGCCGCCGTGTTCGCCTTGCCCGCTGCAGTATCAGCAGCAGTCGCCGCCGTGTTCGCCTTGCCCGCTGCAGTATCAGCAGCAGTCGCCGC
>CANRNF010000031.1 GCA_947631865.1 uncultured Oscillospiraceae bacterium | reverse complement strand
ATGCTGTGGATGTTCGCGGACCGGCTGGGCCTGCGGGACGCCCCGCGGGACGTGATACAGGACGGGGAGTATGGGTCCTGTCTCGCCCTGACCACCGACGGCGGCACGCCCTTCACCGTCTCTGTCTCCTGCGACCTGAACGAGCTGCGCTTCAACTGAAAACCGCAAAAAATCACCGCCCGGCGATACGCCGGGCGGTGATGTATTATGTCAACTTATTGATGCAATGCGGCGACGATCTCGATCTCGCACAGCACCTTCTTGGGCAGCTCCTTTACCGCCACGCAGGAGCGGGCGGGCTTGCCGGTGAAGTACTGGGCGTACACGCCGTTGAAGGCGGCGAAGTCGGCCATGTCGGCGAGAAAGCAGGTGGTCTTCACCACGTCCTCAAAGTCAAGGCCGTTGGCCTTCAAAATGGCGGCGATGTTTTGGCAGGCCCGATGGGTCTGTTCCTCGATGGCGGCGCCCACCACCTCACCGGTGCCGGGCATGAGGGGGACCTGGCCGGAGGCGAAGAGGAAACCGTTGGCTTTGATGGCCTGGGAGTAGGGGCCGATGGCCTCGGGGGCGTCGGGTGTATAGGTCTTTTCCAGCATGTCAGTCAGTTCCTTTCTTTAGTTTAAGAGGGGATAGCCCTTGCCCAGAAGGGACTTTTTGATGTGGGCCACGTGCTCAGCGTCCCGGGTCTCCAGGACCATGGTGACGGTGCAGGTACCCACGGCGGCGTGCTCGTCCTCCCGGGCGTGGTGGATGCGTACCACGTTGGCCCCGGTCTGGGACACGATCTGCAAGAGATCAATTAGGCTGCCGGGCTTGTCGGCCACCTCTACGGACAGCTCCACGATGCGGCCGGATTTGACAAGGCCCTTGGTGATAACCCGGGAGAGGGTGGTCACGTCCACGTTGCCGCCGGACACCACGCACACGGTCTTTTTAGCCATGTCCACCTTCCCGAACATGCAGGCGGCCACGGAGGCGGCACCGGCCCCCTCGGAGACGGTCTTCTGGTTCTCCATGAGGGAGAGCATGGCGGCGCATATCTCGTCCTCGTTCACGGTGACGATGTCGTCCACATATTCCCGGCACAGGTCGAAGGTGAGTTTGCCGGGGGTGAGAACGTGGATGCCGTCGGCGATGGTGTCCCTATCCGGGACGGTGACGATCTTGCCCATGCGGACGGACTCGTACATGGAGCCCACCTGGGCGGCCTGGACGCCCACGATCTGGCAGGAGGGCTTCAGGCTCTTCACGGCGAAAGCGATGCCGGAGATGAGCCCGCCCCCGCCGATGGGGCAGACGATCTGCTCCACGGCGGGCAGCTGCTCCAATATCTCCAGGCCGATGGTGCCCTGCCCCGCGATGACACAGGCGTCGTCGAAGGGGTGGGCGAAGGTATAGCCGTTCTCCTCCGCCAGGCGCGCCGCCTCCCGGGCGGTGTCGTCGTATATGCCCGGCACCAGCACCACCTCCGCGCCGTAGCTGCGGGTGGCCTCCACCTTGCTGATGGGGGCGCCGGCGGGCATGCATATGATGGCCCGGATGCCCAGCTTCGCCGCGGACAGGGCGATGCCCTGGGCATGGTTGCCGGCGGAGCAGGCGATGACGCCCCGGGCGGCCTCCTCCGGGGCCAGGGAGCGTATCTTGTTGTAGCCGCCCCGGAGCTTAAAAGAGCCCGTGAGCTGCAGGTTTTCCGCCTTGATGTAGAGGTTTTTCCCGATGCGCGGGGCGTTTTCCAGGGGCGTGCGCCGGGCGATGCCCCGCAGGGCCGACTGGGCGTCCCATATCATGTCCAGAGTGAGCATAGATAAACCTCCTTGTCACATTCCGAAGACCCAGTACTTCCACATGGCGAAAGCCTCCCGGACGGCGTAGTTGACGAACAGGGGGAAGATGCTTGTCTTGGCGGCCACCAACACCGGCTTGCAGCCCAGGTGTTCGGCGATATAGCCTAGCCGGTGCAGGTGGAACTCGCTGGAGAGAATGGCCACCCGGCCGTCAAAGTCCGGCTCCCGGGCCCGGATGAGGGCCAGGGAGTTTACGATGTTCTCATAGCTGTCGGTGGACTGGTCCTCCAGAATGAGCCGGGCCGGGTCCACGCCCCGGGCCGTGAGCCAATCGAACATGGCCTGAGCCTCGGAGAGATCCTCGTCGGGCCCCTGGCCGCCGGCAAGGATCACGGCGGGATCGGGGTTTTCATTCATCCAGACAAGCGCCGATTCCAGCCGGTCCTCCATGACCCGGGAGGGTTTGCTGCCCTTGAATTGGTTGCCGCAGACGATGAGCCAGGGCGCGGACGTGTCCGCGTCGGAGTGACAGTCGGCCAGCACCGGTATCTCCGCCGCCAGAAAGCAGCCGCAGCCGGCGACGAGAAAGGCGGCCAGAGCTATGCGGGCGGCCTTGGCGCCCTTGGTAGTCTTCCCGGAAAGGAAGCCGAATATGGCAAACACCGCCGCGCCCGCCAAGAGCAGCACCGCCGTCACCCGGTAGCCCACCAGAGCGAATTCGAATACCGCCGCTGCGATGATAAGCAGGCCGGAGCCTGTAAAAAGTACTTTCTTCATCCCTCCGCCAGTGCCTCCCATTCTTCATAAAGGCCGTCCAGCTGTGTCTGCACGGCCGCGCGCTCCTCGGACAGCTCCATCAGCTTCTGGTAATCGGTGGCGGCGGCCTCCTCCCGGGCGGATATGTCCGCGAGGGCGGCTTCCAGCTTTTCGATCTCCCGCTCCACCTTGGCCAGGCGCTTGGCCGGGTCCTTCTCCCGCGGGGGACGTTGGGCCTTCGCCTTGGGCTCATGGTGCTTGGCGATCTGGGTGAGCTCCGCCTGCCGGGCCTTATAGGCCTCGTACTCCGTGTAGCCCCCGGGAAAGTCCGTGAGTACGCCGCTTTTTAGCTCCCACACCCTTGTGGCGAACCGGTCCGTGAACCATCGGTCGTGGCTTACGAACAGAAGCGTGCCGCCGTAGTCGTCCAGGGCCTGCTCTATCCACTCGCGGCTGGCGATATCTAGGTGGTTGGTGGGCTCGTCCAGGATGAGGAAGTTGATGTCCGATTTCATGAGCATGCACAGCCTCAGCCTGCTCTGCTCGCCGCCGGAGAGGCTGCCCACGGTCTTGAACACGTCCTCGCCGGTGAAGTTGAAGGCGGCCAGGCGGTCCCGGGCGTCCTGGGGCTGGGCCTTGTCGTCGTAGATGAGGGTGTCCACCAGCGTCCGCTCGGGGTGGGCGAAGGTCACCTGCTGGGGCAGATAGGCCGCCCGGATGGCGGGGCCCAGGCGGGTATAGCCTGCATCTGGGGTCACCTCGCCCAGAATGATCTTCACCAGGGTGGATTTGCCGCTGCCGTTGTCGCCCATGACGGCCACCCGCTCGCCGGGGCGGATGAGAAGGTCCAGATGCTCAAAGAGAAGCTTTTCGCCGTAGGCCTTGCCCAGGTCCTGGGCCACCAGCACCTCGTCGCCGAAGAAGTCACGCTCCCTGAACCGGACGGAGAGCTTTTTCGCCTGGGTGGGCTTGGGGGCCGTCTGCAGTTTCGCGATGCGCTTTTCCATGGAGAAGGCCCGCTTGTAGAGCTTGTCATTGCCCAGAAACGCCCACAGGCGCAGGTTTTTGGCCGCCTCCTCCAGGTGGGCGATCTCCCGCTGGCTCTTCTCATACTGCCGGCGCAGCTCCTGATACCGGCGCTGCTTTTCCTCAATGTAGAAGCTATAGTTGCCCGCGTAGAACTGGCATACGCCGTTGTCCAGTTCGATGGTGCGCTGGGCGATGTTGTCCAGAAACCATCGGTCATGGCTGACGGTGAGGACGGTGCCCTTGAACTTGGCGAGAAACCCCTCCAGCCACTGGGTGCTCTTAAGGTCTAAGTGGTTGGTGGGCTCGTCCAGAAGGAGTATATCTGTGTCCTCCAAAAGGAGCCGGGCCAGGTTCACGCGGGTCTTCTCTCCGCCGGAGAGGCTCTCAAAAAGCTGCTCCCGCATGGCGGGGGAGAGGTCCAGGCCGTTCGCCACCCTGTCCCGCTCAAAGTCCGCGTCATAGCCACCCAAGCGGTCGAATTCCGCCGCCAGGCGGTCGTATTTGGCCAGTGTCGCCGGGGAATCGTCCGTGGCCATGGCCGTCTCCAGGGCGGTCATCTGCTCCCGGATGTCGTCCAGGTGGCGCACGGCGGAGCGGAGCACGTCCTCGGTGGTATACCCCTCGGGGTAGACGGGTATCTGGCTGATGAGGCCGATGCGCTTGCCGGCGGCCAGCACCACTTCCCCCTCGTCGGGCTCCAAGGCTCCGGTGAGGATGCGCAGGAGGGTGGTCTTGCCCGCGCCGTTGGGGCCAAGAAGGGCCACCCGCTCGCCGGATTGAATGTCAAAGCTGACGCCGCGGAGGATCTCCACGCCGCCAAAGCTCTTTTTTACGTTGTGCAGGGATATATCGATCATGAGGTGTGATTCCTTGTAAGATTATGGGGGCCGCCAACCCGACGGGCGGTGAGAACCGGCAGTGCCCCGCACGCGCTCGGTGAACGAAGTGAACTTTAGCGGGAGGGGCCCTGTCGGGCTCAGCCGCCCTGGGACCAGGTAGGTTTTGCCCGGACGGGCCCGACAGTATGCCTGCTGCTAAAGTTCGCGTTGCTCACCAACCGCATCCGGCACACTGCCGGCTCCCGCCGGGCGTCGGCCTGGCATAGGGAGGCCTTAGCCATTCGCCTTTTGCACCGCTTTCTGCAGCGTGGCGTTGGCGATGGGGGAGGCCACGTAGTAGCCGCCGCCGGCCCGCTCCGCCATGACCACGAAGGCATAGGGGGCGTTGGCATTGGTGATGAAGCCGGCGAACCAGGCGTGGGTGCCGCCGTAGGTCTCGGCGGTGCCGGTCTTGGCGTGCATCTCAAGGCCGGGATATGTACCGGCGCCGTACTCATACTGCACGTTGTAGCCCATCATCTCGGAAAGGGTCTGGGCGGTGTTGGGGTCCATGAGCTGGGTGGTGCCGGCGCTCTCGCCGTAGAGAATGGTGGGCTCCACGCACACGCCGCCGTTGGCGATGGCGCCGATGAACCGCAGGAAGGCATAGGGATTGATCAGGTCCTCATACTGGCCGATGCCCTCCCAGGCCGCGTCGCCTATCTCTCCGCGCCCGGCGGGCACGCTGCCCGCGGCGGTGGGTATCTTGCCGTTGAGCATATGGGAGGAGGTGAGGCCGTACTTCTCCGCGTACTGGCTGATGAGAGCGCTGCCCAGCTGGGCGGCGATCTCGCCGAAGGCGCAGTTGCAGGAGTGGGCCAGGGCCTGCTCCACAGTGATGGTGCCGTGCACGCCGGAGCACTTCACCCGCTGGCCGCCGATGATGGTGTCCCCGTCGCAGTAAAATGTCTGCTGCCATATGTCCGGGATGTTCTCCAGCGCCGCCGCCAATGTCACCAGCTTGAACACGGACCCTGGCGTGAAGGTGGAGCTGAGGGCCCGGTTGATGAACGCGCCCTCATATGCCTCGCTGTTTGCGTCAAAGTCGATGCCGTATTCCGGGTCCCAGGTGGGTGTGGAGACCATGCAGATGATCTCTCCCGTACGGTAATTATAGACCAGCACCGTGCCCTTCTTCCCGGCAATGGCGTTGTAGGCCGCGGCGCACACGTCCGCGTCCAGGGTCAGCTTCATGCTGGCCGCCTCGGCGGTGGTGCCGGTGAAGAAGGAATAGTTTACGAAATCCGCCCGGTACATGGACAGGATGCTGGTGCCTATGTTGCCTCCCAGGTCGCCCACGGCGTGCAGGCAGGCCTTGCGGATATCAGGGCTGTCGGCGTAGTGGAAGCCCTCGTCGCTGGCCGTGGCCAGCACAAGGCCGTTCCGGTCCGCGACGGAGCCCCGGTTCAAAACGCCCTCGGAGTAGATGCTCTGGTTGGCGTAGAAGGTGGCCCAGTCGCCCCCGTCCACGGCCAGGCGGTAGATGAACACGCCGGTGCCGGCCAGGGTGAGCGCCACCAAGAGCAGCACGGCGAAAGCGCGGGTGGTGACTTTTTTCATGCGCGCCCGCCTCCCCGGTAATAGCCATCCTTAGGGTCTTCGTAATAGCCGTCCTGGGGGCCGCCGTCATAGTAGCCGTCCCCGGGGCTGTAGTAGTCCTCCTCCGGCTCGCCCTCGTCCTCCACGCCGGCGCCGCCGGTGAACCGCTCCGGGCGCACCACGGCGAAGCTGGCGTTGGCCCGGGTGTCGCTGCCCTTGACGAAGGCCAGCAGCATCCAGCAGGCCAGGAGGCTCGTGCCGCCCATGGACACGAAGGGGAAGGTGACGCCCGTGAAGGGCAGGATGTCCATGGCGCCGAAGACATTGAGGCACAGCTGCACCAGCATCATGCTCACCGCCCCGGCGGCGGCGATGCAGAAATAGGAGGACCGGCCCGCGGCGGCGTTCTTCACCACGAAGCCGGCGAGAGCCAGCAGCGACGCGATGCAGCAAAGGGCCGTGATGAGCCCCAGCTCCTCGCACAGCACCGCGAACACCAGGTCCGTCTCCGCGGCGATGATGCCGATGAACCAGCCATTGCCGGCCCCGTGGCCGAAAAGGCCCCCGCTGGCCGCGGCGGACAGGGCCCTCGACTGTTGATAGCCCCGCCAGTCCACGTCCTCCCACACGTGGCCCCAGGTCTCGAACCGGGCCACCACGTGGGGCTTCACCGTCACCACCAGCAGCACCCCCAGCACCGCCCCCGCCACGGCGAGAAACACCGTGGCAAAGCTGCCCGAGCGCATGAAGGAGATGACCAGGAACGTCACGAAAAACACCAGCGCCGTGCCGAAGTCGCCCATGAGGGCCAGAAGGCCCACGCACCCGGCGGAAAAGCCGATGTAGAAGATAAGGTTTCGGTTCACGAAGAGCCTATCCAGCGTGGCCGCCCCGGCGTAGATGTACAGCACCTTCACCAGCTCCGATGGCTGGATGGAGAGGCTGCCGAAGTGGAGCCAGCTTCGCGCGCCGTTGTCCACCGGCGCCAGCACCAGCGTCACCAGAAGCATGCCGATGGCGGCGATGAAGGCGTAAAGCCGCACGGACTTGACCCGGTCCAGGTTTCGTATCCACAGGCACATGAAGATGTAAAGCCCGATGGCGGCGAGAAGCAGGATGATCTGCTTGAGCATATCGTCCGGGGTCTTGGACGCCGCTACGGACAGGCCCACGGTGGAGAGGAAGAGCGCCAGTATCTCCGGCTCGAAGCCCCGCTGGCCCGAGGCCCGCAGGACGATGAAGTAGCCCCACTGGACCGTGGCCAGCACGGCGAAGGCCATGATGACGCCCAGGCCCGCCTCCGCGTCATAGGCCAGATGCTGCAATAGGAGGCCGATTTGAAAAATCGTCAACAGCAGCAGCGTCACGCTGGGCCGCACCCGGCGGCCGGGGGCGTGGCGGTATTTTAAGAGAGAGGAGCGCTCCTGCTCCGTGAGGTCCACGAACCGGGCTGAGACGGTGCCCAGAGTGAGCACGTCCGCGTCCTGGATGGGTGCCCCGCCGGGGAGCACCTGCTCGCCGTTGACGTAGGTCTTGCCCTTGCCCAGGTTATAGACCGTCCAGGCCCCCTCCGGCGTGCGGATGAGGCAGGCGTGCATCCGCTCCACCGCCGGGTCGTCCACCCGCCCGTCCACGGACCGGGCCCGGCCCAGGATGCACTCCCAGTGGCGCAGGGGCACCATCACATTGCCGTTGAGGTAGAGATAGGCCCAGGTCTCCGGGTCATACCGCTCCCGGAGCATGCTCACGATGCAGCGGGCCACGATGAGCACCGCCACGAATGGCAGGATATAGCGGGATATATCGGCGATGCGGGGGGCATATTCGCCGAAGATGAAGGTGACCAGTTCCACGGGCGGCTCCTTTCCGGGAGGATGGGGGAGGGAAAAGTTTTGGGGACGGGCAAAACCGCCTATTGACATTATACGATATTGTAACTAAAATGTAAACTATGAAAGGCAAAACATGGAAGGGAAAAACGGTATTCTGGGCGGTGCTGTTCGCCCTGCTGGCCGCCGGGGGGATAGGCGTATACACGCTGCGCCCCGCCGGGACCGTGGCGGTGGTGTCTGTGGACGGCGAGCTTTGGGAGACCATCGACCTGGCGGCGGTGGCGGCGCCCTATGAGAAGACCGTCCAGACGCCCTGGGGCTGGAACACTATCCGGGTGAGCCCGGGGGCCATCCAGGTCGTCGACGCGGACTGCCCCAACCATGACTGCGTAAAGCAGGGGGCAATATCCGACGGGGCCATACCCATCGTGTGCCTGCCCCACCGGCTGGTGATAGAGACAGAGCGGGATGAATAGGACACGAAAGCTTGTATTCATGGCGCTTTTGACGGCGCTGGAGCTGACCATATGGGTCATCGAGGCCCAGATACCCGCCCCCGTCCCCGTGCCGGGGATCAAGCTGGGGCTGGCCAGCGTCATCACCCTGGCCGCCATGGCCTCCCTGGGCCGGAGGGAGGCGGGGTGCATCCTGCTGGCTCGCATCCTGCTGGGGGCTCTGTTCGCGGGAAGTGCGTCGGCGCTCCTGTTCTCCCTCACGGGCGGCGTGGTGAGCTGGTGCGTGATGGCGGCGCTTCTGGGGCTGTTTCCCGAGAAGCTCATGTGGGTGGTGAGCGTGTTCGGTGCCATCGGCCACAACGCCGGGCAGCTTTTGGCGGCAGTCATTGTGACGGGCACGCCGGGCATACTGTGGTATGGGCCGGCCTTACTCGCGGCGGCGATCGTCACCGGCGTATTCACCGGCCTGGGGGCCATGTACCTGACCCGGGCCCTGCGGGCCTATACGGGCCGGAAATAAGGAGAAATAGATATGCGTATCGATAGACGTCAGCTGAAGCAGCAGGCCCGGACCGCCATGGGCAACGCCCGGCCGCGGCCCTACTGGGTGTGCCTGGCCTATATGGTCATCCTCACGCTGCTGGAAATACTGAGCATGAGCCTGAGCGGCAGCATCGAGGCCTATAAGCAGATGTTCATGAGCGCCCGGATGGGTGTGGTGGCCTATGTGGAGCCCACGCCTGTGGGGGGCATGATGGGCTGGATACTGGACGTGGCGCTGCAGATCATGACCGCGGTGATGGCCGTGGGCTTCGTGATCTACGCCCTGCGGGTCTGGCGGCATGTCCATGCCTCCGTGGGGGACCTGTTCGACGGGTTCGGGGTGTTCTTCCGGGCCGTGTGGATACAGCTTCTGCCCTCGCTGCTCATCGGGCTGTGGAGCATGCTCTACGCCTTCCCGGCGGCGATGCTGGTGGTGATGACCCGGCAGAGCTGGTGGATGATCGCGCTGCTGCCCCTGCTGGCCCCGGCCGTCATGGCGTCCTATTCCTACCGCTTGGCCGCCTACGTGATGCTGGACCGGCCGGAGCTGGGCGGCTTCCAGTGTGTGGCCGTGAGCCGGGATATGATGCGGGGCCACCGGTGGGAGCTTTTCAAGCTGGACATGAGCTTCATCGGCTGGGGTCTTCTGTGCGCCATCCCAATTGTGGGGCTCTTCCTCGCCATATGGCTGTATGTGTACATGCAGGTGACGGAGGCGGGGTATTATGAGACCCTGGCCCGGCAGACCATGCCGGGGTGGACGCCGCCGGAGCCGCCCCCCGTGTGAATCAAAAAGCAGCAGACGGCGACGCATCTGCTGCTTTTTTACGGTCAGAATTCCGAGGAGTAGGAGCGGAACTGAGTGGGCTTCGGTCGGTATCGTATGCCCGAGACGATGCCCATGGCGGCGAACATGGTGAACAGCGACGAACCCCCGTAGCTGAAAAAAGGGAGGGTCAGGCCGATGACCGGCGTGAGCCCCGTGCACATGCCCACGGAGTTGAATAGCTGGAAGCATATCATGGCCGCCATGCCCATGCACACCAGCATGCCGAAGGTGCTGTGGCAGTGCAGGCCCACGTACACACACCGGATGATGATGGCGGTCAGAAGCAGTATCACCACGATGCAGCCCACCATGCCCATCTCCTCGCCGATGCAGGCGAAGATATAGTCTGCGTGCTTGCTCCGCAGGCCGCCCTCGGCGGTCTGGGTCTGGGTACCCTGGTATAGGCCCGTGCCCCAGAGCCGGCCGGAGGACAGGGCCAGCTGGGCCCGGGTGGGCTCCCAGCTCAGGCCGTAGCCGGAGGGGTCTATCTGGTCCTGCATGTAGGGCAGAAGAATACGTATCTTCTGGTTGTCGCTGAGCACATAGTTCCAGGCCAGGGGGATGGCCAATGCCATGGCCGCGCCGCCGAAGAGGAACCAATAGAGCTTGATCCCCCCGGCGAACACCATCACTACGAATATAAAGAAGAACACCAAGGCGTTTCCAAGGTCGCTGGAGATGACCATGTACATCCCGAACAGCAGCAGCAGATGGCCCACCAGCTGGAACACGGACAGGGGCGAGGACAGGCTCCGGTACTCCTTCAGATAGGTGATGTGCTTGGCCGTCAGGACGATGTAGATGACCTTGATGACCTCCGCCGGCTGGATGCCGATGCCGAGAAACCGTATCCAGGCCCGGTTGCCGGTGTCGTCCTTGGAGCCGAACACTGCCAGCAGCAGGATAAGGCCGATCTCCGTCACCAGCAGCAGCGGCCACTGGTCGGCGAACACGTCCGCGTCGATGAGGGTGAAGGCAAAATAGAAGGCGATGCCGATGAGCAGGGCAAATATCTGCACGTAGATCATGGTGGGGCTCATGGTGCGGGTGGCGCTGGATATGGCCACCAGGCCCATGATGGACGCGGCCATGCACAATGTGAACAGCAGCATGTCCGCCCGCTTCAGAAAATCGCGGACTATGGCAAGCTTCCCTTTCACGGCATTCCCTCCTTCCATCGGACTTGCTCCGACAGTATATCACACCTGACACAAAGAGGCAATTAACATTTCATTAAGAAAGAGATAATGGTTATGGCAGATCACACCGGACACCGCCGGCGGATGCGGGAGCGCTTCATCCGCTATGGGCTGGACAATTTCGACGACCACAACGTGCTGGAGCTGCTGCTGTTCTATGCCGTGCCCCGGCAGGACACCAACGCCCTGGCCCATGACCTTTTGGATGCCTTCGGCACCCTGGACGGGGTCTTTGACGCCTCCATCGACGCGCTGAAGAGCGTGCCCGGCGTGGGGGATACCGCGGCGGCCCTTATCCATCTGGTGCCGGAGGCCGCCCGGCGTTACTTCATCTCCAAGGCCGGGCCCGGGGACATCCTGGCCGACAGCGACGCCGCGGGGAAATACCTCTTGCCCCGGTTCATGACCTGCCGGGACGAGACCATGTACCTGGTCTGCATGGACGCGAAGCTGAAGGTGCTGGACTGCCGCCCTATAGCGGAGGGCAGCACCACCGCCGTCAGCGTGAACCTGCGGCGCGTCGTACAGATCGCCCTGGGGCAGAACGCCTCCTGCGTGCTGCTGGCCCACAATCACACCGGCGGCGTCGCCCTGCCCTCCAGGGAGGACATAGCCGTGACGCTGCGCATCCGGGACCTCCTGGAGCAGGTGGGTGTCACCCTGACGGACCATATCGTGGTGGCGGGGGACGATTTCGTCTCCATGGCCGACAGCGGCCTTCTGGCGCAGAAGTGAGGAAAAATGCAAGCGAAGGGGCGCTGGCTGGCATACTGTCCGCCCGGTATGCAGACCGCTGTGAAAAGTACGGATTATGTTATATAATAAATTGAAACTATTTGTTGCTTTACACGTTACAAGAATTTGAAGAAATTGGTAAATTCGGCTGAAACCGTTGGGAAATCGCGGTTTAATGGATGTTGAAAGACCTGTTCAAAATGTTGATAACATTCTGCATTAGAAATGAAATAAAATATTATGTAAAGTGAATTATCGCAATTTCAGACGCGAAAGAACGGTTGAAACAAGGGGCTTTCCGCCCCTGGTCAAAAATGGAAACCGGCGGCCCGGCGGATGAAAATGCACGCCGCCCGGATGCAGATGGGTGGGAATTGCAAGACATAATACGGTCTGTAATCGCGGGCCCGCGCGGAACATTTCTGTTGACTTCCCGGGGGCCTGTATGCTACAATATGCGGGCGCGAAACGCTAGTGTAGCTCAGTCGGTAGAGCAGCTGATTCGTAATCAGCAGGTCGTGTGTTCAAGTCACATCACTAGCTCCATAAAAGTGCCCGGAAATCAAGCATTTCCGGGCACATCTTTTTTGACCTGTTCTGAATTTGTTAGTAACGTGTTAGTAACGGCAGGAGGTTCCACCGCCGCGATCAGTGTTTCCGGGTCAATGTGCGTGTATGTGTTGATGGTGGTGGAGTAGTCCTCGTGTCCTAGTATCAACTGTAGCAGTTCTGGCTTTGTCCCTTCTTTGACGGCTCGTGTGGCGTATGTATGCCGCGTTGCATGAGGCGTCTTTTTCTCTATCCCTAGCCTTTCAAGTAATGGGTAGTATTCCCTCTTGCGGTAGTTGTTTTGGTCATGCTCCCCCGCGTGGCCGGACAGCAGTAGAGGCCCTTTCGCGTGTTCCATGAAGTAGGCGAAGTGCTCCCGCCCCTCTTTTCTGATAGGTATAACCCTGTCTCTCCCCGCGTCTGTCTTTTCCCCGCCGACCACATACTTATCGTGGCAGTCCTTAACCGGCAGAGAAAACAACTCCCCTATCCTCATTCCAGTGGAAAGTAACATTAGGATGATACGGGCAGATTCGCTCCCGTCCTGTTCCAGCTTCTTTATATCGTCCTCGCTGAAAATCTCTTTTTCCTTTTTGACCTTTTCCGGGACACGGACGAAACACGCAAAGTCCGTAGTGCATATCTCTTCCCTCATGGCCCAGCGGGACATTTGGGTTATAAGATGCTTGTACTTGGAAACGGTGGAGTGTGTCTTGCTCATGTGCTGGTCTATGACCGCTTGGAAGTCCGATGTCCTTAATGTGCGGAATTTCTTGTCGTGCAAGGATTCAAACACATCATACGCCCGGTCATAAGAGCGGATGGAAGAGCTGTCTATCTCTTTGTAGTGCTCTTTCTTCCATTCTTCAAAGACCTCTTTGAACGTCATGTTGTAACGCTCTGTCAGGTCTTTCCCCGCTAACCGCTCTAGCGCTTCCTGCGCCTCTTGTTTCTTCTCGTAGTATCCTATGATGACCTTATTCTTTGCGGCGACCCACGGGCGTTTCCTCCGGCCTTGGAGCTTATACACCGTCCCCATGCCGTTGGTGCGCTTTAATGCCTTTCGCTTCTCCGGGATCTGCTTCTTCCCGCAAAAAGGGCAATAGCTACTGTCTGCCGGGATTTCAGCCCGGCATTTTATACATTGCACTTTTTCTCCCTCCATGTTATAATGGAGGACGTGATATGGGGACCAACCTAATCACGTCCTTTTCTCCGCTCTGGTGCTTCCAACGCCGGGGTGGGGATTTTTATTTATAGGTTGTTAGGGTCAAACGTCTTTGTGGCCGGGTCCTCAAAGCTAAACAAATCGCTTACTTCAACCTCCACCGGACTGTTGCTCCTTAATACAAACGCTTGCTGTACATCAAGAGAAACGCCCGGCCTAATCTCTGTCAAATAGTGGTCAGGGTCATACCCTGAAACATCATACAAAAAGGCATTATCAAGTTGTACACCGTCCTGGAATGCTTTTTCCAGGAGAGAGGCCATAGCGCTTGTCGTATCATCGCTGTTGTTTGTCCATGTGTATGTAATGACCAGCGCGGGATTCCCCTCATAGTCCACAGTCTTAAAGGCGCTCTTTATCTCAACGGCATAGTCCCCGATGTTCACCGCGCCGCTGGCTTGTTCAGGGGCTGACTGGACATCATTTTGCGTGGCTGGCTCTGATACATTCTGGTTTGCGGCGCTTGGAGTGTTCTCTTTCTTATCTTCGCCGCCGCCCGCAATAGCTCCGATAACGCCTACCACCAAAACAGCGCAAGCCGCCCAGAACCACCATTTTCTGAATATTGGCTTTTGGGGCGCTCTGTCAGAATACTCACGGTATGCCTGCGTGCTTTCGGCATAACGGTTTTGGCGTTGCGGGCGTGCGTATGTGTTCATTTCTGGGACAGGTGCTAATGCATGGTCATCATCAAAATCTGATACAGCAGCATCAAACGCCCTTTTGAATTGAACCGCCTCCTGCAACTGTTCATCATCAAAGAAAACTCTTATGCGCTTACCATCCGCCGTCTCAACGCGGACAAAGCCCTCGCTATCCTCTTGTGGCCGTCTAACGCGCACAGACACCACATCATCCAGCGGGACGACTAAAGCATCTTCATCCTGCCGTTGAATCTTCATAGCCTTTTCCGAAAACGCTATCCCCCCATCATAGGAAATAAACTTTGCTATAACTGCCATGCCTATATCCTCTCTTTCTGTCTGATATTGTCAATTAGATGTAAATTTTCTGTAACTTTTGATACAATTCCCTTTACCAATATTTTCCGAAGGGAGGGAATTGCAATGACTTTGCAAGAGGCAAAGGACTACATAGCGAGGTTGACCCAAGAAGAAAAGGTCATTCTGAACGAGATGCTAAAAGACCTTGAACAAAAGCGTCAACCTGCTTCTGTTCCTCTGGCGTCAGAAGAAGAAGCCGCGCAATGAGTTCTTCATCCAGCGACCCGGCACCCGGTTGGATGCCGGGTTCTTTTATATCCGTTTCGCCCCGCAGCCATTCTACTGATACATTGTACTTTGCAGAAATTTCATGAATCTTCGTCAAGTATGATGTGCTAGACCCATTCTTCCACATGGAAACGATGTCACCGCTGTCATATCCAATGCTCCGCGCAAATTTGGCCTGTTCTCCACGCTTTATCTTCCCGTTTTCGTTGCGTGGGAGCAAAGACAATATCCTTTCTAGCGTAATATCCAAATTGAAAGGCCTCGCTTTTGGCAGATTCAACAAAACCGAATAAATTAAGTTTTCTGTATTGACTTACCGAATTTCATGAGTTATTATATAAGCGTACCAATTAGGGTACAGAAAACAGACCCCCTCGGATGGGCGGTTTTCGGTATGTTGTGGCAGATGTATTGTACCACTCATCCGTCGGGGCTGTCAATATAAAAACTCATAAAATTAAGATTTAAGAATGGGGGTGTGAGTTTTTGAGCCTTAAAGAATTGCGGGAGCGGGCGCAGCTTCGGCAAGTGGATGTGGCAGAGCGCCTAGAGGTAGACCAGGCCGCAGTAAGCAACTGGGAGCGCGGCGTGAACAAACCAGCTAGAAAGTATCAGCGAAAGCTGGCGGCGCTTTACGGCTGTACCGTTGATGAACTTCTGGAAAAGGACACGGCATAAGGAGGGAACATGGACATTATCGAAACAATGACCCCGCAAGAGGCGGCAGAACGCCTCCGGGCCACGGGTATGCACATCGGCGTTGAAACACTACGACAGGGCATACAACAGGGCGCTTTCCCGTTTGGGACATACATCCAGAGCGTTACGGGAGGCCCGGTTTACTTTGTGTATGCGCGTCTGCTGGAAGAGTGGATAGACGCAAGGAAGAAGGAATAATACGCATGAAAGAAAAGGTTAAACCCACAAGCATGAGAAAGTACAAGCGCCGTATTGCGCGGTACAGGATGGAGCGTGAGGGCGTCCAGCATATCAATAAGCCTGTAAGGACGAAGGACGGCGTTTCAAGTTACTTCTCCCGCAACTGGCGGCGCTATGTTGGCGCAGAGAAGTAAGGGGCAGTAATGCTCTCTTCATTGTTTTACGGAATCGTACTTTGGGTGCTTGCTGTTGTAAGTTGCAACAAAGCAAAAGAAGAGAATAGCAGTTTTGCCGACATAGTTTCTTCTGTTTGCTCCATAGCGTCGATTGTATGCTTTGTGAAAGTCTTGTACGCAATGTGCGCACAACTAGCAAAATAAAAAGCGCCCCGCCCGGTGATGGAGCACCAGACAGGGCTGTGACAGACCTAATGCACTAGGCCATATCACGAGGCTATTATATCAAACCTCCGATTGGCCGTCAAATACCAAAGGAGGAATTTTTTATGGATGAACGCAAATTTACAGACGTGGTAAAGAGCATCGCGTCGTCGGAGAAGGACGTGGACAAGGTTCTGGACGCGGCGCGGCTGCTCAGACATGAGGGAGAGAGCAGGAAGTTGAACGCGGCGCAGAAACTTGACCTGGCAGAAGATATTATCTTCGCAGTCATCATCCTTGGCGCGTTTTTCGGGATGCTGGCGATGTTCTTCTTTATGGGGTGACGGGATGGGCGAGAGCATAAAGAGACGCAAGTCCGGCAAGATGGTCCACCGAAGCGTAGGCGACCAGAAAGGACACGAGGCAATCTTATGGATGACGAAACATATAAAGCGATAACAGAAATAAAAGAGATTATATCAAAAATAGAGGAGGAAATATCGTCTATAGATTTTTGGATCTTCGTTGGCTTGTTTGTTATTATTGCCAATTTAGTTTTCAAATAAGAATGGAGAATACAGAATGATAACGACATGTTTCGTGCTGGCTATCGGATGTGTCATAGCAGACTATATCTTCCCACACATCGGACCGATAGAACGATTCATAGAGAGTTTACCGCTGGGAGGGCGGCACTGATGGCAAGCAAACACCTGGTATATGACGGCGACTTGAAACTAAACCGCTGTAACTGCGGTGGCCGTGCAGAGGTATGGCGCTCACCGATAGACGGCGCTTACTACATCCGTTGTAAGAGTTGCTGTCGGCATACGGAACGGCACATCACAGAGGAGGTGGCTATCGAGGAGTGGAACGAGGGCGTATGCAGAGAGAGCTGATTGGCCGTCACCAGAGACAGGGCAGACGGCGCAGACGCGGAAAGGCTGTCGTTCTAATCATCCTGTTGGCTATTCTGGCCGCTATGGCATCTTTCACCACATGGGACAAGCCAGAGCCAAAGAAAGAGCCGTCACCGTCTCAAATCGCTTACGCCCGGAACCTATACAACATGACCGGCTATAACGGCGAGGCGAAGATATACATAGACCGCTGGCCGGAATACGCAGACGAAATTATGGGCGAGTAGCTACGGAAGTGCGGCGTAGGGCAAGGCGCAGATTGGGTCGGCAAAGGATATGCGCGGCCGGGCCAAGCCAGGAGCAGAAGGGCGAAGGAATAGCCGGGCGATGATGTGTATGGCGAAGGAATAGCACCGAATAGCCGGGAGTTGCGTTGCAAAGGAATAGTACAGCTAGGACACGAAACGGAAACGCTGCGCGAGGCCGTGAGTTGCGTAGGAAATGTAGCGCAATGGCGTCGAATCGAATTGCATAGCAGGGAATCCAAAAATATTTTTATAAGGAGTAAAACATGAAAACACTGAAAGTCAAACTTACATTCACGGAGCCCATTCTTGGGACAAGCCCGGCAAATGAGGAAGTGTACCGGGACTTTATCGGAACAAAAGCGCCTGACGCCGCAACGGTCGAGGATGAAGTGGCCGCGCTTGGAGCCGACGCCGTGGTAGAAAAGGGCATGACCGTATTTCCCCGGCTGGACGATGGTACGCCGTTTCTGTACGACTATCAAATCAAAGGTTTTTTCAAGGACACCTGCGGCGGCTTGCGGAAAGTAAAGGGTACTAGAAGCGAGAAAATCAAGGCGTTCAAAAAGGAAATCGACAAGCTGATTTTCCCGGAGCCGCGTTGTATTCCCATTCTTTTCAGCGGCGACATTACAGAGTGCCAGAGGCCGTTGCGGGCGCAGACCATGCAGGGGGAGCGCGTGAGCCTCGCAATCAGCGAACAGATACCCGCCGGGGCTACGGTTGAGTTTTCCATCGTCATGCTGTCCGATGACCATGAAGAGGCTGTCCGCGAGTGGCTGGACTATGGCAGATTCTCCGGCATCGGTCAGTGGCGCAATAGCGGCAAGGGCCGGTTTACATGGGAAGAGGTTAAGTAAGCGATGGAATAGCCCCGCATGGATTGGCCGGGAATCGCGGCGGCATGGTTTAGCGCAGTTAAGATTAGCTTGGCATGGGGGTAGCCTAGCTTTGAGCGGCGCAGGAATCGCATTGCACCGTTGGAATGGCATTGCGATGGCATGGAGCGGCAACGAGAAGCAAAGTAACGGAGAAGCTGGGCGTCGTAATGCCAGGACTAGCAAAGGAAATGAACGGGGTTGCACAGGCGCGCAACGGAGAAGCCGTGCGGTGATATGCAAGGGAAGAGAAGCGAAATGAAAGGCTAAGCTAGGGAAAGGCAAGGACAGGAAAAGGCAAGCGATGAAGTGTAAGGCGATGGAATTGCATAGAGCGGCTAAGAGCGGTTTAGCAAAGGCGTCGGAACGAAACGCAATGTTCAGCAAGGATAATTCATTTCAAAAAGGGGTGATATTTTGAATCCAAAAGCATACTGCCAGGAACACAACATACCAACGCGGGAGTTTATCGCCAAAGTAAAAGAGATCGCTCCAAAGTATTGCAAATCGACGCATTGCATGGCGAGTAATGCAGATTACGGCGTAATGCTACGGCCCGTTGTAGTGCGCCATATCAAAGGCAAGCCAGAGAATAGGCGGAACCCCTACCGGGTGCAGTTCCGCGTCACACAGGCGCAAAAAGAGCGTTTAACACGGGCTATGGACGTGATGTCCTATGCAACGATGCAAGACCTTATGACATTCGTTGTCAATGCGTTTTTGAGCGACCTTGAAAAAGAGACAGAAAGGAGAACGGCATGACGAATTATGCGGTAGAGGAACAGCTAAACGCGCTGATATGTGCGGTAGAGGATATGCCAGACGATACTGACATCATCAACGCTGAGGTTCAGGTCGATGCCAATAGTTCAGAAATGGACAAGCCTATCGCAAAAATGCACCTGCATAATGCAAATATGGAAAAGCTGGCAACATACTTTCACGAGGACCTGCATGAAGAAGATTACACTGACGGCTATGATATTCTCTACTTCTACAAGTACGGCGTAAAGATTTTCATGCTCAAAGAGAGAGCCGCCGCCCTCTCTGGAACAGAGGACAGCGGCAACGAAAAAGACGTTACTTAAAACTTATCACATCAAAAGGAGTTTGTCAAATGAACCTTTACGATATAGACCGACAGATACAGGAGCTTATCGAAAACAGCGTTGACCCGGAGACCGGGGAATTGACGCTTGACCCGGCGGCGCTGGACGCTTTGCAGATGGAGCGCGAGGCGAAGATAGAGAACCTGGCGTGTTACGTCAAGAATCTCACCGCCGACGCAAAGGCTATCAAGGCAGAGGAACAGGCGTTATCTGAGCGGCGCAAGGCGGCGGAGAACAAGGTCGAGCGGTTGAAACGGTATCTGTCTGACGCGCTGGCGGGGGAGAAATTCAGCACGTCCCGCGTGGCGATCAGTTGGAGAAAGACCAACGCTGTGCAGGTGGACGAAAATCTGTTCCTGTCCTCCACCGCAAACGAGCTTATCCCCGGCGCTATCACCTACGAGCCGAAAATCTCCAAGACGGCCATCAAAAAGGCCATTGAACAGGGGCAGACAGTTATCGGCGCAGAGCTTGTGTCCAACATGAGCATGAGCATTAAGTGAGGTGCGGAATGGAGATTGTGAGAAAGCTGGAACTTTACGATATGGGGCGCAACGTGCCTGATGAAGCCAAAAAGCCCATAAGTGCCGGTAGGCTAAAGGGCATGACCGACATTAACCCCATGTGGCGTATCAAGCGGCTTACTGAAATGTTCGGGCCGTGCGGCATCGGCTGGTGGTACGTCATTAAAGACAAGCGCATGGAGCGTGGGTCAAAAGACGAGGTATGCGCCTTCGTGGACATCGACCTTTTCTACAAGTACAACGACAATGTTTCCCAGCCTATTCCCGGCACTGGCGGGAGCAAGTTTGTGGCGCTGGAAAAGAACGGCCTGTATACCTCCGACGAGTGCTTCAAAATGGCTCTGACAGACGCTATAAGCGTTTCTGCAAAGGCCATAGGCATAGGCGCTGACGTGTACTATGCCGCCGACAGAGACAAGTACACAAGCGGTAATGACGCAGAACAGCGCGACGAACCGCCTGTTGCTACACCGCAGAGAAATACAACGCCGCCCACACAAAGTAACGGCCAAAAGAAGAACCCTTTTATATGCGAGGATTGCGGCCTTGAAATCGTGGACTTTACAGACCCCATTACGGGAGAGGTAACGCAGGCGTTTGCGGTTGTCAATCAGAGCCTAAAGACATTCCGCCGCAAGCTGTGTCCGTCCTGTTATAAAAAGGCGCGTGAGGCTACGGCATGAGAATAGAGGATTGCAAGATGGAGGGCAACAGGCTTGTCCTGTCCCTCCACCGTGACGGCATGGTAGACGCCCGGCGGTTCCTGATACATTTCAAGCCCGGTGAATACACGCTGACAAAGGCCAAGAAAAAGCGCAGTCTTGACGCCAACGCGAAGATGTGGGCCTTGTGCCGGGATATAGGCGCGGCCATCGGTGAACCAGCGTTGAACGTATACCGGCGGGCGCTGGAAGAAGGAAACGTATTTCAGCCGCTTGGTATGCAGATCGATGCGCTGGACCGTTTCAAACGAGCGTGGGAGGCAAACGGTGACGGCTGGTTTATCAAGGTCATGTCGCAGGATAGCACAACGGTATTTTTCCGGGCCTACTACGGCAGCTCCACATTCACCGCACAGGAAATGAGTGACCTTATAGACCGCCTTATCCAAGATGCAAAATCCATAGGATTAGAGACTATGAGCGAGAGGGAGAAGTCCCTGCTACTTGAAGATTGGGGGAAAGGGAAATGACCAACGAACAGGTTTTGGACATGGTGTCCATGCGGCTTAACGGTTCGTCTCTTCAGGAAATCGGCGACAAATACGGATACTCAAGGGAGTATGTAAGGAAGTGGATGCCGCAAGGATTGAGAGGAAGAATTAAATCTGAATTAGCTATTGATAAAACCGTGTATCCGGCCCTTAAAGAATGGCTTATAAGGCGTGATATGCCAATAAGTGTTTTTTCTAAAATGTGCAAAGTAAATAAATGCACAATGGACAAGATTCTGCATGGCGAAGTATCTCCCACAAAGTCAAATATAGATAAAATTCTATCCGTTACGGGATTTACCTATGAACATGCGTTCAAAGTCGATGACTAACCGTACAAAGGCAACGTCTATCCCGTCATCGGTAAAGCAAAAAGTATATGCCCGTGACGGCGGGTGCTGTGTCTGGTGTGGGAAATATGGAGCAATGCCAGAGGCGCATTTCATACCGCGCTCAAAAGGTGGATTAGGGATAGAAGAAAATATCCTCACCTTATGCCGCCCACACCATGAACTGTTTGACCGTGGGCCGATAGAGAAGCGGGAGGCCATGAGAATATTCTTTGAGAACTACTTACGGAGCAAATACCCTGATTGGGACGAAACAAAGCTGACTTATCAATCGCCGTGGAGGGGGAGAGTATGAAGGAACTGAAACCTTGCCCGTTTTGCGGTGAATCCGTTGAACCGTGGGAAACAGGATATGGCGTTGTGCAGGTCGTAGAGTGCAAGTCATGTAAAACGCGGTTTGTTTTCCCTTATACCAGAAAAGGCCATGAAATTTTAGAATTTTGGAACAAGAGAGCACAGGAGGATAAACAATGCTGAACCATATAACCCTGCAAGGCAGATTGACCAAAGACCCGGAGCTGCGTTATACGCGCTCTAATACGCCTGTAGCGTCATTTAGAATAGCTGTTGAACGTGACAAAAAAGACCAAGAAGGAAAGCGCGGAGTAGACTTTATTGATTGCGTGGCATGGAAAACAGCTGGCGAATTTATCTCTAAGTATTTTTTCAAGGGTGACATGATTGTTATTTCTGGTCGGTTGCAAATGCGCGAATGGGCTAATCGTGATGGCGTCAAGGTAACATCCGCAGAAGCCATCGTAGAGAATTCCTATTTCTGTTCCAACAAGAAAGAGCATGGCAATCCTCTTGATGCCATCCCTCCTGATACGAACTACAGCGACTTCGATGACCTTGACGATGATACGGATATTGATTCTATCTTTGGCTCATAAGGGGGCGTGACAGTTGGAGGATGAAGAAGCGAGAAAAGGCTTTACATTCTTTGAGAGCTTCGCAAAGGCCCTTCGGTACATCAAGAAAAAGACCGACAGGGCAGACGCTTATGACGCCATCTGCAACTACGCTCTGTATGGCATTGAACCGGATATGAACTCTCTCCCAGATGCCGCCGCTATTGCTTTTGAGCTTATCAAACCGAACCTTGATGCAAGCAAGCGAAAAGCAAAAAGCGGTAAGCAAGGTGGAAGCAAAGCGAAAGCAAACACAAAGCAAACTGAAAGGGAGAAAGAGAACGAGATAGAGAATGAGAATGAGATAGAGAACGAATGTTTAAGAAAGCAAGCAGAGCTTGCTAAAGAAAATGCTGGCTTGCTTGCTGAGGAGAAGAAATATTCCATCAACTTCGGGTGGGATGATGCTACGATGCGGGAAATGATAGCGGCATATAAGCGCCGTGGGTGGCAACTTATGGATTGCATGGTTGAGTACGAGAAAACGCATGGACCGGTTGAGGAGGTTGACGATGAACGGAGATTGCCATGATTGCGTAAATACTCCTTGTGCCAGGTCGCACAGATACCTCGTGAAGAACTGCCGTTATTTCAAGCCAAAGCGACAAGACCAGTCAGACTGGCCTTCCTGCCAAAGAACGAGCTGCAACAGAAATTCCGGCAGGCGCTGCGAGATACTGACAGACAATGACTTTGGCGGGAGGGAGTGCCCGTTTTTACAGGAGGCGATACGAATGACAAGCATTGATTTCAGCGACAAGAAAATATTGGACGTGACCTGTGGCGCACGTTCCATCTGGTTCGACAAGCACCATCCAAATGCTATCTACTGCGACAAGCGGAGGGAGGAATATCACAATCTCTGGAAGAACGCCGGTAATTGCACACTTGATATTAACCCTGACGTGCTTTGTGATTTTACTGATTTGCCGTTTCCAGACAATTCTTTCCCGCTGGTTGTATGGGACCCGCCTCACTTGACAGGTGCAAAAGAGACGGCGTGGTTGGTAAAGAAGTACGGAAAGCTAGATGACAGCTGGCCGCAGATGCTACATGACGGTTTCAAAGAGTGTATGCGCGTCCTAAAGCCTGACGGTGTTTTGATTTTCAAATGGAGCGAGTACGATATTCCAGCTGACAAGGTTTGGAAAGCGATCGGCCAAAAGCCTTTGTTTGGCCATCACAGCGGGAAACAGTCTAGGACGTTTTGGGGTTGCTATATGAAATTGTCAGGGAAAGGAATTTACGATGATAACAGCAGCGCGTAAATGTCCAAAATGCGGCGGTGATTCAAGAGTATATGGGACACGGGAAACACAGTCCGGCCAGATACGGAGGAATAGGAAATGTGTTAATTGCGGGTTTAAGTTTATTACACTGGAAACGTATGAAAAGAGCGTGAGGTGATAGAGATGGCGAGAGTAAATGCAAAATCCATCAAAATGGAACAGTTTGTGCGAGAGCGTGATGCCGCATTGCTATCCTTGGATAGGAAAAAGATAGAAGCGTATGCCAAGAAATATGACGTTCCCTTGCCGAAAGATGAAACAGTATTTTGGGCCATGATTCACAAGTGCATAATGTCTATCAACTCAGCGACGTTTGAACAAAAGCAAAAATCCTATGACTGGCTTGTTGACCACGGCTTTAAGCCGTACATATCTTAGGGATATGTCTAAATATATAGGATTTACTAATGCATGGAAATATTATAAAATATAGGTGAATAGAGGCTACATTCTGCGGAGTGTGAGGCTATGAAAACCGGCCTTGGCAGTCTGGAAGAGACAGACATTATGCTGTCATAGCTCAGCATGGTAGAGCAGCCGTCTTGTAATCGGCAGGTCGTGGGTTCAAATCCCACCGGCAGCTCCACGTCGCATAAATCATATAAGACAACACGCCGGTAAGTGTCTCGCCTTTGTAGGTACCAGCTATAATGGCGCTACGGTGCAATTCCGTTGAGCCGGACAATACGGTATATAGTCACCCGGCGTTCCGGGAGGACACAGCAAGCGAAGGGGACTTCCCCTAAGCGCTAAAGCGGGGCGGGGCCGCAATATACCTCATTGTGTGCGGTGGCGGAATAGACATCTTCGGATGGTAAAGGCAGTCAATAGGCTTTCCATAAGTCCGATTTCCAAACATGGGATAGGCGCCGGATACTGCCAACAGTAGACGCTTACAGAGTAAGCCATCACGGACGTTTACGCCCGTCTCGTGGTTATGGCATGCGTGGTGCAAATCCACGCCCGCACACATTTTTGATAATCGGGGGCGGATATGAACATACGGCGTACAATGTATAAACTTCAATCCGCCCTGGTGCAAAAAGGAATACGCATAAAGATAGACCAAAGACAGGTATGGTCGGAGAAACACCAGCGGATGAACACAAAGTATGTGCTATCAACGCTTGTTATGGTAGATGGAAAGCTAAAGACGAAAACTCTGCTTGAAACATACCAGCCTGCGGAGGCGGTAAAGGTGCTGGCGGAGTTGTACGGGAGGGCAAATGAGGATATTAGTGGCCTGTGAAGAAAGCCAGGCGGTGACAAAAGAATTGCGGCGGCTGGGCCATGAAGCATATAGCTGTGACATAATTCCATGTTCGGGGGGCATCCAGAGTGGCATATACAAGGCGACACATCTTTGGAAAGGCCACAAGCTGAATCAAGAGAGATATGCAAAGGGCCTTGAGGCTAAAGAGTTTTTCATGCGGTTTTTGAACGCTGATTGTCCGAGGATTGCCGTAGAGAATCCAATCCCTAGCAAGGTGTATGAGTTGCCGCCGTACACACAGACGATACAGCCGTATGAATACGGGCACCCATTCACAAAACGCACTTGTTTATGGCTGAAAGGGCTTGAACCGTTGGAACCGACAAATATTGTAGAGCCTACGGCCACATGGTGTCCGAGCGGGTCATATTCTCATAAACACGATGAAAAGCACAGGGGAATGTTCACAACTGACCGAGCTAAAAACAGGGCAAAGACGTTCCCTGGAATCGCAAAGGCTATGGCTGAACAGTGGGCTGGACGTGATACTACGTGAAGCTAACACCAAAACAGAAAGCCTTTTGTGATTATTACATCCAGACAGGAAATGCAAGCGAGGCCGCAAGAAAAGCGGGATATTCAGAAAAGACAGCGCCTTTTATTGGAGCCGAAAACCTAAAGAAACCTAAAATTTCTGCTTATATCGCCGAAAGACTAGCAGAGGCGGATAAAAAGCGCATAGCAGACGCTGACGAGGTAATGCAGTTTTATACATCTGTTTTGCGTGGAGAAGTGAAAGACCAGTTTGGCCTTGATGTGGCGATCTCGGATAAGATTAAGGCTGGCGTGGAGCTTATGAAGAGGTTTGCGGCTACGGAGAATCACAATGACGTTGAAGATTTGACGCCGCTTTCCAAAATGCTGAAACGATGACAACGACGCAGACGATACCTTGGGCACCGTTCTCGCAAAAGCACATTGATTATATCAACAACGCTATGCAGAGCCGTATATGTGTTGCTGAGGGCGCTATCAGGTCTGGAAAGACGATAGACAACTGCATTATAGCGGCGGCATATCTGGAAACGTGCAGAGACAAGATACATCTTGCAAGCGGCTCAACGATAGGTAATGCAAAGCTCAATATAGGAGTGTGCAATGGGTTTGGGCTTGAAAACCTGTTCCGTGGACGGTGCAAGTGGGGAAAATACAGGGATAATGAGGCGCTTTTCATATATTCGCAGACAGGCGAGAAGATAGTTGTTTTCGCTGGCGGAGGAAAGTCCGACAGCTACAAGCGCATTTTGGGTAACTCCTACGGGCTGTGGATAGCGACAGAGATCAACGAACACTATGACAGCGACGACAGCCGGGAGAGCTTCATCAAGGTCGCGTTCGGCCGTCAGGCGGCGGCTCTTGACCAGCTTGTATTGTGGGACCTAAACCCGTGCAATCCAAATCACCGTATCTATGAGGAATACATAGATTCTTACGCTGAGCGAGAGATTGACGGCTATCTGTACGAGCATTTCACGCTGGAAGATAACCTGTCTATCGACGAAAAGCGCCGGGAGCAGATAAAAGCACAGTACGACCCTAATTCTGTCTGGTATAGGAGAGACATAAAGGGTGAGCGGTGCGTTGCCGATGGCCTTATCTACCAGCACTTTGCAGACAACACAAAGGGCTATCTGACAGATGATGTGCGGGAATGGTGTAGAGAGCATGAACAGAGAATCCGCTATGTAACTATCGGCGTTGACTTTGGCGGCACAGGTTCCGCAACGAAATTCCAAGCGACAGCGATAACAGACAAGTGGACGGTGATAGCGTTCGATGAAGAATACATCAAGGGAATGGTAGACCCTGACGCGCTGAATGGCCGCTTTTCGCTGTTCGTGCGGCGCATTGCCGAGTATGGTAAAAGCTCCACGTGGGCCGACAGCGCGGAGCAGATACTTATACGAGGATTCCAGAATACGGTCAAGAAAGACAATCTTCCGACAGGCGTTTCCAACGCAAAGAAGATGGAGATACACGACCGCATCAAGCTGACCCTGTTATTGATGGCGCAGAAACGGCTTTATATCTGCCGGAAATGCGAACATCTGATAGAGGCGTTATGCGAGGCTGTCTATGATTCAAAGCGTTTCGATGATACACGGCTGGACGATGGTACAACGGACATCGACAGCCTGGACGCTTTTGAATATTCCATAGAGCCGTATTACGAAAAGCTGCTGATAGGCCCGCAGCCGTCTAAACCGCTTTATATGCCTATTGCGAGGTGAGAGGGAATGAATGGTTCTGAACTGAAAAACATTCCAAAGATGGACACAAGCGGTATGGATGCCGTTATCGATATGGCGATGAACATTTTTCAGATTGACGATGACGGTAGAAAGAAACTTGAAATTTTGTTCACGGCGTATACAAGTGAGTATATGAAACAGACGTGTAGATTGTCTTGGCAATATGAGGTGGGACAGAATGAGACTGATTGACGCAGACGCACTTATAGATGAAATTGGAATCATTAAAAGGATAAGAGAGGAAAAAGGTTTTGAAAAATGCCTTTTTTCTGATGAAAAGATTACTGAAATGATAAGCGGAATGCACACAAAACACCCACAGAAACACGCGCATTGGGTGTTCGGAAACACTCTCGGTCATTCATGGATGAAGTGTAGTGAGTGCCTAGTATCGCAAGACGGCCAAACAAGCACATGGACTTACTGCCCGAATTGCGGCGCGGTTATGGATGAGGTGACTAATTGAAAACCTACAATGATTTGGCCGCCTTGGGCGAGGATGAAAGAGCGAGAATAGACTTTGTCCAGTCTGCTATCAATGAGCATATCAACAGCGACGCTTACAAGATGGCGTGGACGGCGGAGGAATACTACGCCAAGAGAAACGTCACTATCTCCAAATTCCAAAAACTGCTGTATGACGCGCAGGGCATAGCTAGACAGGATTTGGTGAGCGCTAACTATAAGCTGCGGACTACATTTTTCCGCCGATTCGTTATCCAGCAAGTGCAGTATGTCCTTTCCAACGGCGTGACGTTTGAGAAAGAGGACACAAAGGAAAAGCTGGGCGCGGATTTTGATACACAGCTGCAAAAGGCCGCTAAAAAGGCTATGGTAGACCGTGTATCTTATCTTTTCTTCAACAAAGACCATGTTGAAGTCTTTAGCTTTGTTGATACGGCGAATGACCCCGGATTTGTCCCGCTGGAGGATGAAGATGATGGGGCCATGAAAGCGGGCATCAGGTATTGGAAGATATGCCCGGATAAGCCGCAGAGGGCCACGCTGTACGAACTGGACGGCTATACGGAGTACATAAAGCCGGATGGCGAAGATATGCGCGTCCTCCAGCCCAAGAAATCGTATTTGCAGATAGTAAAGGCAAACGACGTTGACGGCGTACAGGTCTACAATGGCGACAACTATGCCGGATTTCCTATTGTTCCCATGTACGCCAACGATTTGCGCGAATCGGAGATAGTAGGAATCCGGGAAAGCATAGACTGTTACGACTTCATCAAGAGCAACTTTGCCAACGAATTAGACGATAGCAGCGGGTTCTACTGGACGTTCAAGAACGCTGGCGGCATGGATGAGGCGGATATAGTTGATTTCATCAACCGCCTAAAGCAGATAAAGGGCGCGGCATTGATGGGCGACCAGGAGGCAGAGGCACATACGCTAGAGGTTCCCGTTGCGGCCCGTGAATCGCTGTTAAACCGTCTTGAAACGGATTTGTACAGGGACTTTCAGATAGTCAACGTGAATGAGCTTTCCGCAACGCAGAAAACAGCCACGGAGATCAGAGCGGCATATCAGCCGATGGACGATAAATGCGGCGACTTTGAGTATTGCATTATCGAGGCCATACAAAAGCTGCTGGCGCTTATCGGCGTAGAGGATAACCCGTCTTTCAAATGGAACCGCATAGCGAACCAGAGCGAAGAAACGCAGATGGTAATGACCGCCGCCAACTACCTTGACGATGAAGCGGTGCTGAATCATCTTCCTTGGCTCACTCCCGAAGAAGTGGAGGATTTGCTACAGAGGAAGGACGCTGAAAGCCTTGATAGGTTTAACGGGCCTACGGAAACGGAAGATACAGATGTTGCCAGTACGAATGAGGCAATCGACACGGCTGAAGATGTGGCTGGCAAGACGCTCAATGGCGCACAGACACAGAGCCTCATTAGCGTTATAGGACAGCTACAATCTGGCGTTATCACAGAGGGGCAGGCTGTAAACATCATAGCTACGGCTATTGGCGTGACCAAAGACGAGGCGCGGGCCATCATTCGGGGAGAGTTACAGGTTTAGTGCTATGGAGAGACAGTTACAGGAGGTGCAGAATGATAGCAACATCAACGGTGAATATCCTGATAATCTGCGTGACGGTTCTGGCGATAATGGTAATTGATAAGTGGAGGCGGTAAGATGACGCTGAATGAACGCCTTATTGTTTCTGCGTATACCGGTGTTCTTATGTGCGACATGGATAAATTACATGAGTACATAGAAAAGGCGCTGGGCCGTCCCGTATGGACGCATGAACTGGCAGAGCATAAGGTATGGGAAGAAATCAGAGAGGCCGTAAAGCCAGATTTTCTGGCATTGTGCGGTGATGACGATGCCGAAGCGTGATATAGCCCACGAACAGACCGACGAGGCATTAGCTGACCTTGAAAAGAGAATATCCAAGCTATACGAGCAAGCGGCCAAGGATATGCAAGATAAGGTCGATGAATACTTCAAGAAGTTTGAAAAGCGCGACGAGGAAATAAAGGGCCTTATCGGTACAATCGTCAACGGCAAAGAGTACACAGAGGAAGATTACAAACAGTGGCGGCTTGCACAGATAGGCCGTGGGAAACGATTTGAGGCTATGCGGGACGCGCTGGCAGAGCGTATGACACACGCAAATGAAATAGCCATATCCTATGCCAACGGAGAGATACCGAACATCTACGCCATAAATCACCGCCATATCATAGAGGATATACGCGAACAGGCTGGCGGCATGATAGACGGAATAGACTTCAATATGTTCGATGAACAGACCGTTAAACGGCTTATTGTTGAACAGCCTGACCTTCTCCCGTATTACCCGAAAGAAAAAGCGCTGAAGCGCGGGTTCGATTTGGAATGGGGTAAAAAGCGCATAACAGCCAGTGTTACGAGCGGCCTATTGCGTGGAGAGAGTACGGGCAAGATAGCCCGTAATCTCATGGACACGATACCAGAAATGAACCGTACAAGCGCGGTTCGTGCTGTTCGGACGGCTATCACAGAGGCAGAGAACGCCGGGAGGCAAGCGGCAACTGAGGAATTAGCCGAAAAGGGCGTCATTATGAAAAAGATATGGCTGGCAACGCATGACGCCAGGACAAGAGACGCCCACATTGAAGCTGACGGGCAGGAGGCAGAGGTAGACGAGCCTTTTATCGTTGGAGGCGAGGAATTGATGTTCCCCGGTGACGCAAGCATGGGCGCAAGCGGCTGGAATCTCTATAATTGCCGCTGTTCCAGACGGAATAAAGTTGTCGGATTCAAATCCATCCTGACAGATGAACAGCGTAAAAAGGCAAATATCCGGGTGGTGAGCGGATGAAACACACATTCACGTCACACGGGATAACAGTTGAATTTGAGGATAACAGCAAAGAGGTATTAGAAGCCCTACAAAACGCTGTCGAGAGAGGGCTTGCGGCTATCGGAGAAGATGCTGTCGGATATGCGCAAGAGAATATAAGGCGGCAAGACGCAGTTGATACAGGCCGATTGTTGAACAGTATCAAGTATGAAGTCCGCGACGATGAAGTTTACATAGGTTCCGATGTCGAGCACAGCATTTACGTGGAATTTGGCACAGGCAAGTATTATAAGGGCGGTGGAACGCCGAAAGAAAGCTGGGTATATTTCAGTGAAGTGGATGGTAAATTCCATATAGCCCATCCTATGAGGGCTAGGCCGTTCCTAAAGCCCGCTGCCGCTGACCACACGAAAGAGTTTAGAGAAAAGCTAAAGGAATCTCTTGAAAATGCGTGAAAAATCCTATACATCCGACACAAGATGTGGTATAATGAAGCTAGATGAACGCGCTATCGCTGCTATCAACTCTGTACTGGCGGTAGGACACCGGGCCGAGGTCATACCTACAAAAGATGGCGTTAGGGTTATGCACGTCAAGAGGGAAACGGTGAAATCGGATGGAGAAACACGGCTCTGATATGTTCGACGGTGAGTATATCGGCATAGATGACAAAAACGGTAAACAGCTTTTTTGCGGAGACCGTGTTGTTGTCCATGAAGAGTATGCTGAAGATGACTACAATAATCCTATTCTGGATTACGATAATGGCACGTTTTCTCTACCAGAGATAAAACGGATACGAAAGGTAAACGGCGTAATAAGGTATGACATAGACTATTGTGCGTTTGTGTTTTTCCCTGATAAAGACGGGCAGACGGCATACATACCATACGTTAGAAAACCGATAAAAGATTTTGGTTTTGTTGCAGTCGAAAAGGTAAATTGATTTAATCGCGTGATAATTCAATATCATTCCTCCCCATAAGCGTTTGGGAGAGAAGGGCCGAGCGTGGTCAGTTGTTGCAGATGCAATAGCTGGCCACGCTCTTTTTGTTTATGGTAATCGCCGCGAGGTACAGCGGTCATTATACAAATCTATCGCCGCAAAGAACTGCGGACAAGGGAAAGGAAGATAGAGCATGGCACTCACCCGCAAACTTCTAAAGGGAATGAACCTGACCGAGGAACAGATGGACACGATTATAGAGGCGCACACCGATACGGTGGACGGCCTTAAAGCCGATGTCCAGAAGTACAAGGCGGACGCTGAAAAGCTGCCCGCCGTCCAGAAGGAACTGGACGACCTGAAAGCTGCAGGGGACGGCGGCTACAAAGAGAAGTACGAGAAGGTCAAAAAGGAATTTGACGATTACAAATCCGATGTTTCTGCCAAAGAGACAAAGACCGCCAAAGAAAAGGCTGTCCGCGCCTACTATGAGAGCAAGAACATCACCGGGAAGAGCCTTGATATTGCTATGAGAGGCAGCGCGGCGGAAATCGATGCCGTAGAACTGGAAAATGGCAAAATCAAGGACGCCTCCGCGCTGGATGAACTCATTTCCGGCACCTTTGCCGGGCTGGTGAGCAAGACCACCGTGACCGGGGCAAAAACCGACACGCCGCCCGCCAACAATGGCGGAAACGGCACAAAGACCAAAGAAGAAATCATCAACATGAAAGACCCTGGCGAGCGCATGAAGGCTATCGCCGAGAATCCGGGTCTATTCGGGCTAACTGAAAGGAGTTAATTGAATGGCTACCGTTAATGTTGAAGCCGAAACCAATCTGACCAAAGCTGAAAATATGCAGAGAGTGCGTGAGGTGGATTTTGTCACCCAGTTCACGCACAAGAGCCTTTCCAAGCTGATTGAGGTGCTGGGCGTTACCCGGAAAATCCCCATGATGGAAGGCACCACTATGTACGTCTACACCACCAGCGGCACCCTTGACAAGGGCAACGTAGACGAGGGCGCTATCATTCCCCTGTCCAACTACAAACAGGAGAAGAAGGCTGTTGGTGACATCAAGCTGAAGAAGTGGCGCAAGGCCGTGTCCGCCGAGGCTATCAAGAAGTCCGGCTATAACGAGGCTGTCCAGTCCACCGACGCGCAGATGCTCCGGGACGTGCAGAACACCATCCGCTCTGACCTGTTCACTTTCCTTAAAGGTGAGTATTCCGACGCGATTGACGGAAAGACTGCTACCACTGTTACGGGCAAGACCTTGCAGGAGGCACTGGCGCAGGCGTGGGGCCAGTTGCAGGTGAAGTTTGAGGATGATACCGCCGAGGCCGTGTATTTTGTCAACCCGCAGGATGTGGCCGATTATCTGGCTACCGCCAATATCACCACGCAGACCGTGTTTGGCATGAACTACGTTGAGAATTTCCTCGGCCTTGGCACCGTCATCATGACGAACCGAATCGACAAGGGGACTATTATCGCCACGGCCAAGCAGAACTTCATCCTGTACTACCTGACCATGAATGGCGACCTTGCCCGCGCTTTCTCCCTGACCGCTGATGACCTTGGCTATATCGGCATCAAGAGCGGCTATCAGAACGAGGAGCGGGCGCAGATTGAGAGCCTTGTCATGTCCGGCATCCAGTTCCTTGTCGAGTACGCCGAGGGCGTTGTCAAGGGCACCATTTCCCCTTGAGCGGTCCTGACGGAGTAAATGTCCCCTCCCAGCGTCAGGACCTACCGGGAGGAAAGACCGTTGCTAACCTCGTAGATGAATCCTACACTCTTACCCCTATCGGTACAAACGTGATTGCAAAGGGCAAGGTGAAGAACATTGAAGAGGGATGGACGGAATTTGACAAGACAGACAACACGGGACACTTTGCGCCGATTGAACTTCCCGCCGATTTGGTGGGCCAGAAAATCACCATCAGCGGCAGAGAAGGCGGCGATAGAAACGTAAAGGTTGACGCTGACCGGCTGCTGATTACGAGGCTTGAAAACCTCACGGCTGACACCATGACCATCAAGAAGGGCGAGGACACCGTTATGACGGTGGACTTTTCCGGCGTAGAGAAAGAGTAAAAGGAGGGCAACGTAATGCTTGAACGTCTTTTGGCATATCTCCACAACTGGTTCATCCGAGAGAGGACCACGGGAG
>CANRNF010000030.1 GCA_947631865.1 uncultured Oscillospiraceae bacterium | reverse complement strand
CAATACCCCCTGTCGTAGTTATTCTCCTACAACAGGGGGGCTTTTGTCTACTGTCCTCTTTTTATGGGCCAGTGCACTTTTGCGGGGCGCTGATTTTTTAACAGTGAAGTTAAAGTACAGAGAGGAGCAGGGTCATAGACCCTGCTCCCCCTTATCAGGTATTGCCAGGTTTGGTTTACTCGGTCTCAGCCCTTGGACCAGGTCTGGGTGCTGCGGTTGTAATCGCCGCCAGCCTGCGTCCAGGTGATCTCACCGAAGCGGCCGTTGTGTTTGTTGATGGCGTAGGCGCAGCCGCCGGGGATCGCGCTGTTGTAGATCCAACCGTCTTTACTGGTCACGATCGTGCCACGGGTGCCGTTCGTGTCATCGTTCTGCAGCATATAGTACACGCCGTCGATCTTCTGGAAGCCTTCCAGCATCTTGCCGTCCTTATCGACGTAGTAATACAGTCCGCCGCGGCTATAGATCCATTTGCTCTTCTGCAGCTGCTTGTTGATGTAGCAGTACCAGGTGCCGTCGGAGGCCTGCAGCCAGGTCCGGTCGTTTGTCGCGGGGGCCGCGGGGATCTCAGGCTCGGTCGCGGGCTTTCTGGCCAGGTTGTCCTGCGCCTGCTTCAGGGCTTTCGCAGCGGCGTCGATCTCAGCGGCAGAGGGCTCAGCCTTGGCCAGGACGTCCTGCGCGGCCTTCAGAGCGGTCTCGAAAGCGGTCCAGGTGGCCTCGGTGTAGTCGTCCTTCTTCAGGGCCTCGGCAGCCTTTACAGCGGCCTCCAGAGCGGCCTTGTCGCCGGTCTTGACCAGAGCGTCAATGGCATCGTTCAGGGCTTTCGCGGCCTTGTCGACCTCAGTCTGGGTGGCGTTAGCCTTCGCGGAAACAGCCTTGGCGGCGGTCAGCGCGGTGTCAACAGCCTTCCAGCTATCCTCGGTGTAGTCCTTCTCGGTCAGGCTCTCGGCCTTGGCGATGGCGGCAGTCAGCGCGGTCTTGTTGGCCACGCCGTCCACACGGACCAGGCCAGCGATAGCGTCGTTCAGAGCCTTGGTGGCCTTATCGATCTCATCCTGCTTCGTACCCTCGTCATTCTGGTCATACGCTTCCTTGAAAGCTTTGACAAGGGCGTTCCAGGAAGACCAGGTGTAGAGGCCCTTGCTCACGTCCTGCTCAGGGAAGGCAGCGCCAGAGATGGAATTTGTATCGTCGCCGGACTCCTTCTGATAGGCCGCATAGCCGGCCTCCGCGGCAGCAAGCGCCTTGACAAGAGCCGTCTTGTCCACAGCGTCGGTGCCCTTCTTGGTGACATACTCGAACTTCGTGCACAGGTCAGTGACCGCGTTGATCACAGCGTTGCGCTGACCCGTCAGGTTGGGCGCCTTGTCCGCGTCGTCCGCCAGCTTCTTCAGCTCGGTCAGGGAGGTCTGGAAGACCTTCCAGGCGTCGTTCACAGTCTTGATATTGGGCAGGCTCGCATTCGGGAAGGTAGCGGCCAGCTCGTAGTCGTCGACCTTCAGGGCCTCGGCGACCTCTATGAGCTTGTCGACCTTCTTCATCTCGTCCCACTTGGACAGAGGCTCCAACGCAATGGCTGCGACGGTGTTGCTGTCGTCGTGGGCGATCAGGCCGTCCTTCTTGTCCGTCGTGTTGAACAGCAGTTCGACCGTCAGATCCAGGCCGTTGACTGTCTTGTCGGTAGCCGGGACCAGGATCTTCGCCTCATGAGTCTGATCGGCGATCGACACAGAGCCGCCGTTGTCCCCAACGTAACCAACTTCAGTAGAGCCTTCCTTCACTCTGAAGCCGTACTTGTAACCAGCATCGGAGATGTCATAGTTCACGCCGAAATTGCCCTCGTATTTGACAGTCACGACCGTCTGGGTGGTGTCGGCCGTCTTGCCGTTCAGCGCAGAGACCGCGGGAATCTCGGTGATATTCTTGACCTCACCCAGGCCTGTCGCTCCGTCGGCCGTGCCGTGATCAACACTGGGATTTTTCTTGCCAGTCTCGGGAGCCGCGATCTCCGGGCCGGTATAGCCGTCCTTGGGGAACGTATAGGCCGCGGTGTATTCCTTGCCGTAGGTGGGCGCCGCAAACGAACCGGTGCCGGGGATCTTCTCGCAGACAGTAACAGTCACCCTGTCACTGCTCTCGAACTTGACAGTTGCATTATTGTACTCGTAATCATCTTCGTCGCCGACCTTCGTGTTGTTCGCGCCAAGAGGCAGGGCCTTGAGCGCGCTGATGGTCACAGTCCGCGATTCGCCGGCAGTACCGGCCACGTTGGCGTCGACCCAGTCGGCCTTGGTGGGGGCGCCGGTCTTCCACACAGGGGTCTTATCGGTGTTGCCGTTTGCCGGCCAGTAGTAGTAGGTCTTCCCGCCGCTCTGCACGGTGTAGGTGTAGATGTACGTGCCCATATCATACTTGTTCGGGGTGATGGTCACGTCCACGCTGTCCATCCCGTTGCGGGTAATGGTCACCTTGACGTCCTTTGTGACTTCCTTCAGGGCCAGGGCGTCCAGCGCCTGTTTATAGGCAGCGTAGCTAGAAGCAGAACCAGTCAGGCCCAGCTTGCCCTCGGCGATGACCTTCTCCAGAGCGGCAGACGCGTTGCTGGTCTTGTTCTTGATGTCGTCCTGAATGGTTTGGACCAGGCTCTTGCCGCTGGGAAGATAGCTGCCGGTATCGATCATCCCGACGGCGGTAGATACGGGCGCGCTCCCATTATTCGATTCTGCCAAGCTGGTAGTTCCCTTTTCATACTTGGTGATGGAGCCATCCTTCTGGGCAGCGATGACTTTCTGCAGAGCGGCCAGGAGGGCGCGAGCGTCAGCAGAGGTCAGGCCTTCGATGTAGTCGTCCTTCTTCGTGCTGTCCGCCAGTTTCGCGGCCGCTATGATCAGGTTCTCCGCCTTGGTGAAGTCGGCGTACTTCAGGGTGGTCGCACGCTTGGAGGGATCCACGGCCATAAGCGCCTGGACAGCGGTGATAGCCTTCATCGCGGCCTCCACATACTCCGGACGATGGCTCGCATCCAGCTCCGCCTTGACGTCGGCGGCCTTCGTATCCTTCTTGATCGTAAGGGTCGACGCAATATCGCCGACCTTCAGCGCAGTCAGGGTACCCTGAGGTATCTTGCCATTGCCGTCCTCGATCAGAGGATCGATTTTGGCGCTATCCCACTTATCGGTCATGAAATTGGACGTGTCATCCTCGTCAATATAATTGAGGAGGCTGTCCGCCGTCTCATCGATGATCTCCTGCGTGATATCGCCATCGTAATCGCCTGTGGCCAGACCGGTCTGATATTCCAGGGCAGTCTTATACAGTTCAGTGAAAGCACTGATACGACCCTCAGGCTTGCCGATCTCGAAGCTTGCGGTGCCGATAATATACACCTCGCCCGCGTCGACCTTTGCCTTCAGAGCCTTGGCCTGCTCCATGGCGTAATCAAACTTCTCAGTGACGAGAGCGTTGACCTCGCCCACAGCGATGGTCGCGGGCACGTCAGAGGTCTCTTCCTCGACTTCGACGGCAGCCGCGGCCACGGGCTCATCAATGGGCTCCTCTGCCACAGGCTCCTCTGCTTCCTCGGCCTCAGGAGCTTCGGGCTCCACAGGGGCCGCGGGCGCCTCCTCGACGACTTCGGCCGGGGCCTCTGCCTCGAACTCATCGGCCGCAAAGGCCGGAGCGCCCAGAGACAGAACCATGACCAGCGTCAAAAGCAGGCTAAGTACACGTTTTGTCATCTTGTTGTCCTCCTAATGATTTTTGGGTTTTCTTCGCGCCCGCCCTTTTGCAACAGAACACATATTCCGTTGTTTAAACACGAAGAAAAACTTCTTCGGGCACGATTCGATGTGTAGATTATACCGCCCCTCTACTGCAAAAGCAAGAGGCATTTCAAAAGAATTTCCCCTTTTTTCGTGGAAATGTCTGTAAAAACACCTTGATTTTGTGGCGTTTTCACGTTTTTTCGCCTGCCCTTCCTTCGTGCCGCAATTATTCCGGAATTTCAATTATGTTATATATGTAATGAGCCCAGACCAGCTATAATCCATATTATGAGATCGCTTCGATATAACAAAAAAGCGGGTGCGCCGAAACGCACCCGCTACGATATGGAAAGGCCCTCTTGTGTAAAGGGGCCCCCAAACCACTTATCCACTCCTATTCATATGCTATTGTATTTTGCATAATTGCGCATCAATATGTATTTTCTACGTATTTTTATTTGTTACCATGCACCTTCCCGCTGTCGGAGCGTATTTTCATTCACTCTAGCCGGCTCGTAGACTGTGCATCCCGCGCCGGGTATGCATGGCCTTTTGCGTCCCGTGCGCAGGATGTACACGCAACAGTCCATCAGCTCATCTCCGTCCCCCATGTAGATGGGGACGGAATATCGGCAGCCCTCACAGCCTGTTCTCTTCATATCCTTCCCTCCAATCTGTCGATGCGCGCCTCCAGCGTCCTGATCTTCAAATGCAGCAGGGGGATAAAGTCGTCGTAAGACAGCGCCATACACCCCGTGCCGTCCTCTCCGGACAGCCCGGCAAAGTCGGTCCGCGTGAGCCCGGCCTTTCCAAGCGCCGCCTCCACATCCTGGGCGATGTAGCCAAGCGCAAACGCCGCCGGTTCGCTCTGTCCCACGTACTTGAACCGGACAGGCGAGATGTTGTCCATGATAGCAAGGTATCGCTCGTCTATATCCTCTATATCCCGCTTTTGGTCACGGTCAGACGTGGAATGGACGGATTTGTTCGCCCGCACCTCGTTGTCAGTGCCACAATAAAGGAAGATATTATCGTTCCATCCAATGACGATACACTGTGAACCGCTAAAGAATTGACTTTGTGTGCTCACGGTCGCTATGCACAAGTCAGTCCCAGTAACCGTCCCGTAAAGGCTCCAAGAGGACGTGCTGCTCATTTTTTGCAGAAACACATTCCCATCACAAAATGCCGCAGGAGCAGGAAATTGATTTGAACCGACATCACGCCGTCCAAGATGACATTGATTTAAATTTGCGTCGAAGGCCGTGATAAGGCCGCCGGAGGTTACCGTAAGATTAGTGCTACTGACCGTAAATGTACTGCCGCTGTTGAATGCTATACCGCCGCCGTTGAATGTGAGCGTACCGCCCTGGATCGTCACATTGGTCCTATCGTTGGCAAACGCAGTTCTTACATCTGAAAGGTCAATGGTGCCGCTGCTGCCGTTGGACAGGCTGATGGACGCCTTCCCGCCCAGGGAGCCGGTCACGCTCAGGGTGATCCTCTCCGCGCTCTGCTCTATCTTGCTGACCCGTCCGTCCAGGCCGCTGACCGAGCTGGAGAGCCCCCTTGCCGTCGCCTCCAGGTCCGTGATATCCCCCTCGGCGCTTTGGATGCGGCCGGTCAGAGACGTGGCTGTCTGCTTCAGGGTGGACATGTCGCCGTTCAGGCTCGTGACCGTGCCGGATATGCTCCCCACCGACACCTTCAGCTCCGCCACGTCCCCCTGCACGCCCTCCACGCCCAGGCGTATCTCGTCCGACTTCTTGTCGATGTAGCTGCGCGCCCCCGCCAGCTTCCTCTCTATCTCCCGGGTATAGGGGTCCGCCGCGGCGTACTCGTGGTCCATGTCGCTCTCCGCGGGGGCTCCGATCCGGCTCAGGTGCCCGGACCCGAAGCTCACCTCCCTGCTGGCCAGCAGGGAGTATATCCCACCAACCGTCACTCCGTCCCCCAGCTCCGCTGCCGGGTCCGTCACCGCGTTCTCCGCCGCGTAGCCGGTGTAGCTGCGGCCCCGCAGCTGCGTGAGCAGTCCGTCCGCCATGGCCTGGGTCCCGTAGGGACATGGGATCTCCAGCACGTTTCCCTCCATGTCCCCCGCCCGGAACTCGTGCTCCTCGTCCACTACCAGGACCACCCCGTCCACCGCCCGGATGTCGCCGCTGCGCTCAAAACGGCCCACCTGCCGGCCAATATAGTACTTATTGTTCATACCAATATCCGCGTGCCGCCGAAGGTGATGGCCGCGCCCTCCTCTTCCTCGATGAGATAGCTGGTCTCCGCCGGCATGGAGCCGAACAGGGGGATAAGCAGCAGTTCCCCCTTCGCCGTCACCAGCCAGTTGCCGCCGTTGGCCGCGGCGATGTAGCCCAGCACCTCCCGCATGGTGTACTGTTCCGCCGGGTAGTCCACCGTGTAGCCGCCGTTAAAGGCGCACCGGCTGTCCAGCGCGGTGCCCATGGCAGCGGCGATGTCTCCGGCCGCCAGCTCCATGGTCATGGGGAAGATGTCCTCGCCTGCGGGCTTCCAGATCCGCTCCGCTTTGAGCATCCCGTCATAGCAGGTGACGGTCATCCGCCCGTCCTGCTCAGAGCGCTGGTCTATCCAGAACACCCCCAGAGGCGTCCATTCCTCCTCCCCCGCGTCCCGTATCCAGGGCCGTACCTCCCCCATCCGGGGCGGTGCCTCAGCGGGCAGGAAGGTCATGGTGAACGCGGCGCAGGCGGTGTTGCCCACTCCCGGCGCGTCGAACAGCGCCTGGCTGAGCGATCCGCTCTCGATCCGGTCCATGCCGTAGGTGATGCCGCCCACCTCCACCTTGTATTCTCTGTCAGCTTCTCTTTTCATATTGGATCTATACCTATCATGTTGAAGCTCAGGCTCTCGTACCGCTCCTCAGTTTCATTCCACCGGCCCACGGAGAGGGAGCCTTTGCCCACGTAAAACCGTCCGTCCCGCCACGTGCCGTAATAGGGCGACAGGTAGCGCAGCGTGAAGGGCTTTCCCCGGGCCACGATCTGGAGGATGGTCCGCATCTCCTCCCGGGTGAGCCAGGATGCGGTGTAGGAAAAGGACTCCACCGTGAACATGGCGCTGGCGTACAGCGTCCCGTTCAGCATGCGGGTAGAGTCCTCCGTGTAGGTGGTCTCGAAGTCGTACCCCAGCCCCTCGTCCGGCTGACGGATGACCACCCCATTCAGCTTGATATATTCCTGCGCCATAGGCCCCTCCTCACACCATGAACGGGTTTTTGCCCGTGGCCCGCCGCTGGGCCTGTCCCTCGGTGATGACCTTTTCAAACAGCACCCTGCCGTCCAGCTCTCCGATGAAGGTATAACGGTTTTCGCCCCCGGTCCGGCTCTCGCCCCGGCCGCCGGCCAGCAGCTCCCGCAGGGCTCTGGCCGCCTGGCCCAGCTCCTCCCGCTCCCGGGCTGCATAGCCCGCTTTGGGCGGGACTACGGTCCCGGTGGCCATTGCCGGAACAGGCATGGAGAGGTCTTCCAGCGCCGCCGGTATCCGGCCCAGCCTGTCAGCGATCGCCTCCAGGGCCGGGGCGATCTCCCCCTGGTTCATCAGGGCCGCCAGCTTCCCCGCCACGGCGTCTATCCACTCCGTATGCCGTTCCAGGGGCACGATGGCCTCCCGCCCGGCCTCCCCCGCGCCGAAGAGGGTGGGCCCGTCCACGATGCCGCCCCGGGCGTACCACTGTATGCTGAAGTGGGGCACCGACGGCGGGCTCAGAGAGAGCTTCCCCGTCACGCTCAGGTGGGGCAGCTTCAGCTTCGGCAGGCTCCAGCTGAAGTTGAAGCAGTTTCTGATCTTCTCTATGAGCTCCGACACCTTCTGCCGGGCGCTTTCCAATTTCTCCTGGATGGTGGACCGGATGGACTCGAACACCCCCGCCGCCCTGTCCCGGGCGGCCTCAAGCTTGTCCTGGATAGTCGACCGGATGCCCTCAAAGACCGCCGTCACCTTGCTCTTGATGGCCATGGCCCGGTCCGCTACGACGGCTTTGATGGCCTCCCACTTCTCCTTCGTCCAGGTCCGCAGCTTCTCCCAAGCCGCCCGCACCAGTTCGCCCACGGCCGTCGCTCCTGCCGAGGCCTTCTCGCCGATGGCCTTGAAGAGGCTTTTCGCCATGCCGGGAAGTTCCCTGCCGTGCTTGACGAGCCAGGTGACCAGCGCGCCCGCCGCGGCGATGGCCAACGGGATCCAGGACCCGGTGAACAGGCTGATGGCTCCGCCCACGGCCAGAAGTCCCGCTTGGAGGGTGTACATCCCCCCGGTCGTCAGTTCCCCGGCCCGCAGCCAGTCCCGCAGGGCCAGCACCACTGACGCGATGCCGCCCACCGCCAGCGTCACCGCCGCCCCCGCCGGCCCGAATACCGCCAGCGCCCCCGCGGCCGCCGCCGCGACGCCGCCCAGGAGCGTGATCATGTTCTTGAGCCCGATGCCGTTGGTCCAGGCGTCCAGATAGCCCTTCACCGCCAGCACCGCCCCGCCGATGGCCAGAGAAAGCCCCAGCGCCGTCTTCATATCCGCGCCCAGCCGCCGGGCGATATTCCACGCGGCCAGCGCCGAGCCGATGGCCCCGGCGTACCAGAGGATATCGCTGAGCAGCGTTTTGATAGCGTCTGCGTTCTCGATAGGCACGTCCTCAAAATAGTCCTCCAGGCCCCCACCGCCGCCGGAGCCGCCGCCCCCGCCGGAACCGGAGGGGGACTTCCACAGCTCCAGCTCGTCCAGGCCGGCCAGATTGTTCACCAGCTTCTTCGCCGCCTTGGCGCCGGACTTCAGGCTCTTGTTGTAGCCGTTCTGTCCCGTCACCAGCTTTTTATAGGAGCTTGCGCCGCCCAGCACCGCGAAAAACAGGGCGATCATGTTGATGGCCCGCGCCAGGATGTCGCACAGCGCCGATACCAGCGGCGCGATGGCCGTCACCACCGGGATGAACGCCGCCGCCAGCGCGTCCTGCAGGCCATTCAAAGAATCCCGCAGCGCCCGCACGCTGGCCCCCGCCGCGTCATCCTCCCGGCACAGCATCGCCATGGTGTTGCCGAAGCTTTTGAGCTTGTCCGCCGCGCCCCGGCACGCCTCGCCGTAGGCCTCTATCTCCTTCCGGGCCGCGGTGACGCCGCTTGCGTCCACCTGGCACCGGATCACCGTCTTCCTCGTCATATGTCACACCTCTCCCTCAGACGAACAGCTCATTGAGCGCCGCCCGCCGGGCCTTGTCTTCCTCCGTCTCAGGCCGCCGCAGCTCCACCAGGGCCCTGTTCGCCTTGAAAAAATCCTGCTCCCACTTCTCCAGTTTCTGCCCCTTGGCCCGCTTGTGCCGGATCTCCAGCACCGTGGTGAACAGGCTCTCCCCGATCTCCATATAGGCCCCCAAAAACGTCCACCAGTGCAGGTAGGGCATAGCCCGCGCCTCGCATCCCAGCACCCGGTTCACCGCCGGCAGGATGAGCCCTCCGTCCTGCGCCCAGTCCACGGTCCGTGGCCCGTTTTTCCTCTCCCCGCCGGGAAGCCCGCCGTCTATGAACGCCGCCGCCTGTTCCAGGGCCTCCTCATACCGCTCCCTGGGGATGTCCGCCCAGGTCTCGTACAGCACCCGCAAGGCTATGGCCGCCCGCTCGTCAGGCTCATAGTCCGGGTCCTGAAATATCTGCAAAAGATACAAAACATCCCGAAAATCCGTCCGGATGGGATAGCCCACATCCCCCACGTCGAGGGATGTGGGCAGCTCATAGGCGCTCATTTATCGTACTTGGCCGTGGCCTTTTTGATCTTGTCCAGCTTCTTGTCCAGGCGCTTTTTCGTCACGCTCTCAATGAGCGCGCCCACGCCCTCCAATACCTGCTCGAAGAAGAAGTCGCCGTTTTGCGTAACGGTGAGCGGCCCGCACTTGTCGAAGAGCCCCTCCGACACGCCCTGGCCCAGCAGGTAGTCAAACTGCCCGGCGATGTCGCCGGCCAGCTTGTTCATAGCGGCGATCTGTGCCTCCTGGGGCATGTCCTCGTCAAACCCGACACCATTGAAGAACTCCACCACCGCACTGTAGCGCTTGAGGATATTGGAGTCGGCGGGATTGAAGTCGAACGCGCCGATCACGGCGCCCCGCTCGTCCTCCACCTCCACCGTCAGCGCCCCGGTCTCTACCCGGAGCTTGGATACCTCTGCCATCTCTTATCGCCTCCCGGTCATCAGCCGCCGATGCCGGGGACAGCCCCCTTGGTAAAGGTGGGGCTGCCGCCCTTCATGCTCTCGGCGGAGACGTAGCCCTCCTGGCTCTCCCCGTCCTCGCTGACGGTGAAGGGGATGTTGAACCCAGCGGTGTCGCCGCCGTAGCTCTGGGGCTTCACCATGACCTCCCGCAGCCAGGCCCGATGGTTCTCCGCGGCTGTGTCCTCCACGATGACTTCAAGCATCAGGGTCTTGCACGCATCGCCCTTGAGCCGGTTCATGGCGATGTCCCGCAGCATGGGGTAGAGCTTCTTGTCCGGGTCGGCGTAGAAGGGATCCGCGTCCATGCTGGGGCTGTAGCCGTTGTCCCGGGTCCTGGTCTGGCCCAGGATGTTCTTGATCTGCTCGGTGTCAGAATTGAGCTCCACGCTCATCTCCTCGATGTCGTCGCCGATGATCTCAAACTCCGCCTGCGCGGCCTGGGCGATCTTGGGGTTGAACTTGGTGTCCAGATAGTGGGCTATCGCTTCCCGTTCCAGTTTCATCCTTATTCCTCCTGCATTTAGTTGATCGTTATCTCGTATTCGGCGGTCATGTCCATGACCCATGTTTCCGTCCTGTCGGCGGGCCGGTCCCCTTGCCGGGGCGCGCCGGCCCGCCGGATGGCAAGGAGCCGCCTTCCCTCTGTAAGGGCCGGATAGTCTCGGTCCTCCAGGGACCTTCCCAGCCCGTCCATCCATGCCTCGATGTTCTGCCGCTGCCGCTCCGCCGGCCCCCCGGCCCGGCAGGCCATTGTGAAGGGCCACAGGCACTTACGCCACACCCGGCCGGTCACGCTGCGCCGTTCCTCCTCCACCGTCTCTCCTTCCCGTGGAAATATGGCGAGGCCGCTTTGCTCGTCCAGGCTGGCAAAGGCGAACCGCTCCCCCTCTGCCAGCCCCGGAAAGCTGTTGGCTGTTGCCAGCACCGCCTGGGCCACGCTCTCAAAACGTTCCTCCATATGTCATCTCCCCACGATCTCGAAATGGGGCAGAGCCCGGAACCGGCGGGCGGAGGCGACGGCGTATACATCGTCCCGCTCCCTGTCCATCTTTCCAAAGAAGCCTCCGGGCCAGTCCTCGTCTTTCACAGGTGTTTCTCCCTCCCACTCGCCTAGCAGAAAGAAGCTGAATCGCTCCCCCGGGGCGAAGGTGATGCGCCCCGCCGGGTCGTCCGTCCGCTCCCAGCTCCTGGGCGGCAGGTAGGTCTTTCCGGCGATGACGGCCGCCCCCTCCTGCTGGATATAGGGTATCAGCACTGTGACGCTGTCGGCCCGCCGTCCGCCATATGCCGCCGGCTCCGCCGCCTCAGCGTGCTCCACATGCACCCCCTTCACCACCGTGGGGTACCAAAGCCCCTCCCGTCGGTCGAAGACCGTCACCACATCCTCGAACATGGTTAGTCCACCTCCAAACATACTGGGTATTTTCCTGCGAACAACAGTGGCACGCCGTTTTTATCCGCCACCCCGGCGAGATACTCTTCCGCCGTCTGCCGCAGCCGCTTTTTCAGCTCTTCCCTGTCGCCGCTCTGTCCGGCGGGAGCGGCATAACTCACGCTCTCGGCCCCGGCGGAGATGGACGTGACCACCCTTCCCGTCACCGTGCCGTCGGACCGGGCCACGGTGCCCCGGACGCTCTCAGCCTCGCCCATGACATGGGCCAGGGCAAGCTCACAGCGTTTCACCGCCTCTGCGGCGCTCTCTTCCACGGGCGCCGCCACAGCCAGCTTGCGCACGCCGTCCACCCCGGTGGTCACGTTGTCCATGACACGCCGGGCCTCCCAGGCCAGGCGGTCAAATGCCGTCTGGCCCAGCCCGTCCTCTCCGTAGAGCGACTTATAGTCCTCGTAGGTCACCTGCGCCACGGTATCACGCCCCGCCGCCGATGGTGGCCTTCACCACGCCGTCCACCCGCTCGGCGAACAGCGTCATGCCGCACACCACTGTGTCGGCGGCGGTCATGTTGGTGTAATCCGCCTCCTCATGGATGCCGATGTAGCCGGTGTCATCGGCGGTGAACTCAAAGGCACTGCCCAGGTCCGCCCCGTTCACCGGGATGTAGTACAGCACCAGATTTTCCTTGGCGGTGGCGTAGATCTGCCCCTTGGGCACAGAGCTGTTGAGGATGACGGTGCCCAGGCCCATGAAGTTTTCCACGTAGCTCATGCCGAAGGCCGTCTGCATGGTGATGGGCGCGTCGGCCAGATAGTCCGCCACATCCAGGGGGTTGAGGAAGTACACCGCGTTCACGCTGTCATCCTCGAACAGCACCTGCAGCTTGCCCCATGCCTGAGCGATGGCCGCCTGGAAGGTGCTGCCCTTTGCTTCGCCGGTACCCTTGCCCAGCAGCTCGAAGAAATCCTTGCGGATGGTCTTCTGCACGTCCCGGAGCATCTCGTCGGTGAGCATATCCACCGCCTGGTCGTAGCCCCTATCGATGATGGCCTCGGCGGAGGCCGCCTTCCGCCACTTCTTCAGGGTGATCTCCTGCATATCCACGACCGTGGTCTTGTACTTGCTGAGGGGGATGGTCTCGCCCTCGCCCACCTCGCCGTCGCCAAGAGTGCCGCTGGCCTTGTAGGCCTTGAGGGTGGTGCCCGCCTGCTTGGGGATCTGCCGGGTCACGCCGATGGCCTCTATGAGCTTGGCGATGGAGCCGCCGAAGGCGGTGACAAAGTCGATCTCTCTGGCCCGCGTCAGTTCTGCTTTTGTGATCAAATTTTCTTCTGCCATGTCATTGGCCTCCTTCAAAAAGTTTCATATTTTCCGCGATCGCGGCCCTGCGCAGGGCCCGATCGGGGATGCTGATGATCTGCTCCCGGGTAAGGCTGCCCCCGTCGGTGACCGGCGCCGTGAAGCGCACAGGCGTCCTCTCAGGGCAAAACGCCCCGGGGTCCCTCTCCCGCATCTCGTCTATGACCGCCTCCATCCCCTGGATGGTCCCGTCCCCGCCCACAGCGAGGCCCTTTTCCCGGACCGCCCGGACGGCGGCGTCCCTGGCCGCCCGGGATGTGAAATCGTACTCGGCCAGCGCCCGGTCCAGCGCCTGGTCAAAGTCCCGCTGGGCCAGCTCCTCCCGGTACCGGGCCCGGACCGCCTTCATCTCCTCCTTGTGGGCCTGGAAGATGGCGTCCGCCGCTCCCTCCGGCATGGGGCCCAGCCCCTCGATGAATTCACGTTCCATCGTTGTTTTGCTCCTTTCCGGCCACAGCCAGCGCTTTGGCCTCCTGCTCCGAATACCCCTCGAATTTCATAAGGTAATACCAGAAGGGCAGCCGCCCGTCGGCCACATACCCGTACCACCGGGCCCTGTCCTCCTCCCGGTTGTAGGTCACGTCGCCGAAGTCATATATCGCCTCATAGGCTCCCGCCGGCGCGAGACACATGGCGTCCGCCGTCTTGTCCAAGGCGTACAAAAGTCCGTCCAGCGCCTCCTCCAGCCTGTCCCGTACGTCTTTCACCAGCTGCACGGTCCGCCGGTCGTCGGCCTCCACCTGGGTGGCCGTCATGAGCCCTGACCGCTCGTTGAATACGAAGTAGCCATTGGAAAAGCCGCATTTGAACCCGATCTGCCCCAACAGGGCCCGGATGCCCGCCAGCCGCTCCTGGGTGTGCAAAGCGGGGTCGATGGCCTGGTAGTACTCCTCCGGCCCGGCTCCGAACACCCGCCGCACGAACCGTGGCAGTTCCACCCGCTGTCCCCGTCCGGCGGGCAGGCCCGTCTGGTCCGTGAGCCGGTCGTCGATAAGGCAGATACGCTGGCTGTCGTATATCTCCTGGACGGTCCGGCTGTATGCCACGTCCAGGTCCTCCAGTTCCCGCAGCGCCTCGGCGAATACGGGCAGTCCCATCACCGAGCCCGGCTGCAGATGGTTGGCACCCGGCATACGCAGCACAGCGAACAGAGGCCGTTCCAGCCCTTCCGCCATCACATCCTCCGCCAGCCCCGCCCAGGGCGTGGCCTGGATGGGCACATACTTGCCCCTGTCGTAGGGCCCCGCCCCCGCGAAGCACCGGTTGCTCACGGCGTACCGCCCATCCGGCAGGAAGCGGTGGTACTCCAGCCTTGTGTAGTACCGCTCCCCGTCCCATGCTCCGCTCTCGAACACCGCCCCGGTGACCGCGTCGCCCGTGACGTCCGTGATGAGAAACTGCTCCGGCGTCAGAGCGTCCACGCTCTCCCCGTTGGGCTTTAGAATGACCGTGCCCCAGGCGCAGCCCAGCTCCGTCCACTGCCGCAGCCGGAAGTAAGATCCATCCACCTGCTCCTGGAGCCAGGCCGCCCGCTCTGCGCCTGAGACGGTAATCTTCACCGCCAGTGTGGCCAGACGCGCCAGCTCTGCGCACACGCTCTTGGCGAAGTTCACCGTCTCCACGCCCTTCTCCGGGTCCCGCCAGGGCGGCCGGCCCCGGTACACCTGGGCGCACAGGGCCGCGACGCCTTCCCCGCCCCTGCCGGGCGGGACCTTCACGTGGAAGACCTCTCCCGCCCGGGAGGCCAGGCCCGTCCCCTTTTTCTCCTTCCTCTGAAAGAAACCCATACTATCTCCTTCCCGTTCACGCGCAGGTGCCCCGCCGCGTGAAAAAGCTCTCCATGGCGTACCGCAGTGCCGAGATGGCGTGGTCGTCCCTGTCGGGATACCCGCTCACCGGCCGACCCTCCCGGTCACGCTCGTACTCGTACCGGCTCAGCTCCCGCCAGGCGTTTGGGGTCCGTCCGGGGTCCGCCACGATGGTCCGGCTCTGGAGCCACTTGAACCCGTACTCCACGCTTCCCGGCCCCTTCACCGCGCCCCGGGCGGGCAGCCCCATGTCCCTGTAATCGGCGATACTCTTGGGCTCCGCCGAGTCGCAGGTGATAGGCCGGTCGAAGTATCCCTTTTCCCGTATCCACGCCCCTGTCTCCCGGTTGCTCTCTCGGTTGACATAATGTTCATCTATGAGATAGATCCGTTCCCGGGCGCTGTCGTAGTGGACCCGCAGGAACGCGAACTTGTCCGGGTACCATCCGAAGTCCACTCCTTGGTAGATCCGGTCCATCCGGCCTATCTCCTCGTCGGTGATAGTCCGGCTCTCCAGCTGCTCGAACACGTTCCCGCCGGTGCCCACCGCCTCACCCATGTACTCGTGCCGCCAGGCCCGCTCATCTATCGCTTTGAGCCTCTCCGCCTCGGCGAAAAACGCCTCCCCCAGCCATTGGCTGGGCGCGTCCAGGTAGCAGCTTTTGTGGCACAGCCGGTCCGGCCGGTCCTCCAGGGCGTCCGCATTGGCCCAGTTGTCCCGGCTCAGCGGCGGGTTGTAGCTCTCGAAGTTCCAGAACAACTCCCCGCCTCGCATAGTGGACTGGAGGATAGCGCGTATCTCCTCCCGCCCGGCGAACTGGTCCTTCTCCTCGAAGTGGGTGACAGCGATGTACCCGAAGGGCACCTTGATGCTCTTTAGCTTCATGGAGTCGTCTACCCCCCGAAACAATATCCGCTGCCCTGTCTTTTTCCGCACCAGCTCCATGGTCGTGTAACGGGTCTCCCATCCCGCCGCCATCCCCAGCTTTTCCAGTGCCCAGCAGTACTGGGCGAACACGCTGTTCCGGAGGGTGGCCCCCACCTTTCGCATCACCAGTGCGTGGGCCTCCGGGTGCTCCAGCAGCAGCACCGGCACCATCAGGCTCACGGCGGAGCTCTTGAGGCTCCCCCGCCCGCCGCTGAGATCGTAGTGGGTGTGCCCGTGGCGGAACACATCCCCCGCCAGATCATGGAATGCCGGTCCAAGCACGTCGCTTACCCGCACCGTAGGACTCCCCTTGCTGCAAGCGGCAAGGCTCGTATACGGCGCGGCCGCTCCTTTCCCCACGCGACTCGCTTCGCTGGACTCGCGTGGGGGCCCCGACTTCGTCTCATACATCAATGATTACCGTCACGTCCTCCCTGTCCTCTTTCTCCTTCTCCTTGGGATGCTCCTGCCACTTGTCGCCCCGCCGGTTGTTGAGCCAGTACATCTGCGCCCGCAGGTCACCGCCCAGGGCCCTGTCCAGCAGGGCCTGCTCCACTTGGTAGTCCACCAGCTCCCTTCCCTTGCGCACCGCATGGGCGATCTGGGGGTATTTCTTCTGCCACTTGTAAAAGGTCCTGACGCTGATGCCCATCTGCTCCGCGATCTTCTCCCTGCTCAGGCCGTCCCTGGCCCAGCCCTCCAACAGCACCAGCTTGTCCTCCTCCAGCCAGATCTCCGCCCTCGGCAACCTCATCCCTCCCGTCCTGCAAACCGATAAAAAGACCCCGGCGGTCCCCCGCCGGAGCCTCATTCTTTTTTGATGGTGTTAAGTATAGCACAGACTTTTCGGAGAATCGCCTCATGAAATTATCATTTTCCCGCAAAAAAAAGAGGCGCGCCTCCCGGCGCGCCTAATGTATTATTTGCCGCTGTCATAGAAGATCACTTCGTCCGGCAGCACCAGTCCCAGTTTATCCCGGGCTATGTCCTCGATGGTCTTTTCGTCGTAGCGGTTGTCGATGGCGTACTGGAGCGCGGCGTTTGTCTCCTGGATCTCCTCCGCCCTCTGGCGCAGTTCCGCTTCCGTCTCGCTGGCCATGGCCACCTTTGTCCGCATATTCATCAGGGCGATACATGCGTACACGATCAGCCCCACGATCACCAATCCGGTGAGCCAGCTTGCCCGGCGCAGCTTCACGGCGACTGCCTCCTTTTCGCTTCCGGCGTGCTTCCTTCTCACGTGTGGCTATTATTGTAAACCATTTTCGCCCGTTTGAAAAGAGTTTTTTCATACTTTTTTGAATATATGCACTTCCCCGCCGGACAGGCCCGGCCAAAAATGCCCCGCCCCGGGCCGCCAGAGCCCATAGCTTTCCCATAGCCGGGCGCAAAAACGGCGACCCGTCCAGCACCCAAAAGGCGAACCCGCACCCCGCCGCCAAAAGCATATAGAGCCGGGGCCGTCCCTCTATGGACGCCATCCCTCCCAGAAACAGTGCCCATACCGCCGCCAGGGCGAACAGCCCGTCCCCCAGGGTCTTGGGAAGCCTCGCCTTATCCCTTGCCCCGCCCAGGATATCGTATAACAACCCCAGCCCCGCCCCGGCGAGAACGCACCACCCCGCCTGGAGCAGCTGGATCTTTGCCGGCAGCGCCATCAGTGGAACAGCCGGGACAGGAACCCGCCGGTGCCCGCCTCCTCATAGTCCAGGCTGGCGATCTCGCCGGATATGTTCAGCTCCCCGGTAGATTTTTCCAGCTTATCCACCTTCAGCCCCTCGCCCCGCACGTACAGCCGTCCCTTCACCGTTTTCACGGCCACGGTCTGGTCGTCAAAGCTCTCCACTTCCTCCACGCCGCTCATCCAAAGGCTCCTGCGCTCGTCCATGGTCAGCTTGTGGGCCGTCTGGGCCGCCTGGCTCCGCTCCCCGTTCCCCATCGAGATACCTCCCCTATGCCTTTGCACCAGCCTATGCCCCCTCCCGCCCCGATATGCCAAAAGCGGGCCTCCCGGCCCGCTTCTTATAAGAGAGATGTCACTTCAATTGTATCCCCAATATATCATCCGCCGAAGTTTTGTATAAGTAACACAGCTTGATCAGATGGCGTACCGGCAGCTCAGAGGCGCCCCGCTCATACCGGGAGTACATCGTCTGGGATGTGCCCAATTCCTTTGCCACCTGCTCCTGGGACAGGTCATGGTCCTCCCGAAGCTCCCGAATGCGCTCCCGATAGCTTTTCATGACCTCACCCCCTGTCAGAGGGAGTATACCCCAGTACAGATGTTTACTATTGACTTTAGTAAATATCTTTACTAAAATGTGGCCATCATTTGTGGAGGTGCGGTCATGGCAGGGAATGCAAACCTCAACGCGGCGGCCAAAGCCCGAAAGGATGAATTCTATACCCAGCTCACGGATATCGAGAAGGAACTGCGCCATTATAAAAAGCACTTCCAAGGCAAGACCGTTTTCTGTAACTGCGACGACCCCTTCGAGAGCAGTTTTTTTAAGTACTTTGTTTTAAATTTCAACCGGCTGGGACTGAAGAAGCTGATCGCCACCTGCTATGCCGGCTCCCCCATCGCCGACCGGCGTCTGTCCCTGTCCGATGTGACCGGCGGGGAGGAAACAAAAAACCGCCCCTATAAGGCGGTGGTGACCCGGGTCTACGACACGACCGGGGACGGCAGCGTAGATATGCTGGACGTGGCAGAACTGTTCAAGTCGGGGGAGAATGAACTGACCGAGCTGGAGGGCGACGGCGACTTCCGCTCCCTGGAGTGCCTGGCCCTGCTGGACGAGGCGGACATCGTTGTCACCAACCCGCCTTTTTCTTTGTTCCGGGAGTACGTGGCCACGCTGATGGAGCGTGAGAAGAAGTTTGTGATCATTGGCCCCAAAAGTGCGCTTCATTACAAAGAAATATTTCCACTTATCAAAGAAAACAAGGTTTGGGTGGGTATGACCCCTATATCAACTGACCTGCATTTCATGTCCCCTAAAAGCTATATTGAGCAGCTAATAGAAAGCAATAGGGCGTCTGGCTATATCATTGATAATGGCGAATACATGACAAGAAGCCCATCCATTTGGCTGACCAATCTCGATATCAAGAAGCGCCATGAAGAGTTGATATTGGTCAAGCGCTATCGACCGGAGGACTACCCACGCTACTACAATTATGACGGTATTGATGTTTCTCAAACGGCAAATATCCCTTGCGACTATACCGGCATGATAGGTGTGCCTGATACCTTTTTAGACCAATATAACCCAGAACAGTTTGAGATAATCGGCATGGCAACCGATGTTCCCAAAACTATGGTACATAAAGTCGTTGGTGATGAAATTCAATATCTCAAGGACGGCGTGTGCATATGGTCAACGCCATATACCGTCACAGAACGAAAAGCAGGGAACTCATTGAGGATAAATGACAATGGGCTGCCTGGCAAGCTCCCCTATTCCCGCATCCTCATCCGCAATAAACACCCGGAACCGCCGAAGGAGGAAACATAAATGGAGATAGATGAATTACGTGTCACCGTCGGCCAAGTGTACCAGGGCTATTTCAACGACGCGGAGGAGGGCGTTGTCGGCTATGACGGCCGGCTGGACATCCGCCCCCGGTACCAGCGGGAATTCGTCTACAAGGACGCCCAGCGGGACGAGGTCATCCGCACAGTGATGAAGGGCCTGCCCCTGAACGTCATCTACTGGTGCAAGGTAAAAAAGGAGGACGGCTCCGATGGGTTCGAGGTCCTGGACGGCCAGCAGCGCACCATCTCCCTGTGCGAGTACGTGGACGGCTCCTTCTCTGTGGACGACAAGTACTTCTATAATCTGCCCCTCGACATAAAGCTGCAGATCATGAACTACCCTCTTTTCGTGTACGTCTGTGACGGCACGGACAGCGAGAAGCTGGACTGGTTCCGCATCATCAACATCGCCGGGGAGCAGCTCACCGACCAGGAGCTTCGAAACGCCGTCTATGCCGGCAGCTGGACCTCCAGCGCGAAGAAGTATTTTTCCAAGACCGGCTGCGCCGCCGGCACCCTGGCCGGGGACTACTTAAAAGGCTCTTCCATCCGCCAGGAGTATCTGGAGACGGCCATCCTCTGGGCGGCCAGCGCCGAGGGGGAGGCTATCGAGCAATACATGGCCCGGCATCAGGACGACCCCAGCGCCGTGCAGCTTTGGAATTACTTCCGCTCCGTCATCGACTGGGTGCAGGCTATCTTCCCCAAGACCCGCCGGGAGATGAAGGGCCTGCCCTGGGGGCTGCTGTTCAACGAGCACGGCAAGCGGACAGATCTGGACCCCCAGACGCTGGAGGCAGAGGTCCAGCGCCTGATGGGAGACGAGGACGTGACCCGCAAATCTGGTATATACGAATATCTGCTGACCGGCGATGTGCGGAAGCTGTCCATCCGTGCGTTTGACCGCCGGGACGCCCTGGCCGCCTATGAGCGTCAGGGGCATAAGTGCGCCATCTGCGGGCAGGCCTTTGAGTTTGACCAGATGCACGCCGACCACATCACCCCCTGGGTCCGGGGCGGCAAGACCGTGCCGGATAACTGCCAAATGCTCTGCCGTGACTGCAACCTGAAAAAGGGCGCCCAACAATAATGTAAGCGCCCGGAGGGTTATAAAAATAACACCTTGTTCCCCGGGGCTCCCACGGGAGCCCAACGAAGTGGGTCCCGCGGGAAAAAGGAAGAAGCGCCTTGGCCGATGAGGGGGCCTGGCTTGCCAGGACCTCGAATCTCCAAGGCGCTTCTGACGTGGTACCGGCGGCGGGGCTTGAACCCGCACGTCCCGAGGGACAAGGGATTTTAAGTCCCTGGTGTCTGCCAATTCCACCACGCCGGCGTACACTAATAGAGTACACCATCCCCCGGCCAAAGTCAACGAAATACCGCACTTGCGGCGGGGCGGACTTTGGAGTACAATAGCGCCTATGAGAACGTATGACGCGGGACAAGTGGATATCGTGGTCATCGGCGCGGGCCATGCGGGCATCGAGGCGGCTCTGGCCGCCGCGCGCCTTGGTCTGGAGACGGCGTGCTACACCGTGAGCCTGGACGCCGTGGGCAACATGCCCTGCAACCCGGCCATTGGCGGTACGGGCAAGGGCCATCTGGTCCGGGAACTGGACGCTCTGGGCGGCGAGATGGGCAAGGCCGCGGACAAGGCCTGCATCCAGTACCGCATGCTGAACGTGGGCAAGGGGCCCGCCGTCCACTCCCTCCGGGCCCAGGCGGACCGCCGCCGGTATCAGGAGATCATGAAGCACACCCTGGAACGGCAGGAGCACCTCTACGTCCGCCAGGGTGAGGTCATCTCCATCGCCGTGGAGGACGGCCGCGTGGTATCCGTCACCACGGACAAGGGCGCCGTTGTGCGCACCAAGGCCGTGATCGTGGCCTCCGGCACCTATCTGGGCGGCCGGACCATCACCGGCGAGGCGGTGCGCGCCTCCGGGCCGGACGGGCTGGCCGCGGCGCTGCCCCTCACCGACTGCCTCAAATCTCTGGGCCTTCGCATGCGCAGGTTCAAGACCGGCACCCCGCCCAGGGTCAACGCCCGCAGCGTGGACTTCTCCAAAATGGAGATGCAGCCCGGCGACCCGGACCCCCAGCCCTTCTCCTTCTCCACCGACGCCCCGCCCCAAAACCAGGCGGTGTGCTGGCTCACCTACACCAACGCCGAGACCCATCGGATCATCCGGGAGAACCTGGACCGGAGCCCCCTCTACGACGGAGTGATCCAGGGCGTGGGCCCCCGGTACTGCCCCAGCATCGAGACGAAGATCGTCACCTTCCCGGACAAGCCCCGCCACCAGCTTTTCATCGAGCCCATGGGGCTGAACACCGACGAGCTCTATATCCAGGGCCTGTCCTCCTCCCTGCCCGAGGACGTGCAGATCGCCATGGTCCGCACCATCCCCGGCCTGGAACACGCGGAATTCACCCGCCCGGCCTACGCCATCGAGTACGACTGCCTGGACCCCACGGAGCTGTACGCCACCCTGGAGACAAAGAAGATATCCGGCCTCTACGGCGCGGGCCAGTTCAACGGCTCCTCCGGCTATGAGGAGGCCGCCGTCCAGGGCTGGGTGGCCGGGGTCAACGCCGCCCGGAAGATCCAGGGCAAAGACCCGGTGATCATCCGCCGGGACCAGGGATACATCGGCGCGCTCATCGACGACCTGGTGACCAAGGGCACCGAGGAGCCCTATCGGATGATGACGAGCCGCAGCGAATACCGCCTTCTCCACCGGCAGGATAACGCCGATAAACGACTTGCATACATCGGATACGACTTGGGGCTGGTGAGCCGGGAACAGTACCAGCGCACGCTGGATAAATATTCACAGGTCGATTCTGAGATCGCCCGCCTCAAAAAGGGCAAACTCTATCAGCCCCTGAAAAGGCCCGAGAATACGTATGATTCCCTGGCCGATCAGGACCCGAACCGTCCCGCTCTCCCCCGGGCCGTCATCGAGGAAGTGGAAATATCCATAAAATATGAGGGATATATCCAGCGGCAGCTCCGGGAGGTGGAGGCCTTCTCGAAGATGGAGCGCCGCCGTATACCAGCGGATATCGACTATGACGCCGTCCCCGGCCTGCGCACGGAGGCGCGCCAGAAACTGACCGCCATCCGCCCGGTGAGCTTTGGCCAGGCCAGCCGCATCTCCGGTGTCTCCCCCGCCGACCTCACCGCCCTCATGATCTGGACGGAGAAGGAAAAATGACGCTTACGGCCCGCTGTTTTCCAGCGGGCCGCTTCATCTGGCTGAAAAGGGCAGAAAATGTCAGGACAGCGCCGCCCCGGCAGGGTATGATGGCGGCACACGGAAGGAGGGTCCCTATGGATTGGATGACCGGGTTCCAGCGGGCGCTGGACTATATCGAGGCGCATCTGACCGGGGAGCTGGATATCTCCGCCGCCGCCCGGGAGGCGGCCTGCTCTCCCTTCTACTTCCAGCGTCTTTTCGGCGTCCTCTGCGGCATGAGTCTGGGCGAATACGTCCGCTCCCGGCGGCTGGCCGAAGCCGGCAGGGAATTGGCCGCCGGAGATGGAAAGGTCCTGGACGTGGCGCTGAAGTACGGCTATGAGAGCCCGGAGAGTTTTGCCCGGGCCTTTCAGCGCTTCCACGGCGTCACACCCTCAGAGGTGCGCCGCGGAGCCCATCCCCGATCCTTTGAGCCCTTCACCGTGCATATCACACTGAAAGGTGGTCATATCATGGACTGCAAGATCATGGAAAAGCCCGCCCTCACCCTGCTGGAGCGGGTGGAACAGCACACGATCGTGGACTCCCAGAACGAAAATACCATCCCTGACTTCTGGACCCGCGCCCAGGCGGACGGGACGCTGGAAAAGCTCCTGGCCCAGGCCCCGGACAAGACCTTTGTTTACGGCGTCTGCTACGGCAACGCCCCCTCAGACGAGAAGACCTTTGATTACGCCATCGCCGCGGACTGCGGCGGCTCCGTGCCGGAGGGCTTCCGCCGGACGGTCATCCCCGCTCAGACCTGGGCAGTGTTTCCCTGCCGCGGCCCCATGCCGAAAGCCATCCAGCAGCTCTGGCACCGGATCATCACGGAATACTTCCCCTCGTCCCGGTACGAGCCCACCTACGAGCTGGACATAGAGGCTTACCCCGACGGGGACATGTCCTCGCCGGACTATACCAGCGAGATCTGGGTCCCGGTCAGGGAGAAGTGACTTCCAGGGCGCAAAGCAAACAGAGGACGGTCTCCCGTCCTCTGTTCAATCATCATAATGTCCCCGGCAGGACAGGATCTCCAGCACCCCGCCGCTGACGCGGTAGACGAGCCGGTTCGTCTGGTCGATTCGCCGGCTCCAGAAGCCGCTCAAATCCCCCTTCAGCGGTTCGGGACTGCCGATGCCGTCAAAGCTTCCCCGCTCTATGTCTCGGATCAGGGCGTTGATGCGTCTGAGCGTTTTCCTGTCCTGGGTCAGCCAGTACAGATAATCGTCCCAGGCCTCGTCGAACCAAACCTTCTTCATTCGCTGTCGTCCTCGATGGGCTCATGTTCCACACCCTTACCGGCGTTGAGCGCGGCCGCGCCCCGGCGCAGATGGGCCATATTGCTCTCGGAAAAGAACGGATCGGCAGATATCTCAAAGGGTATCCGCTTTTCCCGGCCGACCTTTTTGGCAAACACGGTGAAAGCGGCGCTCATAGTCAGCCCCATATCGGCGCAGGCCTGCTCCATGCTCTTTTTTACGTCTGCGTCCAGCTTAAAATTCACATTCACTGTCTGGGCCATGCTTTACACCCCCTTTTTTCACTCTCAGTATATGCAGATATAAAGAAGATGTCAAGAAATTTTCTTTAACGATCTTTTCCAGCTGAAAAATGACGCCTTCTTGACATATCCGCCCCTGGTGGACTATAATATTGTTCTGTAAGAGGGAGTAGTTTGCGCGGGCAGCCGCCCGCGTCCGGCGTCTCGTCAGTACGATCATCATGATGATCCGGGCCGCCGCAGATATTGCATCTGAAACGAGACTTTTACCGCGCCTTTCCCGCGGTAAAAGTCTTTTTTTGATGCCTGATGTAAGAAGGAGGAACGCCATGTCTGTCACCGCTCTGGTCCTATTCATCCTCACCTACTGCCTGATGATCGCCCTGCCCAAGTACCGGCCCTGGGTGGCCTTGTCCAGCGCTGTGCTGTACGTGGTCCTGGGCTTCGTGCCCCTGTCGGAGTTGGCCGGGGCGGTGGATTGGAACGTGCTGATGATGCTGGCCGGCACCATGGGCACGGTGAGCCTGTTCATCGAGTCGAAGATGCCCAACCGCATGGCGGAGGTCCTGCTGACCAAGACGCCCAACGTCATGTGGGTGGCGGTGGCCATGAGCCTGTTCGCCGGCGTTGTGAGCGCCTTCGTGGACAACGTGGCCACGGTGCTGATGCTGGCGCCGGTGGGCCTCGCCATCGCGGCGAAGCTGGGCGTAAGCCCCGTGCCGCTTCTGATCTCCATCGCTGTGAGCTCCAACCTGCAGGGCGCGGCCACCCTGGTGGGCGACACCACCTCCATCATGCTGGGCGGCTACGCCGACATGGACTTTCTGGACTTCTTCTTCATGGATGGGAAGTTCTCCATCTTCTGGGCCGTGGAACTGGGCGCGCTCATGACTGTGCCCATCATCCTGTGGCTGTTCCGGGACCAGCGGGAGCCGGTCACCATCCCCGACAAGACGGAGGTGACCAACTACTTCCCCACCTGGCTGCTGGTGGGCACGGTGGTGCTTCTCATCTGTGCCAGCTTCATCCCCGGCAAGCCCGCCATCACCAACGGCATCATCTGCTGCAGCGTGTTTCTGGTGGGCGCCATCCACTCCCGCCTGCGGGAGAAGAGCTGGCATAATGTGAAGGCGGCGTTTTTGGAGATCGACTACCAGACGCTCCTTCTGCTGGCGGGCCTGTTCATCGTCATCGAGGGCATCAACCGGGGCGGCGTCATCGACGCCATCGCGGACCTGTTCGTCCGGCTGGGCGGGTCCAACCTGTTCGTGATGTACACCATCATCGTCTGGGGCTCGGTGCTCATCTCCGCCTTCGTGGACAACATCCCCTACGTGGCCACCATGCTCCCTGTCGTCACCGGCATCGCCGCCACCATGGGCTGCTCGCCCATCCTTTTGTATTTTGGCCTTCTCACCGGCGCCACCCTGGGCGGCAACATCACCCCCATCGGCGCCTCCGCCAATATCACCGCCATCGGCATCCTGCGCCGGCAGGATTACGAAGTCAGCACCAAAGACTTCATGCGCATCGGCGTGCCCTTCACCCTGGCCGCCGTGCTGACAGGCTACCTGTTCTGCTGGTTCGTTTGGCATTGATATTGTCTCCTTTTCCTGTGGGAAGAAAAACCTTGACAACGCCGCCTATAAAATCCTATATTATTTCAAAGAATAGGGTCGTAAGCAGAAAAGAGGATGAGACATGGCGGCGGACAGAGGCAGCAGCCACGACAGCGATCTTTCAGAATACCGGGAGGAGCCGGACCTTCCCGACGACCGTGCGGCCGGCCAGGGCCGGAGCGTAAGCGTGACCGCCGGGACGCGCCGCAGAACGCCTCCCGCCGGCCGGCACCAGGCGCCCGCCCGGCATGCCGCCCCGGTGCGCGTTGCCGCAAAACGCCGCCCCGCACCCAGCGAACCCATACCTGTCCCGGTAAAGGCCCCGTCGGGCCAAAAGCACCGCCCCATAGCCAAAAAGCGCCGCCGCAGGAGGCTCATCCTGTGCCTTTCCCTTGTTTTTGCCGTCGCTGCGGTGTTCGTCCTGCACAACCTCCTGGTCTTCCGGGTAAAGGACTTTCAGATATCCTCCCCCGCCGCGGACCGGCAGGTGCTCTCCTGGAAGAGCGCCGGCGGCATAGAGGCCTATGATATTTTCGACGGCGATGGCGAGCTTCTGGCGGAGGTGAGCGCGGAGGACGGTCCCCAGTACGTGGTGGACGGCCTCAAGAGCGCCACCCGGTACACCTACTCCATCTCCGCCGTGAACAGCTTCTTCGGAAAGCGCCTCAGCCGGGCGGTGTCCTGCTCCGCCTACACCCTGCCGGAAGCCGTGAGCGCCATGACGGCGCTGAATTCCGGCACCGGCGTGCTCCTGTCCTGGGAGGACTGTGGGGCCGGAGGCTATGAGCTGGAGTACGCCGACGTGTCCGGCGAGGAGAAGACCCTGGACGCGAAAGCCAGCGACGCCGGAGGCTTCAGCATCCCCGACCTGCAGGAGGGCGCCCAGTATATGTTCAACATCCGCAGCTTCATCCAGGACGGCGATTCCCGGGTCTACTCCGGCTGGACCTCCTCCGAGCCCATCACCGCGGCCCGCGCGGCGGACATGACCGGCGTCCGCGTGGACGAGCCCATGGTAGCTCTCACCTTTGACGACGGGCCGGACTACGAGGACTGCACCGAGCGCATCCTGGCCGCGCTGAAGGAATACGGCGGCCACGCCACCTTCTTCCAGATCGGGATACGTTCGGCGGATCTGCCGGAAAAGCTCACCGATATGCTGAAGGCGGGCCATGAGATCGGCTGTCACACCTACGACCACGCCCACTACGGCGACGAGGTCACCCCGGACGACATCCTCAGCGCCGACGACGCCATCGAGCAGGCCTGCGGCCAGCGGCCCACGGTGTTCCGCTCCCCCGGCGGCATGACCACGGACCTGATCCGGGGCGTGTGCGTGGACGAGCATATGCCCATCTTCTACTGGAGCATCGACACCGAGGACTGGAAGAGCCGGAACGCCGACTCCGTCTGCAAGGCCGTGATGGATCACGTGAAGGACGGGGACATCATCCTCATGCACAACGTGTACGAGTCCACGGCGGACGCCGTTGAACGCATCGTCCCCTTCCTGGCGGAGAAGGGTTACCAGATGGTCACGGTCAGCCAGCTTGTCCAGGCCAAGACCGGCAAGCCCCCCGTCCCCGGCACTCAGTATATCACCGCCAACATCACCAACTGACACCGGATATATCAAACCGGCCCACGACGAACATCGCGGGCCGGGTTTTATTTTGTCGGTCGGTTCACCCCAGGGTGATGCCGTATATCTTTTCGCCCCTGGTGCCTATGACCACGGTGTTGTTCCAGACGATGGGCGTGGCCTCGGTGGTGACACCGAAGTAGAACTCGTCGCAAAGCTCCCCCGTCAGGCCGTCCAGCATATACATGCTCCCATTGATGCAGGAGCAGTACAGCACATAGCCGTTGCCGTCCGTATCGTAGAAGGTGACGGGCGTGGACCAGGAGTAGCTGTCGGAATGGTAGGTCCAGACCTCATCCCCTGTCTCGGTGTCCAGGGCCACCAATGTGCCGTCCTCCACGTTTGGATACCGGGCCACGGATACATAGAGCAGCCCCTCCAGCGGTCCCGTGCCCAGGGACAGGGACCCCTGCACGCCGCCGGACAGGTCGGCTATGGAGTGGCAGTCATAGCTGTGGTGCCATACCTCCTTGCCCGTGACCGCGTCGATCTTCCAGATAGGTATCTCCAGGGCGTTCCAGCCCCGCCACCCCAGGTGGTAGGAGGTACTGAGATAGATATAGGGGTGGCCCGTCTCGTCCACCTCCAGCACGCCGGTGCAGTTGGTGTCGTCCAGGCAGTCGAAGTGCCACACGATCTGGAGGGTGTTCAGGTCTATGCACAGGAAGTCACCGCCGTTGTCGGCGATGAACAGGTAGCCCCGCCAGGCGATGGCGCTGTCCTCCATGCCGTAGTAATACTTGTCCGCCGTGGAGGAGGTATAGGTGAACTTGACCTCCTGCGGGTCGATGGATATGGTGCCGGCGGCCTCGTCATACTGGCTGTTCAGGTCTATGACATAGAGCACGCCGTTCTCGCCGGGGTAGATGAGCTGGTCCGTTTCGGCATCCACCAGGGCGGAGCTGTCCCAGGCGCTCCACTCCCGGGGGGCGAAGGGGTCGCCGTTGCCGGTGGTGTAGAGCACCTCCCCGTCGATGAGGCTCACGATCATGATCCGGGGCGTTCCCTCTCCGGACACGCCGCCGCCCAGGTACATGAGGGGGTACCCCCGGGGGTCGATGGACCCGGCCCCCTTGAAGGGATAGCCCAGGTAGATGGAGTCCCGGGTCTTCTCCCCGGTCTCCAGATCGATGAAGTACACCCGCCCCGCCAACGTGGCGTATATGACCTCCACCAGGCCGTCCTTCTCCTTGGCCCAGTCGTACATATTCATGATCTTTTTGGTGCTCTCCGGCCACTGGACGGCCAAGGGCTGGCCTGTCCAGCCGCTGCCGCCCCAGTAGGTGCCGCCGCCGGACATGCCGCCGGTGGTCACGGTCCAGTAGTCCCCGAACACCGCCGCGTTCAGCGCCGCGGTGCCAAAGGAGGAGCTGTTCCGGAAATTGTTGCCCCGGAAGGTGACGATGCCGGTCACCTTCGCGTAATCCTCCGGCCCCAGAAAGTCCATGATGTGGTCACTGTCCGCCTGATAGCTCCCTGTCTCCTCTCCATTGACCATATAGGCGGTGGAGGTGATGACGTCGGAGATCCGCCGCTCCGGCGTAAATTCTGCCGGCGGCGTGGGCACGGGGGTGGGCGTGGGAGGCATCGTGGGGGATACGGACTTCTCCGACACCTCCGCCGTGCCGCCCATAGCGGGCACGGCCTGCCCGGTCAGCCGCCCCTTCGCGGCGCGCGCAAGCCCGCCCAGGCCCACCAGCAGCACCAGCAGCGCCAGGGCCTTTATCACGATCGTCTTACGTTTCAATGCGTTCCCTTCATTTCTTTGATGAGATGGGGTCTCTCACTCGGTGAAATGGATATGGCTGTTGATGTGGTCGATGCAGAAGCAGTGATAGCCCGCGCACCGGCTGCAATAGCGGAATTCCAGGTCCGGATAGTCCCGGTCCGTCCGGCCGCACACGTCGCATTTTCTGGTGTAGCCCTGGGCCTTCTGCTCCTGCTGGACTTTTTTCGCGGCCTGCTTGAACTGGATGGTCTTGACCCGCTGGGCCGCCTTCGCCCGGGCGTGGGAGGGCCGGAAGAAATCGAAAAGCCACGACCCGCAGAACACCAGGTAGTTCAGCATGGCCACCACCGGCACCAGCGCGAGGCCGATGAGCCCCTGGCCGATGTAGGTGACGATGGCGATGAAGAACATGGCCGCGTCCACCCAGGCCAGCCACTTGATCTTGATGGGGATGAAGAAGAACAGCAGCACCCGCTGCTCCGGCCACAGGGTGGCGAAGGCGAAAAACAGCGACAGGTTCAGATAGGCCGACGTGGCCACCACGATCCGCTTGGTGAGCACGTAGTACAAGAGGGAATACAGGGCCGTGAGGAGCATGCCGCTGAAGTAGTAGATGTTGAACCGGGGCGTGCCCCAGGCCGATTCCAGGCTGCTGCCGATGAAGTAATAAAAATACAGGGCAATGGCGAAAAACAGCAGCGACGAGTCATAGGGCACCAGCACGAACGTGACGATGCGCCACACCTGCCCCCGCAGGAACAGGGCCGGGTTGAAATAGAGGTACTGCACCAGTGTCCCGGTCCGGTCCATCATGCTGAACAGCCACACGATGACCTGTCCGATGACCACGAAGATCATCAGATTGTGCAGTCCGAACCCGGGGTGGTTCATGCAGAACCGGTCTATCCTCTTATTCAGGGATCTCAATGCCATCACCTCCCGTCAATCATACCCTTTTTTTCAATTAAAGTCCATACCATTTTACCCATGTCCGGCCATCCTGAGTATTTTTTGGCAAAGGCGTGGATTTCCCTTTTAAAATAGGAATATTTGTGCTATAGTATAATCTGTATGAATATGTCGGAAGAAAACATTATAGAGGGAAAAAACGCCGTCATGGAGGCCATCCGGGCGGGTCGTCCCCTGGACAAGGTGTTCCTTGCCCGGGGAAGCGCCGATAAGGCCCTGGCCTTCATCGCCGCCAGCGCGAAAAATGCCGGCGTGACCGTGACGGACTGCGACCGGCGGAAACTGGACGCCATGAGCCAGACCCACGCCCACCAGGGCGTGATCGCCGTGGCCGCCGCCCGGGCCTACTGTACCCTGGAGGACATCCTCGCCCACGCCGAAGAGCTGGGCCAGGACCCCTTCGTGGTGGTCTGCGACGGCATAGAGGACCCCCGGAACCTGGGGGCCGTCATCCGCTGCGCCGAGTGCGCCGGTGCCCACGGCGTCGTCCTGCCCAAGCACCGCAGCGCCGGGCTCACCGCCGCCGCGGACAAGACCAGCGCCGGCGCCGCCGAGCACATGCTGGTGGCCCGAGTGCCGAACCTGACCGCCGCGCTCCACACCATGAAGGAGCGGGGCCTTTGGATCTTCGGCGCCGAGGCGGGGGGCGGCAGCCCCCTTTGGAAAACGGATATGAAAGGACCGGTCTGTCTCGTGATCGGCTCGGAGGGCGCCGGCATGAGCCGTCTGGTGCGCGAAGAGTGCGATTTCGTCATGGACATCCCGCTCATGGGGAAGGTGAACTCCCTGAACGCCGCCGCCGCCGCGGCGGTCCTTCTCTATGAGATCGTCAGACAGCGCCAATGAGTGACCACTATCTGGACAACCTATTGCCGGATTTTGGGGAGTACTCCCTGGACTCCATCCTGGACAGCTACCGGGACCGTGCGGCGGCCAAGCCCGCCAGCGGCGGCCCGTCCCCCGTTCAGCCCGCGAAGGCGGCGGAGGCCATCGCCCAGCGGTCCCGGCAGATCGTTATGGAGGCCCTGGGCGAGACCATCAGCCAGCGGGGCGGCTCCTCTGTCCTGGACTTTGACGCCAAGGGCCTGGGGGACCTTCTGGAGGACGATGAGCCGGCACCGGAGGAAGGCGAAAGCGCTCCCGCTGAGGAGTCCCCGCCACCCAAAAAGCCCCGGGTGCACATCTCCCCGGAGGGCGTCATCACCGTGGATGTGGACATGCCCGGCGAGGACGAGCCTGCCCCGGAGGAGGGACCCGAGGAGGAGCCTGAGGAAGAAACCGCCCCCATCCCGGAGGAAGGACCCGTAACCGACGAGCGTCCCCGCCGCCGTGTCCGGCGGTCTGACGACGTTCCCCCGGAGGAAAAGCCCTCCTTCAAGGACCGCTTCCTGACCCCTCTGGCCCGGTATTTCGCCACCCGCGCCGCCCGAAAGGAGCTGCAGAAGGCCGAGGCTGCCAACTGGCCCGACCCGGAGGAATACGACGCCGCCGACGAGGTCTCCCCCAAAAAGGCCCACAAGTTCTATGCCGGCCAGGTGAAGAGCATCCGCTTCCGGCTGAAGGTATGCGTATTTCTGTGCATCGTCCTGGCCTGGATCAGCCTCCGCCTGCCCATGGCGGGCATCTTGGGAAAGAGCCTGCAGACCCAGGCGGCCGTGTCCATGATCCTGCTGCTCACGGTGATGCTCTCGTCCCTGGACATTTTCGTGGCGGGCCTGCGGCAGCTGCTGGCCCTGCAGCCCAGGGCGGAATCCCTGGCCTGCGTCTCAGCTCTTCTGAGCTTCGTGGACAGCGCCCTCGTGACCTTCGGCCAGGGCGGGACCATGCCCTTCTGCGCCTTGGGCGCCTTCTCCCTGACCGCCGCCCTCTGGGGAGAAAAGCTCACCTGCGTGGCCCGGGCCCGGACCATGCGCATGGCGGCCATCTCCAAGACCCCCACCGTGCTGGCCGCCGGGGAGACGAACCGGGGCGGCCGTTTCCTGAGCCGGGTCCCGCGGGGCCTGGACGGTGTGGTCCACCGCACCGAGGAGCCGGACTTCTGCCAGGGCCTGTACGCCACCGCGTCACCTCTGCTGCTGCTGGCGTCCCTGCTGCTGGCGGTGGTGTCCTCTCTGGGGAACATGGGCTCTCTCTTCCTGCACACCTTCTCCGCCCTCATGGCGGTCAGCGCCTCCTTCACGGCCTTTTTGAGCTTCCCCCTGCCCTATTCCATGCTCGCCCGGAAGCTCCAGCTGTCCGGCGCCGCCGTGGCGGGCTATGCCGGCGCCGCCGATATCGGCCGGACCAAGCGGGTGGTCATCTTTGACGAGGACCTGTTCCCGCCCGGGAACATCAAATTCAGCAGCATCAGCATCCTGGAGGGCGCCCTGGTGGACAAGGTGATCTCCTGCACCGCCAGCATGCTCCTGGCCTCCGGCAGCGGCGTTTCCGGGGTATTCATGGAGCTCATAGAGCGGCGCAAGTACTCCCTGGTCCAGCCGGAGGAGTTCCGCATCCACGAGGGCGGCGGCCTGTCCGCCCGGGTGAACGGCGAGCAGGTACTGGTGGGTTCCGCCGGGTTCATGAACCTGATGGGCATCCGCCTTCCCCAGAACATGGTGGTGAAAAACGCTGTGTGCACGGCTCTCAGCGGCGAGCTGGTGGGCGTGTTCACTTTGGACTACATCCCCGTGTCCAGCGTCCAGGAGGCGCTGGTGACCCTCCTGTCCGGCCGCACCCAGCCCATCTTCGCCATCCGGGACTTCAACATCACCCCCCTGATGATACGCCAGCTGTTCCGTATGCCCACGGATAACTTCAACTTCCCGCCCTTCCGGGACCGTTATCGTGTCTTCTCCCGGCAGGAGCAGCCCGGCCCTGTGGCGGCGGTGCTGTCCCGGCCGGGCATGGGCCCCCTGGTGGACGCGGCGGAGGCCGGTCGGAAGCTCTATGCCGCCAGCCGCGCCGGCGCGGTCATCTCCCTTCTGGGAACGGTCATCGGCATGATCACCATGTTCCTTCTGTTCCGGGCCGGCTCCTACGACACGGCCACGGCGGGCAACGTGCTCATGTACATGTTCCTCTGGGCCCTGCCGGTGGTCATCCTGGCCTTTGGCCAGAGCCGCTGAGGGCCAAAAAGGGCCAAATAAATGGGTTGCCAAGGATTTCCCAATCGTGTATAATAGATATTTGTGAAACGCCTATCCAACTTTAGAAATCGTATCTGATATAAGGAGAGCAGCACCTATGGAAATGAAAAACATCCGCAACATCTGCCTGCTGGGCCACGGCACCAACGGCAAGACCTCCTTCGCGGAGAACATCCTGTCCGTGGCGGGCATGACTGACCGCCAGGGCAAGATCACCGACGGCAACACTGTCTCCGACTACGACCCCGAGGAGATCCGCCGCCAGATCAGTATCTCTGCCGCCACCATGTACGCCAACTGGCAGGGCCACAAGATCAACATCATCGACACCCCGGGCTTCTTCGATTTTGCCGGCGAGGTGTACCAGGCGCTGCGCGTGGCCGATATCGGCGTCATCTGCGTGGCCGCCAAGGAGGGTGTGAACGTAGGCGCTGAGAAGAGCTGGAAATACCTGCGGGACGCCAACAAGCCCCGGGCCTTCTATATCTCCAAGCTGGACGAGGAGCACGCCGACTTCGACAAGACCTTCGACGGCCTGCGTGAGCGGTTCGGCAGCTCCGTCTGCGCCATGACCGCCCCCATCAAGGACGGCGACAAGTACGTGGGCATCGTGGATGTGGTCACCCGCAAGGCCTACAAGATGGACGGCAAGAAGCGTGTGGAGATCCCCGTTCCCGACGCCATGAGCGGCCGGCTGGACGAGCTGTACACCGAGCTTGCCGAGTCCGCCGCCGAGACCAGCGAGGAGCTGATGGAGAAGTACTTCGAGACCATGGAGCTGTCCCCCGAGGAGATCTCCGGCGC